>NZ_JBLLVA010000012.1:0-161756 GCF_047739745.1 Borborobacter xinjiangensis | reverse complement strand
TGAAGGACCGGCAGGGACCGGTTTCGTGCAGGATACCTCCTGCTATCATAGAGCGTCGCCACCCACGCGCGGAGATCGGCTGATGCTCGCAATCCGCTTCATCAACTAGGCGGCGTCTAGGATCGCGGCTGAGGTCACCAGTGCCATCAAAAAGCCCGCCGTCTTGAGAGGTATGAGACGGCGGGCTGCGGTCACCTCGCCGATTGGGAAAAACGAGGTGGTGTGGGAGGAGGGGGAAACCACTCTGCCCGGCTATTGTTCCACCATCGCATAAAAGCAAAAAAGCGGGCCGTAATGCCCGCTTCGGTTCTTAGACATGCGGACCGCCGGTACCTTCGTGGTCGACACATCATCAATTAGGGCAAATGCGGCTGCTGCTCGGACCGAGGCAGCCAAAAAGGTGAGCGACGATCCAAACCCTAGTGCGAACGCCGAGGTTGCGTCCTGCACAGGATGGCGATTAGATCGCGCCAAAGCGGACGGGCGGTTGAATTATGTTCTGGTTTATCGTTGGCGCTGCACTTGGCTTGGCGCAGTTGATTATCAACCTGGTTAGAAAGCCCATTTCGGGCGAATATGCCACCCAAGCCTTCGGCACGGCGGTGGTTCTAGGTGCAGCAGTGTACGGAACCACTTTGTGGTTGGTTTCGCATATCCTGTGAGAGCCTCATCATGTGCGCTGAGGCCGGTTAACTATCTCGGCCAAGGCTCGCACGCCCAACCGTCTCGATCACGATCGTGCGACAGCCAATACCCTGGCTGGCCGCGACGTGCAGGGGCAAGACCGACAGCTCGCGCGGCATTGCAGTTGGGCGCAGCAGCCAAGTGACCAACGGCATCCCACACGCTGTTGACCTCAATGGATCGCAGGGGGTGCCAAGCAATTACGCCTGAGAGCGCCAGGATTGCTAGCGCTATCACAAGCCACCACAGGCGGTCATCGATGCGTGTTCGCTGCGCCTTCTTCAAATGGTAATCATCTTGGAAGCTGTACCGTCGAGCGCCCCGCAAGTTGGCTTGATAGTCGATCTTCCGCTTGAGCATGGATGGATTTACCCCGACATGAGGTCACCATGCCAGACGGAGGCAAACTAGCTGTTGCCGCTTGTGCTAAACGTTTAACTATCGCTGTGCCCGTCGTACGCTCGGACACCCGGTCGGGTCCCTACCCTGCCCGCCTGGTCGGTCTGCCCCCCGTTCTCGAAATTCTATCAATGCGCTGACCTGTGCCGTCGATGGAGAGTTTGCCGCGCCTACGGCGTCCGTGATTTTGCTCGGTCGCCCCTCGATGGCCTTGCTTGCTCACGTATGCCTCAGTAACATGAAGTTTATGCGCGGCAAGGCCGTCTCGCAGCCTGCCTATCGCGCCGCCAAACCACGCCGCTCCATCACTTGTAGTGGCCGAACAGCGCGCCAACGATCATCAGGATAAAGCTTCCCGCGGCCATTATCTCGCCGCCAGCGCGACACTTCTCAACCGCAGCCTTGGCTGTGTGCCCGCCCATGTAAAGGCCAGATAGAGGACATCAAATTGAAAGAGGATCTTCTTCGCATCCGGCCTCGAAAATAGCATCGCCCTCGCGCCCCCAGCCCTTATGCATTCAGCAGCACGGGATCCATTCATCCCGCACGGGGTGTTTTTGTTGGTGTGTAGCAGGTGAGTTGTCTAATCATCCCGTTCGGGTGATTTATGCAAACGATCACAGACAAAAAAGCCTCGGCCCTTTTGATCGCAAGGAACGCAGGGCGCCGATCTCACCCAGGAACAGCTCGCCGGGCTCACGGGGAGGTCGGCATGCGTTGCGTGCGCGAGCTTGAGGCAGGAAAGGAGCGCTGCCAAGCTCGGCCGCCATTCATGTGGCGGCAGCGCTTGGCCTGAGAGTCTCCGCCGGCAGCCGACGGGAGAGCGCGCCATGAGCCACCTGCTGCACGTATGGTCGTGAAGCGCAGGCGGCACCCTCGTCAGGATGAAGGCGGAGCTCTCAGCTATGCCTATGCCGCAGATTATCTCGCCGGACGAGAGCCGCGTGCCATTTCCTTTTCCATGCCGTTACAGGGGGCGGCGTTCACCGACCGGGTCGTCCGTCCTTTCTTCTCCGGTCTGCTGCCTCATGAAGCAGCGCGACAGCGACTGGCGGGCGCACTCAGCATCTCTGCTTCATAGATTTCGACCCTCGTCAGTCATCGCAATCAACCTATGTTGTCTGTATGTGCAACGACTATGAGCAACACATCGCGTGGGCCGAATATTGCGAACTCATGCAGTATTTGGAGTTGAAGATTCCGAAGCAACAAAGCGCGCTTGATCTTCCAATCGCAGATGACATCAAGATTGGCGATATCGGACCTGTGATGCGGGCAGCAGGCAACGCGATAGAGCTTACTCCGATGCGGTTCGGCTTTCCGCCTGCCAATCCCAAGGGTGGTCCCGTCTTCAATTTCCGGTCAGAGGGCAGACGGTTTGGGGGCAGCAATCGCTGCCTCGTCCCAGCCAGCGCCTTCTTTGAGTTTACGGGCAAGAAATACCCGAAGGCCAAGCATCGATTCACCTTGCGAAACGCGCCCTTCCTGGCGATCGCGGGCCTTTGGCGCGATGGCCAAGGCAACCAGCCGCCATCTTTCACGATGCTGACGACAGAACCGGGGCCGGACGTCGAGCCGTATCACAACCGGCAGGTCGCGGTGCTGCGGCCGCACGACTGGGTATCGTGGATTCATCTCACCAAATCGGAAGGGGAGTTGCTCAGCCCGCTTCCTGCGGGTTCGCTCGATGTCGAAACGGTGCGTGCCGGCTCCGACTAGCCTAGCCTAGGGGTGGCCCGCCTTGGGGATCGAAATGGCAGAGCGCAGTGCCGGATTGCTGATTTTTCGGCGAAAGCACAGACAGATTGAAGTTTTGCTCGTCCATCCAGGCGGGCCGTTCTGGGCGAAGAAGGATCTCGGAGCCTGGTCGATACCGAAAGGACTCATTGACCCTAGGGAAGACGAGTTAGCGGCAGCCATGCGTGAGGTCGAGGAGGAGATCGGTACAAGAATTTGTGGCCGCTTCGAGCGACTTGGCGAGTACAAGCAGCGTGGCGGGAAAATCGTTATCGCCTGGTCGGTGGAGGCGGATGTCGATATCGATGTCGCAGCGATTGAAAGCAACACCTTCACGCTGGAATGGCCGCCCCGGTCGGGCACGATGAGGGAATTTCCCGAAGTGGACCGCGCCGGCTGGTTCAGCCTCGCCGAGGCCGACGGCAAGATCCTGAAGGGGCAAAGGGCCATTGTCTCGGACTTCGCGGAACGGCAAGCGCGCGCGTGATCGGCCTCCTTCTTAGGCACGCAACGTTCGCAGCGTCATCGAGTAGCGATGCGCAGCGAGTGGCGGAATGCTGTGCTCCCAGTCGGTGCGGGCAGCCCCCGTCATCAGATATGCCGGCCGCAGACCGGTCGCCGATGATAGGCCTTCGAGCCGTTCTCGCGCCGCTGCCGGTAAGTAGGGAGACGCCGGCCCCGTCTTCGAAATGCGGCTTGTCTCCACACCAGCCGATCCCCTCGGCCCTCGCGGACGAGTTCTGGTTCCCTCCGCCGCGATCAGGTCCGCCTCGTACCGAAGCCTGCGGCAGATCGTTCTGTATGCCGATAGGGAACCTGACGGACGCGCTTCAGTTGTCGGATTGACGGAGGTCGAGATGCCATCGACGTTGATCCGCAACATCGAATACGACGAAGCGACGAAGACCCTTTCGGTACGGCTGGTGACCACCAACGATCGTTACGTCTATGAGGGCGTCGATCCTCGAACCTATCAAGCATTCAAGTCGGCCTTCGTGAAGGGCCGTTTCTTCAACCGTTTCATTAGAGGGCAATACAAGTATCGCGTGGTGGCCGAGGATGATGACGGCTAGGCCAGTACCTTCGGCTACAAATCCTTTTCGGCGAGTTTACGGAATTCGTCTGGGACGGATTGCGAGGTTTCAAGGATGGTCGATCCGTATCCGACGGCCTGCCATCCATCGCGTCTATCGCACGATCGGCGTCTGAACGCGCAATGCCCATTCGCGTGCCGGGCCGGCGTTTTTCGTCGGCGAGTCCGAGCGGAAGATCGAGCTGCATTACGGCCGGGCTTTGCAGGTGCGACAGCGAAATCGGCGTGTCGAGTGTGATCGATCGGGTAACGGAACGCAGATCGGCGAAGCGAACGCGGACCGTCACCGTCCGACCTGCCAGGGATTTTGCGCGAAGCCGGGACCCTACCCTGTCGGCCAGATGAAGCAGGGCTGGCCGGAAGACGCGTTCTTCGGCCGGCCTCCTGCCGAGTGCCGACGGGGCGCCAGCCGAGCTCGCCCGATGTCGAGTCCTGATTTCTCGCGGATTGCGGTTCCAGGCCAGGGCTCGAAGCTGTTCTCCCGCCGCATGTCCCAGACGTTTCTCAAGCGAGTGCCCGGGCGCATGTGCCAGCTGCCCGATGGTAAGGATTCCCTGCGCAACCAGCTTCGTCCTGGTGACAGGGCCGACGCCCCACATGAGTTCGATCGGCAGGTCGTGCAGGAACTCGAGTTTCGGTTGCCGGGTCGATCACGACAAGGCCGTCCGGCTTCGCCACCTGGGAGGCGATCTTGGCGAGATGCTTGGTGCGGGCGACGCCGACCGAGATAGGCAAGCCGAGCTCCGTTCTGACGCGGCCCCGGATCGCCGCGGCGATATCCCGTGGCGAACCGAAGAGACGCGTGCAGCCGGCAACGTCTGCGAAGGCTTCATCGATCGAGATCCGTTCGACAAGCGGTGTGAAATCGCCAAGTATCTTGATCGCCGCGTCGCCAAGACGCTGGTACTGCTTGAAATGGCCGGCGACGAAACCAGCGCGGACAAAGTTCGCGCGCCGTCCGTCCCAGCATGCCGCCGTGCACGCCGGAGGCCTTGGCCTCGTATGAAGCAGCGAGCACTACACCACCGCCAACCGCGATTGGCTTGCCGTGCAGGCTGGGATCGAGCAGTTGCTCCACCGATGCGTAGAAAGCATCGAGATCGGCATGGAGTATGGTCGCTGTCGTGTCCACGTCGCTACCGAAAATTCCGCGCCTTCACTTTGATTTCCCGGATGTGGCCGTAGGGATCGTAAATGTCACGCGGCCGGATGCCTCGAGGCGGCAGCTCGCGCGGATCAGGCGCCGACCCGCCGCCGTCGCGGATCTGGTCGCCGCGGCCATGCGGCAAAGGAAAGGCATGGTCGCGTTCGCCGACATTTGCCAGATCGGCCGAAAGGTCTGTCAGATGGCGGGCAACGAGGTGAACCACCTCGCCCTCCCGCTGGATGCGGCCCTTCACCCCCAGCATGCTGCTGCCCAGAACCACGCGCCGCTGCTTTTCAAAGACTTTCGGCCAGATGACGAGATTGGCGATGCCGGTCTCGTCCTCGATGGTGATGAACATCACGCCCTTCGCGGAACCGGGCATCTGGCGCACCAGAACCAAGCCCGCCGCTTCCAGCCATTTGCCCTCACGCGCGCCCATCGCCTCGGCGCAGGACACGATGCGGCGACGACGTAAATCCTCGCGCAGGAAGCTGACGGGGTGGTCGCGCAGGGTGAGGCCAACATGGCCATAGTCTTCGACGACCTCGCCACCCGAGGTCATTGGCCGCAAGGCGACCGTCGGCTCCTTGATCTCCGGCATGATGCAGGATTCACCTCGGGCTGCGGCGGCGAAGAGCGGCAGGGGTTCGTCGCGAAGCGCTTTGATCGCCCACAACGCTTCGCGGCGCGCCAATGCAAGTGACGGCCGGAACGCATCCGCCTCAGCCAACTGGACAAGAGATGCCGCAGGCACCCGCGCGCGCCGCCACAAATCATCGAAAGAGACAAATGGCTGGTCAGCGCGTGCGACAATGATCGCGCCGGCATCGGCATTGGCAAGACCACGCACCATGCGCATGCCAAGGCGCACAGCGAACCTGTCCTCGGCTGGCGTCGCCTCAAGCGTGCAGTCCCAGCGCGAAGCGTTGACGCAGACCGGCCGAACTTCCACCCCGTGGGCGATCGCATCGCGCACGATCTGGGCCGGCGCATAAAAGCCCATGGGCTGCGCGTTCAAAAGTGCCGCGCAAAACACGTCCGGATGATGGCATTTGATCCACGACGAGGCGTAGGCGATCAGCGCGAAGGAGGCAGCATGGCTCTCCGGAAAGCCGTAGCTGCCAAAGCCCTCGAGCTGAGAGAAGGTCTTTTCGGCAAATTCCCGCTCGTAGCCGTTTTTGACCATCCCCCCGACCAGCTTGTCCTTGAAGGCGCTGACGCCGCCCGTGTGCTTGAAGGTAGCCATGGCGCGGCGGAGCTTGTCGGCTTCGCCCGGCGTGAAGCCGGCACATTCGATCGCCACACGCATGGCCTGTTCCTGAAAGAGCGGCACACCGAGCGTCTTGCCGAGCACCTTTTCCAGTTCGGGTTTCGGATAGACGACATCCTCCTTGCCTTCGCGGCGGCGCAGATAGGGATGCACCATGTCGCCTTGAATCGGGCCAGGTCGGACGATCGCTACCTCGATGACGAGGTCGTAGAAGGTCCGCGGCTTGATCCTCGGCAACATCGACATCTGCGCACGCGACTCGATCTGGAACGTGCCCAACGTGTCGGCCTTCCTGATCATTGCGTAGGTTCTAGGGTCCTCGGCCGGGATCGAAGCCAGGTCGAGATCGAGGCCCTTGTGATTGGATAGGAGATCAAAGGCGCGTTTCATGCAAGACAACATCCCGAGCGCCAAGCAGTCGACCTTCATGAAGCGAAGGACATCGATGTCGTCCTTGTCCCACTCGATCACCTGCCGGTCGACCATGGCCGCCGGCTCGATCGGCACCAAGTCGTTCAGCCGATCGTTGGTCAGAACGAAGCCGCCGGGATGCTGGGAGAGATGCCGCGGCGTGCCGATTAGCTGGCGGGCGAGGTCAAGTGCCAGACGCAGTCTTCTGTCGCCGAGATTGAGGTTGAGCTCTTCGGCGTGTTTGGCCTCAATCCCCTCCTTCGACCAGCCCCACACCTGGCCCGAGAGCATTTTGATGACGTCCTCGGTCAGGCCGAGCGCCTTGCCGACATCGCGCAACGCTCCTTTAGAGCGGTAGCGGATAACGGTGGAGCAGAGTGCCGCATGGTCCCGGCCATAGGTGTCGAATACCCATTGCATGACCGTCTCGCGCCGCTCATGTTCGAAATCGACGTCGATGTCGGGCGGCTCGCGTCGCTCCTCGGAGACGAAGCGCTCGAACAATAGGTCATTGCGGTCGGGATCGATCGAGGTGATCCCGAGCACATAGCAGACGGCGCTGTTGGCGGCAGACCCACGGCCCTGACAAAGTATCCCTTGAGAGCGGGCGAAGCGGACGATCGAATTGACGGTGAGGAAATATGGTGCGTATCCGAGCTTCTCGATCAGCTGCAATTCGTGCTTGAGCGAGGCGCGCACCTTGTCGGGCAAACCTTCCGGGTAGCGCCCACCGGCTCCCTCCCAGGTCAGCTGTTCCAACGCCTGCTGTGCGCTCAGGCCCGGCATCGTCTTCTCCTCCGGATATTGGTAGGCGAGTTCGTCGAGGTTGAAGCGGCAGCGGTCGGCTATCTCGAGGGTTCGGGCAACCGCTTCCGGATACCTTGAGAACAGGCGCGCCATTTCCACGCTGGACTTCAAATAGCGGTCGGCGTGCCGTTCGCGCCGAAACCCGAGCTTGTCGATCGTGACACCACGGCGGACAGAGGTGACGACGTCCTGCATCAGCCGGCGATCCGGCGCGTGGAACAGTACGTCGTTGGTGACGACGGCGGCCACGTCGATCGCGCTCGCCAGGTGCGACAAACGGTGAAGCCGCAGCTGGTCGTTGGGACGCCGACGCAAGGTCATCGCCAGATAGGCGCGATCGCCGAACGCGTCGCGCAGCCGACGTAGCCGCATCGCGCAGAGGTCATCGGCCTCGTCGGGTATGAGGACGGCTATCAATCCTTCGCCACGGGGGACGACATCCTCCCATTCGAGATGGCACTTCGCCTTGCCTGCCCGTTTCTTGCCGAGCGACAGCAGCCGGCACAGCCGCGCGTAGGCCGGCCGGTCCGTCGGATAGACGAGCAGCGATGTGCCGTCGGTTAGATCGAGGCGGCAGCCGACGATCAGGCGGACGCCTGTCACTTTGGCCGCTTCATGGGCGCGCACAATGCCAGCAAGGCTGTTGCGGTCGACGATTGCCAACGCTTCGATGCCAAGTCCCGCGGCCTGGGTAAACAACTCCTCGCAAGAACTCGCGCCGCGCAAGAACGAGAAATGCGAGGTGGCCTGCAGTTCGGCGTATCGGGCCGTGTCGGTCATGCGAAGATCCCGTGTAGGAACCATTTGTGTGACCCGGTCGCGGCATCTTCGCCGTCCCCGGCGCGAAAGATCCAGAAGCGCTCTCCAGCCTCGTCCTCGACCTGGAAATAATCCCGAACAGCGGTGAGTTCGGCGTCGCGCTTCCACCATTCGCCGAAGATGCGTTCGGGCCCGTCGGCGCGCCTCACCCGGCGACGGATGCCGCGCCACGTGAAGGTCACCGGCGGATGGTCGGGCAGGAGCGCCACCGTCTCGATCGGCTCCGGCATGGGCAGAAGTCGTGTCGGGCGCGGCCATTGGATCGGCCAGTCCTCCCCGCAATCGGGTGCCGCCGGCGCGATCTTCATGACCGAACGCTCGGGCACCTCGCTCTCGACAGGCGCGAAACGATAGAGGCGTCCCTCACCGACACGATTGGCCAGTGTGTCGATCAGCTCCGAGACATCGGCCTGCGGCTTATCGATCAACGAGGAGACCGCCTGCTTCGGCTGTAGCGGTTCAGCAAGTGTGGCGGCAAGCCGCATCAGCTCGATCCCGAATCCCGGATCGACAGTCTCGATTTTGTCGGTGAGCAGTCGGGTCAGGCGCTTGGCATCGCGCACCGGCATCGCCGTGCCGACACAGATTGCCTCGATGCCATTGTCGACGCGGCCAAGGAGCAGATCGAGCCTGCGCGCCCCAAGTCCCCTTTCCTCCAGGACCGCGCAAAGCTGATCGACGAGCCTGCCCGCATACCGGGCGATTGTCTCGGCCGACCCGATCGGTTCGCCGAAGGCGCAACGCACTTCGACGATGTCCATTGGCCGGATCGGTTCGACCGGTTCGTTGATCCGCCCGATCGCCTGATCGAGACGACGGCCAAGCTCCGGGCCGAAGCGAAGCGTCAGGGGCGCGCGCGGGCTCGAGGTGAGGTCGCCGATGCTCTCGAAACCCAGCCTGCGAAGACTGTCGACCATGTCGCCTGGCAGGCGCAGTGCAGCAACTGCCAAGGACAGGATTGCTTCAGCGCTTCGTCCCGGACGAGCAACCAGCGTTGGCCGTGCCGCAAAACGGGCGAGCGCATGCGCGGCACCCCAGCTGTCGGCCATTGCCGCCTGCGCGGTGAAGCCTGCGGCGGCAAGCCGGCACAGAATGTCGGCTAGCATGGCATCTTCGCCACCGTGTAGATGGGCAGCGCCAGTGGCATCGATCACCAGCCCATCGGGAGGATCGGCAGAGACGACTGGCGAGTAGCGCCGGAGCGCCCACAGCGCCAGGCGATCCAAAGCCTCGCTGTCGCCTTGCGGATCGGCGTCCTCGACGTGCAGGTTCTGCACCAGAGCCTGCGCCTTTGACGCCGGCATGCCGACGCGCAAGCCGAGTCCTTGCGCTGCCGTGTCAGCGGCGAGCACGACACGGCGGCGTCCGTCGCGCCCAACCAGGATGAGCGGCTTGTCAGCCGGCGGCGCGGCGGCGCCCGATTTCCTTCTGAAGCGGTCTGTCGGCCACAACGGAAGGAAGACGGATACGACCCTGGGCATCGCATGCCTCCACTTCGAAATCTGTGCTTTCGCCGGCACGGCAACGGATCAGCTCGACATGCCAACGGGCCCGCCCGACGCCGGGGACCGGCAACGGCGTCGACGGCAGCGCCGATACCCGCCAGCGAGTGACGGCTGCTGTTGGCTGCCCGAACTCCATGGTGTCGGCCTGTCGCCGCCAACGACGAATTGCGATCCCGATCACGCCGGAGCCTTCCCCGGCAAGCTGCAGCCGTCGCGAGGCCGTCATCGACAGGCGAGCGACTTCGGCGACCACTGCCCCGAGACCACGATGGCGCAGTCCTTCCTCGAAACAGGCGAGAACCGCCTTCTCGTCGCCGGCCTCGACATAGATCACCCGGTCCGGCGACAGCCCCGCCTGCGCAATTGCTGGCGCAAACAGGTCCTGCCGCGTTACGCACCATAGCACCTTGCCGACCGTGCGCGCGGCAATGCCTGCCGCAAACAACGCGGCGGCCGCGCCGTCCAACGCTCCGTTGCCGCCACCGGCCACCTCATGCAGGCTGCCCAGCGCCAGTCCGCCTCCCGGCAGAACACGGTCGATCGCGGGAACACCGAACGGCAAAACCTCGCGGGCACGTGCGGCCGCGCCTTCGAGGCGGGCAACGCGCTCTCGAAGCTGGGCAATGGCGATAGGGGGCGCCGATGCACTCATCTTAACCTTAACGTCGGACGTCGGTGATATGTTCTACATTTGTTCCGTTCGGAACGAAGAGTCAATCGGGATGGCGGGTGCCGTTGCGAAACGACGATGCCGGCAGCTTCCGACCAATAACGCTCCAAGTCGGCGCCAATGGCGCGCCCGCGCCCGGAGCCTACGCCAAGGTGTTACCGACAAGTATAAGCACCGCAACAATACGAACGGCATTGGGCACAATCTTCGACAGGAAACACCGCAGGCCTTTGCCGATGCAGTCATTTGATGTCGACATCAACAGCCAAGCGCGGCAGCGCTGCCGTTGGGCAACCTCTTCACGAGAGCGCATTCGATTGAGTTCGGAGGCCCGTCGGGCGCAAGGTCCCGAATAACTCAGCGCAAAGGAATCAGCTATTGCCGGTCCGGGAGGCTAGCCATGGCTAATGATGAACCGGACGAAAATCTTGGCGGAAAGCTCCAGGAGGAGGAACATGATACCGCGCCAGCGGGATATCTTGCGGATCCTCAGAACCTAGTTGATTCACGCATCCCGATGGACGTTCGGGAAAAATACGAGTTCTTCAGCTACAAAAACGCCGCCGTCATCCTCGCCGAGACGCGGGTTGCTGAGTGGCACGAACTCCTAGAGGCGCTGCGCGCCTTCACGATCTCAACAGACGTGATTCAGAAGGCGGGCGGAAACGAGTCCGATATACCGAAGCGAATTAACGACCTTCTGCGCCCGAAGAATTGGCACGAGACTGTCATTCGAGGTGACTTGCTTGTTCGGCTGCTATGGAAGGAGCAAGTAGGTGTGACCAAGGGCGGTAAGGCGAAATTCGAGAAGCGAGAAGCCGCTGAGCCCGCGAGGGGTTTCTTGACGGACACAAAATCGATTACGTCAAGAACAAGGTAGCGTTCGATCTGGAGTGGAACAGCGAAGATCAGACATTTGATCGAGATCTCTACGCCTTCGATGCATTTTATCAGGCTGGAGCTATCGATGCGGCGGTCTTGCTGACGAGAAGCAAGGACATGAACGACGTTTTCCGGGCGCTTGGCATCATGTCGAAGTATGGAGCGAGCACGACATGGATGGGCAAGCTACTCTACAGGCTTAATGCAGGCCGGAACGGGGGTTGTCCTGTCCTGGCCATCGGCATCAAGCCCAAGTGCATAGAAGACTGGCCACTGGCCGATCACTCCGCCGCGAGTGCCCTTGAGTGATTGCTGTATGTGTCCCAGGTGGGCGCATAGCTGTCGTCGGCCTGGTTCCCCCACACCGTCCATTTCGGTCGAGTCCCGCGCGCGAACAATTCCAAATAGGGGCCGGGTGAACAGGCTTCGATGATGTCATACTGTTCGTCGGGTTTGCGTGAGTGCTCACGCTTGCGTGTCGCCAGAAGGTTCACTTGTGTGCGACCAGCTTCGCGCGTTCGAGCATTCTTCCCACGAACGCCGAACAGGATGATTTCAGTCACGTTCCGAAAGTAAAAACCGACGCCGCGTCCATCCGAGCCGCCATCTTTCCTTATCTTATGCCAGATCAGATTTGACTTATACGTAAACCCCCAGCTTGCCATCACTTCCAGCCCCTCAGGAAGGAGCGCATTCGGGACCCAAAGATAAAGATGAGCGGTCGTATCACTCACTGATGAGACGGGAAGCGCCTTTATCTCGGCCAGCGACATGGTGCCCTAGCGATTTAACCGCCGGTGTTCCGGCGCGACCTTGCCGGTCCGGTTCACAAACTGCCACGGCGGATCTGCCAGTAGGGTCTTAAACCGTTTCCCATTGGCCGTTCGTAAAAGATCTGTCGCAGGGTCAATCACGGTGATTCTCACTTGCCATTGCAATACGCATAGCATGCTTGGAACGAGTTACCACACCGATGAGACGAAAAGGCCGGACGATCGATTCGTGGAGTGGAAAACATTCACATCCGCGGCCGCTTTCTGATCCGCATAAAGGGCAATGTGGCGCCCATGCGGTGTGGGCCGCGGGTCAGCTTGATGCGCCGCTTGTATTCCTCCTTTCCACGAGCGACGTCGCTGACACGCCGGGCGGGATCTTCAAAATAGCGCGAGCCGCTGGAATGCTGCACAGGGCGCGACCGAGCGTTCACTAAGGTTTTGGCAAAAACTGCGATCGGATCAGAGCGTCCAGCAATTAGCCAATGACGAAAAGCCTCGCCTCCGCTATGCGTTAGGACCGGCGCAGACATTAATAGCAAGTGCCCGTCAGTCCATGCTAAATCGTTCTCGTCAAAAGCGGCAGCCTATAATTCGCGTCTCGCACCTGCCTATACGCTGCCCGGCGTCATCTGTGTTCGTAGAGCGGCGTTGGGCAAATCCTATGGAACACCAGGCAAAGTCAGGGACCAAGCCGATTGAGCGCGTTGCGAAGTGCCGCGGCCGCCTCTTCGCGCTCGCCGGTCGACATGAGTTCCGGCTCCACATCCAGCCTCAGATGTGGCAACTCCTTGTGAATGGCGTCGCAGCCTGCCGTCAGATTGGCCTTGAAGTCGACGACGTGATAGGTCGCGACCGGATAGGCTAGTCCCTTGACACGAATGCGGCCTATTTCCTCGCAATGGATCGCATCCCTCACCTGCGCGAACGTCTCGTAGGAGATGAGGACGGACCCCGGAGCTGCCTCCTGCTCCAGCCGCGCGGTGAGATTCACCGCCCCGCCGATGATCGTGTAGTCCATCCGGTCCTCGCTCCCGAAATTGCCGACGGTGCAGTAGTCCGTGTGAATGCCAATGCGGCAGCGCAGCGGCGCCTCGATGCCAATGCTGCGCCAAGTTTCGCCGAGTTCGCCCATTCGCTTCTGCATGGCAAGCGCCATCGAAACGCAGGCGATCGCGTCCTCCTTTACGCCGCGGGTCTCAGGATCGCCAAAGAACATCAGGATGGCATCGCCTACAAATTTGTCGATCGTGGCCCCGAACTCCGAAGCGATCTTGGACATTTCGGTTAGGTATTGATTGAGGAGCTCCGTGAGTTCCTCAGATTCCATCTTGTCGGTGGTCTCCGTAAATCCGGCAATGTCCGAAAAGCATATCGTCAATTTCTTGCGTTGGCTGGCAATTCTGACATCTTGCCGGCCGCTGAAGATCGAACTGTAGACCTGCGGCGCGAGATATTTGGCAAGCTTGCCCGAGAGTGCTTCAAGTGCCGTCGATTTTTCGGACAAATCCTGCTCACGCAGCTTAAGCTCCGTAATGTCCGAGTAGACTGCGACCGAGCCGCCGCCCGAAATCCGTCGTTCACTGATTTGGATCCAGCGATCCGGGCTGCGTCGCTGGATATGCGTTCCAGTCGGATTGCGATGCCCTTCAAGGCGCTCGGCAATCCACTCTTCCTCGCGACCGCTTGCGTCCTCGATGAGCCCACGCTCCACGGCAGCACGGATAATTGCCTCGAAACGGGCTCCTGAAATCACGGCATCATCCATATCAGGATAGAGGATTTCGCGGTATCGGCTGTTGCAGAGGACCAGTCGGTCCTCCGCATCGTAAAGCGCAAAGCCCTCCGAAATGCTTTCGATGGCATCGACGAGGCGCTGGCGGGCTTCGGCCACCTCACGCAGATTTTTCTCCTCGACTTCGATTGCTGTGTTTCGGAAGAGGCGAAGAGCCTCGGCCATGCGACCAATCTCATCCTCACCTGCCTTGGGTAGCGGCGTTCGAAGATTGCCCCCGGCAATGGCGAGCATGCTCTGGCTGACGGCGGCAAGTCTGGCCAGAAGGTTGCGATCCAGATAGAGCCAGACGATCAAAACCGAGCTAAAAAGGGTTAAAAGGGCGGAGCTGAGAACGATACCTGTTCCGAAAGTCTGCACGGTGGCGGTCTCTTGTGCGGCCGTCGCGATCTCCCGATCGGCTGCCGTCACCAGGCGGTCGACCGCAGCGGTCAAATCGCGAGAGAGCCGCTCGTTCTCGGCCACCAGCTTCTCACCTTCAGCCACGATGGCGAGCTCATCTCCGCGGGCACTCGGAATGCCACTCTCCCCTGCTATCAGCGCCTTAAACTCCGCTGTCCTTTGCCGAAAGCGGGTTTGCAATTTCGCTTCGATCTCCGGTGCTATGGCCTCCAAGCTGCTGAGTGAGCGCTGTAGCGGAAAGGCAATCAATGCAAGGTCACTGGAGGTGGGCGCGTCAGCGGCCTTCAACAACGCATCATTGATGGCCGCAATTTCCTGCTGCGCTTTTTGCTGCGGGAGGTAGTCTTCGATCGCCCGCACGGCGCTCTCCGTCACCGCAGCGCGTTGCTCAGGCGATGTTGCCGAATCCGTGGTTAAGTCTCGCCAGCCGGACACCTTCGAATTCACCACCAGAATACCGGCTGCCACCAGGCGCAGGCTTGCGGTTATCGTGGCCGACAACCGCCGCAGTAGCTCTTCCTTCCGGGCGACGGCAGTCAGCCTGGCCTCAACCAGACGGTCAAGTGTCCGCAGGTTTCGCGCTAGCCCCAGGACTGCCTGTTCGATCTCAGCGATGGATTCGCTGCTGAGCGTGGTGCCCCTGAGCGATCCGAGCAGTTCTTCGAGCCGCGCCATCTCAGTCGAGACCGCAGCCGAGACTTCAGCGCGCTTCGACTTGCTGGTTGCGGCGAGCATGGAAGGTGCCGCAGCGGCAACTCGTTCGGCCTGGCGGGACAACTGGAGGGCGGCGAATGCCGAGGGCACGCGACGCTGTGTAATTCGTTCCACGACGGAGCCGACTTCAAGATGAACGTAAATCGCGGCAACCGTCGACAGCATGCTGATCGCGCTCAAGGCGAAGAACACCAGCAACAGGCGGCCGCGTATACCAAGACGGTCGAGCATTGACACCAATCCGGCTGATGCGGCCTAGCACGTCTCGCCGGTTTGCCTTGGTTCACGGGCCGCGCCAGCAGTCTGCCAATCCTATTTCAGAGGAACATATTCCCCATTCTTCCAGACGTACCAAACCCAGTTTTGTGCCGTTAGGTCGCCCTTGTCGTCGAAAGCAATCGGACCGAGCACGGTGGAGAATTCACCCTCCCGAAGCGCCGCGATTACCTCCGGAAGTTCGAGGGAGCCAGCCTTGGCGACAGCCTGAGCCCAGACCTGGAAGGCGCCATAAGTCAGGAGAGTGTAGGCATGTGGCTCGTAATTTTCAGCGCGAAAGCGTGCAACGACGGAAGCAGCCTCCGTGTTTCGGCGCGGGTCAGGAGCAAACGTGAAAAGAATGCCGTCAGCCGCCGGGCCTGCGATCAGCGCCAATTCCTCGGTTGCCATGGCGTCACCCGATATGAACTGAACCGGATATCCGCGATCGCGCGAGGCGCTTGCCATGAACGCTACCTCGGTGTGGTATCCGCCGACATAGACCACTTCAACGCCAGCTTCCTGGAGCTTTGCCATCTCCGCCGCATACTCGCTCTTCCCGGGCTCGTACTGAAGATAGATCGTTTCCTTTATGTTGTGGCTGTTCAGCCGCTTCTTGGTTTCCTCGGCTAAACCGTTGCCGTATGTCGTATTGTCGTGAAGGATGGCGATCTTCCTGTTGCCCCAGTGCTTGGCCAGAAAATCGCCGGCCGCGATTCCCTGCGCATCGTCGCGGGGAATTACGCGGAATACGTTGGGCCGACCCAGCTCAGTCAGAAGTGGGTTGGTCGAACCCGGCGATATCTGCAGCACTCCTGCAGCCTCGTAGACTTCCGACGCAGGGATCGAAGCCCCCGAGCAGTAGTGCCCGACTACGAAGACCACTTTGTCTGCGGTAAGCTTCTTGGCGGCCGCAGTGGCCTGCGCGGGGTCGCAATAGTCATCGGCAATGACAAGGCGCAATGGTTGGCCGAGTACGCCGCCCTGACCATTTAGATCGATTACTGCCGCCTCCGCGCCTCGCTGCAACTGTTCTCCAATCCAAGCCAGCTTTCCGGACATCGGGCCCGCAGCCCCGATGAGAACTTCAGCTTGGACCTGAAAGCTGAGCGCACATGCCAGAAAAGCCGTAGCGGCGTGAAGTCGGCTCATGACACACCTCCTGGCCGCACCTCCCATCGCAGTCTACTCCTGATGCATCGGCCCGGCTACGTGTCGATGTGCGATCAGGTGCGGGCCGCCACCTCAATCCCATGCCGCCAGCGAAGCTGTGGCCGCAGGCGATAAAGCGGCAAACCGAAGTTTTGCTTTAAGGAGCGATATGGCCGGCTCAGCCGCCACAAATCCAGGCCGAGCGCCCATGGGTGCGGATGGACCGCCTGAAGTCCAGCCGCCAGTCCTTTGACCACAGCGAAAAGTCGGAGGCGACGTTGTCTGCCAGCCAGTTGAACGGGTGGAAGGATAAACACCCCCTGCGAGGCGCCTGCGCAAAAACGCTGGAAGGTCGGATTTGTCAGAGCGGCTTTCGAAGCACACGTATTTCGCTAACCACTTGTTAACGTCTTAGCCCCTTCCCTGCAACATCGGTTCATTTCTGATCGAAATGCCGTGAGTATTTATTACCACGACTTGAGAAGAGCATGCGGCTTACCAGATTGATCATCGGACTTCTTGTCATTGTCGTCGCCATCATCATCATCGCCGGTGAACACCTCTCCGGAACCAGCGCGGATGCGACCATCAACGCGCGCCTCACGACCGTGCGCGCGCCGATCACCGGGACGCTCTCCATCGAGCGCCGGGCTTTGGGAACGCGGATCAGCGAACGGGAATCGCTTGGCTCCATCCAGGATCTGCTGGTCGATAATACCCGCCTTGACGATCTTGTCCGCGAACGCGGCTTCGTATCTGCCGAAATAGCGCGGCTGACGCGTACAATTGGCAACATCGAAGGGTCAATCGAGGGACTGCGATTGCGGGCAAAGGTTTATCGGGAAGAACGCGTGCGGCAGCTGGAAGCACAGCTTCGTTCCGCCAACTCACAGGCTGCTGCGGCGGATGCCCGCGTCAGTGAAGCCGCGGCGGCATTCAAGCGTTCGCAACAGCTAAGCGACCGCGGCCTGGAAACATCCGCCAGCTTTGAGCGCATTCAGGCTACGCAGAGGGTCGCCGAACTCGAACTGGAGGACGCAAAGCAACGGGCGGCAGCAAGCGAAATCGTCCTTCAATCGGCACGCGGAGGGACGTTCCTCGGGGATGGCTATAACGATTCACCTTACTCGGAACAGCAGCTGTCTGAATTGTCCCTTCGAGTGGCCGAATTGAAATCTAACCTCGACGCGGAAAACGCGCGGGCAGAGGCTCTGGATCGGCGCATCCAGGCGGAGCGCCGGCGTGTGAACCGGCTCGGCGGAGCGGAGCTGACGTCCAACGTCAACGGCTCGGTTTGGGAGGTACTTGCAGGCAGTGGCGAAACCGTCGAGCGCGGACAGGACATAATTCGATTGGTGGACTGCCGATCCACGATCGTTACGCTGAGCGTGACCGAAAGCGTTTACAATCGGCTGCGGCTGGGCGACGCCGCGACCTTCAAAGTCAGTGGCGATGATCGCCTCTTCGAAAGCACCGTGACACGTCTTGCAGGGTCGGGCGCAGCTACGATCTATCGCAATCTTGCCATCGCACCCAGCAAAAGACATCTCGAGCGCTATGACGTAACGCTGCTGGCACCTGGTCTGCGTCAAGATCCGGACTTGGCGTGTGCGATCGGCAGAACGGGGCGCGTTTTTTTCGAGGCGCGGCCGCTCGATTTCTTAAGACGCCTGTGGAACTGACGTGCCGCCGTGGTTTCTTCTCACCGAATTGGGCTCGAGTCTCGTTTGGGTGGCTCTCGTGCTCGCCACCGCGATGGTCGTTCCCTTGCTCTTGCGCCCGACCAGCGATCTGCATCGAAGCATATTGTTCGGCATCGCGGCATTGTTGTTGATACGCTATCTCTGGTGGCGGGCAACGGAAACGATCGCCCCCTTTTCGCTCGATTGGGACTGGTTCGCGAGCTGGTCATTCCTTGTTATCGAGGCTGGTGCTGCCGCCTCGTCGCTCAGCGCGTTTCTCATCCTTTCTCGTAGCCGTGATCGCAAGGAAGAGACCAACAACAATGTAAACTGGTGGGGTGTAAGGGCCCCCCGGGTTGCCGTTCTGATCGCCACCTACAATGAGGAAAAGGCGGTTCTGGAGCGCACCATCGTTGGCGCGTCAGCCATGGAATATCCCAACTTCGAGGTCTTTATTCTCGACGATGGACAGCGCGACTGGCTGCGTGATTTCGCCGAAAAGCGCGGCATACGCTATGTCCGGCGCACCGATGGCAAGGGAGCGAAAGCAGGCAATTTGAACAACGCTCTCGCTTTGCTTTCCGGTGAAGGGCCCCCAGAATTCATCGCGGTGCTCGACGCAGATTTCGTCCCGCATCGGAACTTTCTTTCGCGCACGATCGCCCTGTTCCATGCCGAAAATGTCGGCCTGGTCCAGACTCCCCAACACTTCTTCAATGCGGATCCCATCCAGCACAATCTCGGACTGAGCCGATCCTACCCCGACGAGCAACGCTTCTTCTTCGATCATCTGCAGCCGGCGCGCGACAGCTGGGGAATTGCCTTCTGCTGCGGAACATCGTCGGTGATACGCTGGTCTGCCATATGGGACATCAAAGGTTTTCCAACCGACAGCATAACTGAAGACTTCATGCTGACTCTTGCCCTCCAGGACAAGGGCCATCACACCGTCTACCTGAACGAAGCACTTACCGAGGGCCTCGCGCCGGAGGGGCTAAAGGAGTATGTGACACAGAGGGCTCGCTGGTGCCTCGGCCTGATGCAGATTGCGCGCAGTCGCTTCGGGCCGTTGGCGAAAAACAATCTGCGAATACGCGACCGCTGGAGCGTTATGGATTCTGTCCTGTTCTGGAGCACGAGCTTCAGCTTCAGACTGGCCTCGCTGATCTTCCCGCTGTTTTACTGGTTCTTCAACATTACCGTTGTCGACGCCTCGGTGCCCGACGTGATCAACTACTTTGGCGTCTACTACCTCTGGACCATGTTGTGTCTCAATTTCGTCTCCAAAGGCCTTGTAGTTCCAATTGTCAATGACGTCAGTCAGCTTCTCGGCGCAATTCCGATCACACGGGCGGCATATGTCGGACTGCTGCAGCCCAAAGGGCACCCTTTCTCGGTCACAGCCAAGGGCGGAGACCGCAGCAAGGTTGTTGTCCAATGGCGGCTAATGGCTCCGTTTCTCTTGCTTTTCGCGCTGACCATGTTCGGTGTGCTGATCGGTATCTTTTCTGACCATTTCGCGTTCAACGAAGCCGGCGACGGGAAGCTCGTCATCCTGTTCTGGACCTTTTACAATCTGGTAGTCCTTGCGATGACGATCGTCGTGTGCGTGGAGCTTCCTCGCCGCGAGCGGCACCTCGGCGACGCGCCGGAGCAGGCTACGATTCACATCGACGGACGGGAAATGCGGGTCTGGATCACCAGCCTGACACAGAACACGGTTCGCGTTCGCGGCGCCGCCATCCCAGACAGCAACCCGATCCAAATCGATATCAAGGATGTTGGTGCAGTTCGCGCAATCGTATCCTCGCCTACGCAGGACGGCGCCAGGCTCCTGCTGGAGCCGACCATGGAGCAGTATGAGGCATTGCTACGACGCTTCTATGCTGTCGGAGACGCTCCGGGGATAACGCAAACGCGCTATCGTGGTCTGTTGAAGGACCTTGGTAGGCGGTTATCTTTCTCCAGCAAGGGTTAGTTCAAAAATTTCGCTTGGCGTGCGCATTCATTTCAATGGTCTGCAGACGTGCGATCGCCGCGCCGAGCATGCCAACCTCAGCCGAGCTTCGCGATTCAAGCGGATAAACCTCCTCGCCGCGCAGGATGGCCGTCGCCGTCTCCGATAGGTTTCGGATCGGCACAACGAAAACCTGTACGAAAAGGAAGGTCATCGCGGCGAGCAAAAGCCCGAACCCCATTAAAAGCAAGATAAGAGCATTCGATACCGAGGCCTGACTTAGATCGAATGCCTCGTTGCTTATGCGCGCCACGAAGCTCCATCCAAAAGACGGCAAGTCCTCGTAGCTCACCTGCGGAATAACCGAGGTGAAATATGAACGGCCATCAGGCCAGCGCTCGACCATGGCATTCTCCGCACCGATCGCGGCGGATCGGATGCTTTTCAAATCGATATGGCCGAAAACGGAGTCGTCGGTACCAACGACGATGTTGCCATCGCGGTCGATGAGGAACACATCCAGTGCAAGGGCGCGGGCCGTCTCCTTCAGATGGTCCTGCAACCACGCGAAATTGATGTGCAAGCCGAGCACGCCAACGGTTTGCCCGTCAGGTCCGGGAACCGGCGTCGCCAGATCGATGAAGCGGCGCGGCTCACCATCGATAGCTGGCAACAGTTCGGCAAGCAGAACGGCTTCATGGACATCGCCTGCAAAGGCACCATTCAATCCACGTTGAAACCACGCTCGAGACGAGACGTTGCGGCCTTCGAGCAATCCCCCAGAGGCCGTCGTCACAGTTCCGTCTGAGGCAGCAATCCCAGCCCAGGAGACGCGGGTGTCATCTGCGGCTAGAAGATCAAGCGACGAGCGGATGGCAACAGGATCCTTCTGAGAAAACTGCTGAGCAATCGTTCGGGCGTCGCGCCATTCCTGATAAAGAGCGCGGGCAAACGTCATCTCTACTCCGCGCGCTCGTGTCTGGACGGCCTCCGCAAGCGCTGCCTGCTGGAACTCCTGCAAGCGATCATTGATGGTAAGCCAGGCCCCGGCCGCTAAGATCAGGCCACCTAGCGTCACAAATGTGTAAATGGCCATAGTCAAAGACGGGGGGCGTCGAGCAATCATTTCATTCATGGCATTATCGGCGGATAACCTGGAAGATCGTTGGCAGCAAGTTCGTGTTGCAATCCAACCTTTTGGACGACTCACCTCCTTAGGTCCAGCGATGTGCCACTAATATTCATCATTTCTCGCATTCGCGACTTAGCTGCACCGCGCTACGTGAGGCCAGCGCTTCGTCGCAATTCCTGGCAAATCGAAACCGCTTTTCGGTTTAGCATCCTCGCAAAGAGTTCGAAGAAGACATCCTCGCCAACCTGCGGAGGATCGCCGGCGAGGTTCCTTCTCGTGCGCCACGAACGGGTGTGCGCACTCATGTGGTAAACAGCATGAGAGCAGGGGCAACTACCCGAAAGCCTTTGCCGCTTTCCTGAATGCCGAATCCGTGCGTATCCGGGCATCGCCTTCGCCGACCCGCGCGCGACGGCGATCGCTGGTTGAATTTCGGACAGTAGCTTCGGGGACATTCTGGGCAGCTGTCGGGCATCCGGCGGCGCGATCCGAGGGGATCAGCAACAGCCAGTGTCAACGGAAGCGAAAGTCATGTTTTGCGGGGCGGCACTGGATCAAGCAGCGTGTCCCTTTCATCGGCCCCTGCCGTATCCTCGGGCAGGCGACCCTCCGGGGTCATCTCGTCCACGGCCTCTGGCAAGCTGGTGGCAAGACGCGCCAGTATCTCTTCTCGAGACATTCCAGTCTGACGCACCAATGCGTCCATGGTTTCAGCATCGATTGCCGAAGCAACGTCGGTCGGATCGATCGGCTTGTTCGGGCCCTGCTTAACCCAGGAATCGACCGCCTCTCCTTTGCCGGCATTCCGAAATTTTTCGAGCAACTCGGCCAGGCCGCCACTTGCCCCGCTGAGGACCTGGTCAAGGATGTTGCCGCCAGCTTGCGGATTGTTCGGGTCCGATGATTTGGAACGATACTCTGATAGAAGTTCGCCGAGCTTGTCCCGGTTTTTGTAGGCGAGGATCCCGATCGCCGCCAGCACGATGCGTCCAAGTGTGGCCATTTCGTCCTCCTTCCAATGTTGAGGAAGAGAACCTGTCCGAAGGCAGAATTGTTCCGCTCGGCAAGAGGAAATTCCGGCATGGCTGACCTTCGCCGGACTAAACCGTCACCAGCGACGGCCTCTTTACAGCCGAGCCGAGGGTGCGAGCGCGCCCGTGGTTCTGCTCAGATCAGGCGTTGTCAGGGAGTGTGTAGGCTACTTATTAGCCATCGGCCGCAAATCGCCGTCACTGGTGAGTGACACCGCGTTTGGCGCATCCTTGGCCAAGATGTTGCTGAAGCGGGCAAAACTTACGAACGCTCTTCGAGCATCCTCGGTCGGAACTTCCTCCACCGTCGCTGCCAGACACGCATTGAGGGCAGTTTGGTAGATCGGACCCTGTCTGGTCCCCGGCCAATCGATGAGGAGGTCGAGGGCCTGGCTCACGCTGTAGACCTCGTCGACGCAGGCCCCAGGCATTGTGCGAATGCGAACCGGAATGACGAACTGCAATCTGTCCATCTCTCTCCTCCCTGGCGGAACAACATTCAACGCGGCGTAAGGACGTGGGTTGCATGATCGTCGCCGGCCGCAAGACCCTGAGGATTGTGGCGGTCCATGTGCGGGGTCAAGCCAGCTGACACCCGCTGCGGGCTGAAGCTGCATTGCGACGTTTCCCAACGACCTGCACCATAGCGTTATCCACCTCAGGCACTCCGGAACACGCTCAATCGTATTTTTTGATACGGGTGGTTGCCTGCTGTTGACAGCTCCCAAGGGGGCGATCGGACGGCCACTGAGCGGTTCTTTTGCGCTCACCGTTGCATTCTCGGAACTGCCCAAACGTCTGCGCGTTTGACAGGCTTGCACACCGGCTCGGAGGGCCAATATGTCCAAGTTGCAACACGGCTCACGCGAAGAATTGGATGCTATCCGCCATCAGGCGATTGCGCATTTCGGACCAATGATGCTTCACGAGGCGCTGCTTCGGCTATGCAGAGCCTGCGGGTCCGAAAGCCTCCATCGGTTTGAGAAGACGATGATCGAAAGGATCGAGCGATCTTGCTCGGACATAGCTGATTTTGACGACATGAAAGAATTTGCCACCGAGCAGTTGTACGCTTGCGTTCGCGAGGTGAAAGCTTCGCCCGATATGACGCATCCGTTAGAAGACATCCAAACGCGGCGGACGGATGGCCGCTCAGAAAAGTCAGAGACGCTTGAAGATCAACTCCAGGAGGGACTCGAAGATAGTTTTCCGGCCAGCGATCCGCCGGCAGTGATCTCGACTGCAATTTCTGGCGGAGCGAAGAAACTGGTGGGAACGGACGAGGTGCTCAGAGCAAAGCGAAATCAAGACTGAGCATCGAGCCTGCCGGAGATAGTTCGGCGGAGTAGCCGCTGTTTTTCATCAAGGAGTGTGTTCTAAGAGGCGCCCCTCTTACTCGCACTGCCGCCGCGGGCCGCCACCATAAGGCTGATACGTGTTGTCTTCTGGCCGATATGAACGGTAGCGCTCAAAGCACGATTGCACATGGCCAGCACTCTCATAGGCACTCATCGCTGCCTCGCCCTCATAGGCGGCCTCAACGTAGTTGGCCTTTTCCTCTGCGCTATCTGAATAGGGAGAAATGCACCGACGTCGTTCACCGCTATACGCGTTGTAGCTGTTGTCGCGAGGGTCATAAGAGCGATAGTTCTCAAAACACCATTCGATATGCGCCTCGTTTGCCTCAGGTGTCGTCCGCTCCGAAGATATAGCAGTGGTCGTCAGCGGATCGGTCGCTTGCGGGGTAGCTCCACGCGCCAAATCCTCTTCCTCTTGCCTCGCATTCTTGTCCGGTAGCTGCGATATCGACCGCGCAGGGAGGCGTTGAAGATTCGGGGACGGGGTGTTCACTTTCACTGCCTGATTGGTCCACAGAGCGGTGGTGTCCATGTCAAGTGAACGATCTGCCACTGGCTCCGCATTCACGAAGAAAACCGCAGTGAGGGCGCCTCCCGCGAACACCATAAGCGTCACGCAAAAGCCGCCTGCGGCAGCAATAAAAGCTTTCATGTTGCTGCGCTCCCGGTTGACATACAGGTCAGAATGCACGGTGAGACATGCAGTTCCTTAGATAGACAACAAAAGTACGGCAGCTCTTTGCGCTCGGCCGAGGAGAGAGCAAGAAAGCGCGATCCTAACATTGCCTGACATCAACATTTCTATCTGGCGGGTGAGCCCAATTTGAGCCCGTGGGATGCAGACAGCTGCTGGCGATGAGCTACTGTTGCTTGATGCCTCGTGGACATCATGGTTGCGCCGGCCAACGGAGGAATATTGCGGGCCGGTCACATGATCCGCTGCTCGCCAGCGATTGTTTCGCTGACGTTGTGGAGACCCAAGCGAGTGGTGGTTGACCGTGCTTTCGACCGGATTGGACAGTCTTTGCGAACTACTGATCGCACTTTGGGCGCGGTGTTCGACGAGGCCAAGTTGCCCTCAGCGGCGAACTCGCGAGGTGAAGACGAAGTATGGTGTACCCAAAAGCCGTCGATGGAGAATACCGTGAACTCGTAGCGCTCCGGCTCTGATCTGATAGTCTCGACTTGGGCCTCGTTGATCAGGAAACCAGACGCTTCGCCCGCTGCCCGCCGACGCATCGCGATGGCGGAGCGGTGATCAGGAGGGACACTGACGGAACAAAGCGCACGCCGGTCGGTTTTGGCGCATAATAGCTGGGAGCCCACGGTCGCATGCCCCTCTTTTATTTCGATTCCTATGAAAATGGCGTTCTGACGCCAGACGATGTCGGCTTGGAATTGTCCGACATCGAAGCTGCCAGGCTCGAAGCCGCCAAGAGCCTGGACGATCTAAGCGCCGACGCGCAACACATCGATCGCCATGAGCTGGCGGTCGTGGTGTCGAATCACGCTCGCGAGCCGCTGCTCATGGCTATTCTGGTGTTTGATGTAGTCGACCTGGCCTCGGCGGCTCAGGCTATCAGCCGATCCTCAGAATAGCTCAACGCTGCAAGAAGTTGCGCTTCGTCACGAAGCCCGGATTGGAACAGATGAACTAAGCTGGCGGCACGGCATTCCAAATCCAAGTCCGTATCGCTCGATCGCTGAGCAGCGTCGAATACGCGCGACAGCAAATCCAAATCTTCTGGCGATAGAAACTGTCGGTGGAAAATTCGAAGCACAGCTTCCTCCTGTCATCAGGGCGGAAGCTTGCTGGGCGCTCACAGTCGGCGGTGCCCGTGTCAGTTACCGTCGATAAGCCATCTTAACAGATTTCCCTTGGCGCGAAATAACATATGACACCTAGGCATAAAAAGGTCGTCAGGGTAGCGGAACGTCGAGCCATTTATCAGCTACCTAGCAGGAAATAAGCACTGCGGGCAGCCCAAGAGGTCAATAGATTTATAATCATTCTTTGCAACCCATGACCGTCGCAGATCCAGCAGATGGCACCGATGCAGCTTCTAACCGCCCTCTTTCGACACGTTGTGTGCGCACTCGCTGTCGCACTGCTTGCGCTGAATGCAAGCGCGAGTGCCCAAGAAGTCATGCCTGCGAAGCAACAGGTGACGGTGGGGGTCTATATCAGCCCGCCATTTGTCATCAGGCAGGGCGAGCGCTATTCCGGCATGGCCATCGATCTTTGGGAAGAGATCGCCGCCAAACTCAATCTGACGTCCGAATATCGGGAATTTCGAAACTATTCGGAGCTGGTCGGCGCCGTCGCCAGCGGTGCTGTGCAGGCAGCCGTCACCAATCTCAGCATCACTGAAACCAGAGCGAACATCGTCGACTTTACGCATCCATGGTTCGATGCCGGACTTCGCATCATGGTGCATACCGAGGCCGGGACAACCTTAAACGACATTTTTGGAAACCTTGGAGACGCTGGACACCTACAAGTTTACGCGTGGATCGCGTTCGTCATCCTGGCAGCCACCGTGCTTCTAACGCTTTTCGACAGAACATTCGACCGTGACTTTCCCAAACGCTGGCGAGATGGTCTGGCCGAGAGCTTCTACCATGTCATGTCGGTTGCCACCTCCGGCAAGGCCTCCCGCAAAAACCTTTTCGGATGGGCCGGGCGTATTTGGCAAGGCTTGTGGATGATCTGCGGCGTCGCCGTTATTGCCTACATAACTTCCTCGGTTACAAGCGTCATGACCGCCGCGCAGGTCGCCAATCAGATCAACAGCGTAGCAGACTTGCCCGGCAAGCTGGTGGGTGTGCACGCCGGTAGCGTATCGGAAGAATTCATGAAGGCCTCTTTTGCGAATACGAGGCCATTCGACCGCATAGAAGACGCAGCCAACGCGCTCATCAATGATGAGATTTCCGCTATTGTCGGTGACAATCCCGTTTTGGAATACTTCGCTCACACTCACTCGGAAATGCCTTTGGACATCGTCGGAAACGTCTTCCAACCAGACAAATACGGCTTTGCCTTCACTGCCGGCAGCGCCCTGACCAAGCGCGCCTCCGTAGCGATCATTGCTGCCCATGAGAGCGGAAAAATCGAGGAACTGCGGACCAAGTATTTCGGCCTTGATCCCTAACTTCGGTCAAGCCACCCTCAAGCGGTGCCTTCGAGAGTAAGCGTCTTCGTTAACAAGGACTAGCCGTCACCAAAAGCCCGCCGCCTCGGTTGGAAGCGACGGGCTTGATGGTTTGCGTCGGAGGTGCGCCCAAATCAGCCAGCGCCGAAAAACGCCAGTACAGCCAAGAGGCTGCTCTCCTCCTTAATGCCGGATTGGGCGAGCCGAACGGCGGCAGCGGCGCGGGCCTCCAAATCCACGAGTGTATCGCTTGGGTGCCGCGCTTTCTCTAGAACGCGCTCAAGCATGTCCAAGTCGCTCGGCTCCAGCCATGAGAGGGTGAGTTCGGTACGAACCAATAGCCTTCCCCATCGATCGTTATTTTTGTTATTGACGCAACGATAGCGGCGTCGCTGGGGTTTGGGACTCACAAAAGCTAAGCGCGTCGCCTTTTTGGTTACTCCATTGGAGGCTGGGTGGGCTATGCGAAAGAGGTAAGCTCCGCGGTGCCGCAGCTTCATCGACGCGGAGTTGAAGGTTGTGGATCTGCTGGACGCAGCAGATCAGGCAAGGCAGGAACTTCGCTCCCCCTTCGCAAGACAGCCCCGGCGTCTTCTCAGCATGACATACCGAACAGCGGCACGCTTAATTTTATCATAAACGAAAAAAGTCCCGGCTCGGGTAGGTTGGAAGGTCGCACAAAGGGGACGAGAGTGGGGATTGGCGAACCGGAAGCATTGCCTTTATTCGTTCAAAAGCAGGATCGCTCGACTTGTCGCCTTTGGTGAAATAGTTCGTTGATGCCGTCGATCCTAAAATCGGGTAGTCGCAACTCCAACTCTTTTCCCCCATGGCATATCAGCACGACATCCTGAGCGACATCCAACAAATGGCGGCGAATGAAGGCCTGTTTACCAAGGCTGAAATAGTCGAGATGCTGGTAGAAGCCGCCGATGCTATCGCTCACGATCGCCAGTTGCTGCGCAAGGTTCGAGCTGGCGTCATGGAAGCGCTAGGGCATCTGGAGGCCAGTCCCCATCTGAACGTCAATCGCCAAAAATCATCATCGTCAGAACGACCGGCGCCTCGACAAGACGGCAGGTCGGGAGGAATGAAACCGTGGACTGTTTCAAACCCAACGCAAGATTCGTTTTTGCGGCCTGATGTAAGCTGCGCCACAATCGAGCGATCCCTTACAGATAAAGGATTGCCGCTTCGTGGCCGGAAATTTGCTTGCGAAGGTTCTTAGCGCTTTGTGGACATCTACATCACTGCACCCATTGCGCTTACCATGCCATCGGCACCGGTAAGCAGCGTAATACGGAAGTCAATTGAAATGCGATGCCGTTCTTGTGCGAGCGGGACGTCATCGAGGTCGTGGAGCGCGAGTGGTCATGCAGGCCTTGGAGCACGCGCCCATCTAACTCTCAGCAATCGATAATAGATTTCCTTGCATTAAGGACCGGCTTACTCCATATAGCAATCAGCGGTCGCAGTTTGGCCGGGAACGCTCGCCGAGATACGATGTTGGGTTCCCCTGAATAGCAGCCGCATTTGCCCTGATTGATGGTGTGTCGACCACGAAGGTACCGGCGGCGCACAAGTCTCAGGACCGAAGGGAAGCGGGCATTACGGCCCGCTTTTTTCTTTTCCGGGCGAAGCTCGCAGCGATACGGCTCGCCCCCAAGGAACAAAAAAGCCGAGCTCGGCGGTTCGTGGTTGCCTACGTACCCGGCTCGTTTGTTTGCGGCCAAAGGATTACCCGGCTGCTCTTCCAGCAAATCGCAGTTCAGAAGGTCTCCAAGGCTTGGCGGTCACGAAGTGCGGACCCGACTGCCTGGGTCCCAGCAGCTCAACAAGCAATTCCACTTCGCGCTTCTTCGCAGGGCGCGCTCGCGCATGAGGTCGTCAGCGGCACATCACTAATGAGTGGAGTTCTCAAGTTTGTGCCGTTGGTGCGGGGCTTTGTCTTCCTGCGGCTTCAAACTTCCATGCAACAGTGAAGCCAGTCAAGATGGTGATCAGCGGGTATAAAACGGCGTAGCTTGCGGGCGGCAGGCTTCATTTCAAGCTTCCGCCCTCACGATAGGAGGAAGCCGTGCTTCGAATCTCCCCTCCCAATCGGTTCCTAACGCCGGAAGATTTGGATGTGCTCGCGCGCGTCTTCCAGACGACCCGGCGGGCGGGCGATACGCTTTTGGATCTGGAATGCCGGGCCGCAACGCTGGTGCAGCTGTTTCATCCGGGTTCCGCGACGAAGCGCACCTTCACGCGGCGCTGCGACGTTCCAGTCACCGGCCTGGCGGCCTGAACCGAAAGACATGGGCGATATCAGCACCGCTGATCAGTCGATGCGGCCAGGCGGCGCAGCCGGGAGCCGGCGGGCGAAACGGCGGGCTTCTGCTTCAGCGACGCCTATCAACGTATCAAGGTCATCCAGCTCAGCGCGACGCTCCAGCTGAGCGATTCTGGCGCGCAGGCGACGCAGCTCACGTACGATGCGCTCGACATCTTCCCGGATCGGCTGCTTGAACTGAGACATTTGAACTTCTTGCACTGGAGCGTCATCTCATCCGAACCGAGTGCGGATCGATCTGTTCCAGCAAAGCTCCCGGCAATCTTCCGCAACCTTCCGAGTTCCGCGGCCAAGGAACGAACAATCGCTGCGGATTTGCCATCGTCCAGGCTCCATCCCGACGTGCAGACCGATCAGCCCGTCTTCTCTCACCAGGCGGCGGCTTTTCTTTTTAGCTGAACCAAATTGGGATAGCGCCGTTTACCTCCGTTCGATTCCCCCAGCGGAGAAAATCCATATGAAGATTGCTTTGGCCCTATGTACCGCGCTTGCGTCGAGCGGCGCCGTCTATGCTCAAACCGCGCCGACTACACCCAACCCCGAAACCCCTGCCGTAACCACCCCCGACACCGCAAATCCGACAGCCCCCGTCGCCGGTGAGAACAGCTTTACAGAAGCGCAAGCCAAGTCCCGCATCGAGGATAAGGGATACAGCAACGTGGCCGATCTGAAACTCGGAGAGGATGGGATTTGGCGAGCTAAGGCCGATAAGGGCGGGGCCATGGTTGAAGTAGCCCTCGATTATCAAGGCAACATCACCGAAGGCGCCAAATAACCTGGGCACCCTTTTGCCTTCCTCTCATTCAGGAGAAACAGAGATGCAGACGATCACCGGACTATTCGACAATCATGCTGACGCGCGTAGGGCAGTGAATGCCTTGGAAAGCGAAGGTATTCCAAGCTCCGACATCAGTATTGTAGGGCGCGGTGAGGAGAACGATTCGAATGCGTCGGAAGGCGCGGCCGCAGGCGCGGGGCTAGGCGCGGTCGTCGGTGGGGCCGGCGGCTTGCTTGCCGGCCTGGGAATGATGGCTATCCCTGGGATTGGACCGGTAGTAGCCGCTGGATGGCTGGCCTCAACATTAGCCGGCGCGGCAGCTGGAGCCGCTGCCGGTGGCGTTGCCGGCGGACTGATTGGAGCTCTTACCGACGACGGAGTGAGCGAAGAGGACGCCCATGTTTATGCCGAAGGTGTGCGGCGGGGTGGTACATTGGTAACCGCACGCGTCGAAGACAACCTTGCTCCAGCCGCCAGGGTGATATTGTCATCAGACGCCGCCGTTGACATTGCTCGTCGGCGAGAAATCTACGCTGGCGAAGGCTGGACCCGCTTCGATGAAAGCAATCCTGACTATACAGATGCAGAAATCGCAGCCGAGCGGCTGCGCCTTCGAAATCTGAGATAATGCCAGCGGGGCATCGGCAGGGCCCGCCCCGGTGCGCGGCGGGCTTTTTGTTGAGGTTGATGGAACATGCAGCACAGCCAGCCGTTCGTGCAGTCACCGGTGAGAGTCCCATGTCCGACAACGGAGAATCCTCAAAGAACAATCAAGCTCGTTCGCTCGCGCGCGATACAGGGATCACTGAAGCCCAGGCACGGGAGTTGATCGATTTGCTCGGCATGCATCGGCCCTCGTTGTTGCGCGAAGCCCGGCTTTTGAAACAGCGCGAGCTAGGAAAAGGGAAACAGTCTTAAAACACGCGTTCTGCTTTCGCCGTTCTGGCTAAAACTTGCCACCAACCGGCGGCCGTATGAATTCATCTGCCGCAAAAGATCCAGATTATCGGCGAGAGCCACGATTCTGTGTGATCCGACGGAACTCCAGTATCGGCCCAGCGTTTCGTTCAAACCGAATTTTCCACAACCTCCGAATCGTCCACAGCATCCGAAAAGGACTCAGCCATGGGACGGCAATTATCCCTCGATCCGGCTGGCCGAGCCGACAACCCCGACAAGGATCATGCGCGCGACGATAGCACATATGAAATTGCCTCCGATCTCGCTTATCGCCGGTTGGGCATTGTCAATGTTGTGTTCTTCGGACAACACGGTGCGGGCGACCGCGAGTGGGTTCTTATAGATGCGGGTGTCATGGGCACGACCGGACTGGTCACCGAGGCCGCGGACAAACGCTTTGGTACCGACTCTCGGCCATCCGCGATCATTCTGACGCATGGGCACTTCGACCATGTGGGTGCGCTCGAAGAGCTGGCGGACCGTTGGGAAGTACCAGTCTTTGCTCACGAGCTGGAGCGGCCTTACCTCAACGGCAGCGCGTCTTATCCGCCCCCCGACCCATGGGTGGGTGGAGGGCTCATGTCCCTCTTGTCGCCGTTTTATCCACGTGGTCCGGTGAACGTGAGCCGCCGGCTGCAGCCGCTGCCTTACGATGGATCAGTGCCCGGTATGCCCGGATGGAAATGGCTGCATACCCCGGGGCATACACCTGGTCATGTGTCTCTGTGGCGTGAGGCGGACCGGACGGTTGTTGCCGGTGACGCATTCATTACCACGCGCCAGGAATCGGCTTACGCGGTAACATTCCAAGAACCCGAAATGCATGGTCCGCCTATGTACTACACGACGAACTGGCACAATGCTCGCGCATCGGTGGAGTTGCTGGCGTCGCTCGATCCGGAACTGGTAATCACCGGCCATGGGCCAGCGATGAAAGGCAGGGAAATGCGAGGAGCACTGCATGAGCTTGCCCGAGACTTCGATCGCGTCGCGGTACCTGAGAAGGGAAAATACCTCGATCAACCTGCCCAATTTGATGACGGTAGCGAATATCGGATCTCATAATCGTCCGGAGTGCCGATGGTTCTGTTGATTCAGTTGCGTCTTGTCTTATTCGAAAAATGGCCCTGCTTTGCAACGGAACTCCTCCGCTGCTGTGGAGTTCGGCGTCGAAAGGAGGTCCTATATGTTTAGACTGGTCGCTCTCATCGGCCTTACGTGGCTGGGATGCCGCATTCTGAAAGAAAATGCCCGGCACGCTCCTGTAGCACTTCTCCCATCGCCAGCCCGCGTGCGCCGTCAGGCAGCCGCAGCAAAGCTGAGGTCGGCTGCGGAGGGCCGTTTGGGTTAGGCAAGCAAAACCGAACCGGTTAGTCACGGGATCCAACGTTTCGAGGATCCTCTTGCCGCTCCGCATGATCTCGGCCAATGTCGCTGCATGAGGGAAGCGAAAGCCGTCTAGGCGGTCTCAGAAGGAGCCGCCATTTCTTACGTCGCCGGCAAGCTCTTAGCTTCAAGACAGCTCCGGTGGCTATACTGGCCTTTCTTGGCCTACTCGCCGTGATCCAGGCGGGGTGTTTTCCAGCTTCAGCGTCACAAGTCCCGGCATCGATAATATTAGAATTTCAACCGTGCTCGACCTATGGACACTACGGTCCTCTAAGCCGCCACTGCCATCTCACGAGGAAACGGCGCGTTTGGTGACCGACCGCTTATCGCTTAGCTTCCGCTATCTCAGCGCTGCGATCTTCAATCTTAACTCAATGGTAGGACTGCTCTGCCAGTCGTGGTGAATGAACTACGAATCTCGATATGATTGGACCGGCGAGAAAACCCGCCGTGCCCGCCTCGCCCGCCGTGCGATCGCCATTCGCCTGGCACTCGTTGCCGTTGGCGCCATAACGGTAGTCGCTAAACTGTTGGTGTGACTGCTGCTTCCAAGAAAGAGGAGCCCGCCGACAAGCCTACATATCGGCGATCGATCCGGCCACTCGGGAACACGAGCCGATTGGAACGCGTGAAGGCAAGCCTGCGCCTGCACCCTCCTTAATGCACCTCATTGCGCCGCCAGATTTGCGACCGCTTGATTTCCCTCCCGCCGCAAACGGGCACCCGACCATTCCTTGGCCCACGGAATGCGGCACCATGCACCGATGTAGTCGGTTAATCCGCACCCCCTCACCTCGGTGCGGAACCGCACCAGATCAATTCCGACCGCACCGAGCAATTCCTCGAGGTCGGCCGGCTGTAAAATCCGACTGACGCCAGTAGGCCGAACGGCCTGCTGACCAGCGTCGTGCGCGTTGCTCAACCCCAGGCGTGTTCTCGGCTTGTACCCCCCGCTTGCGCGTCGATAAGGTCGCCGATCGTCATCTTGGTGATCGGCTTTGAAAGATGCTTCTGGCGGTGGCCGAAGATGGTTTTCAGCGCTCTGGCGGCGCCTCCCGCCATCTGTCGGATAGAGTGAAGTCGAGCAGCATCGCCGCTCCGGCCGGAACGGTGTTGTCCATGTGATTTCCTTCGGTTTGGGGGTAAGATGTGACGGGAGGTGCGCCGCGCGATGCGTCCGCCACAACCAAGTTGGCAGGATTGGTTCTACGTCACGGTGATGGTGGGAGCTGCGGCAGGTATCCTATGGGCCATCGCCTCCTGGCCGTATTGACCCTGTGCTGAGATGGCTCATGGGTTGGAGAAAGAGCAGCGAGCACCAAAGGAACAAAAAGGGTGCACGCGGTTTATCTGCCTGGGTGTAGACGGACTTGGGAGGGTTCCTATGCGGGTTCAGGTAATGCCGGCGAAACGAAGCGGCAGTTCCAAGACGATTTTTGATCGCCCTGTAGAAGAAGACGACGTTCATCCAGGAAAGGATGACCACGTGACGGTTTCGGTCCTTGTAGACGGCATCTATCATGACAAGTCCAAGTACCGTTACACATTCGAACTTTCTAAAGCGGACATTCGCGCAATCCTCGCAAGAATCTCATCGTAGCAACCAAGCCGGTTCGGCTATCCTGTGTTAATGAGAAAGCGTTTCAGCGCTCGCTAAAATGGCAGGCTGCCTTGTCCAGGCAGTAGGGCCTGGCTGCCGACCCACCCACAGCACGGCGGTCAGGCCCGCTCGGTCGAGCTAATCCGTACAGGCAATATCTTCTCACGAATCCCGCGTGGTAAAACGGCACCGTTACTGGAAAGGAAGGCCTCGAAGGTAGCAGGGGCCCGGTCGCAGCGCCCCCCTACCCTCGGCCGGGCCCGCTACCTCGTCCAAGCAGAAGGGTATTGCTGCCGACCCACTCCACCGGTCATGCCCGCTTGTCTCAGCTATCCGTTATGCTAGGAAATCACCGTCGTTCGCTCCCGCGACGGCAGAGTCCGGTCGCGCCCGCAAGGTCCGCCCCCCCCCCGCGACCGGACTCGCTGGAACTATAGCTTGCAGTCTGATAAGCGGAGCGACGCATTGCACAGGGGCTAGTTGTGACGTCGTGGTTTTCCGTTGGCGTTGTCACTCTCGCGGCAATCCTTGCGTTTTGGTTTTCAGCGCAACAAATCCAGTCGCCAAAGTATAAGGAAATTAGTGTCTCGGGCTGGCAAACGTATTGCGCATTTGCTTACGAGCACCGCTGGACAACAGCGCCGGAGGGCAAGCTGTCGGTGGAAGCTGTAGGCCGCCCGTCAGCCGACATACACTTCGCTCAGCTTTTCCAACACGCCGACGAGTTGCGCGTGTGGGATTTAGGAAACAATGAACAATTCGCGCTGCGCAACGGTCGCTTCGAGGCGGCCGAATTCGCACCTTGCGAGCCGTTTAGAGCGAACGGCTGGACCTTTTCACATACCAATGGGCGTATAACTGCCTGCCGCGGCAATGGCTGCCGATCGGTCTCAATCCTCCCGCGCACAGTCCCGTTGATGTTTGCCGCCAAGAGGCAAGGCGTCGCCATCGGAACCAGCCATGGAGACGTGCTGCTTTTCCGAGGTGGCAAGTGGTGCCGTATGCGACGCGACGGCCAAGTATGGTCCTGCCCCGGAAGGATGCTGCCGATCGTGAACAAGCCGAGCAACCAGTTCTACTCCTCAATCAGCTTCGGCCGCACAACGCTTGTAGGCGAATACCCAACAGGAAAGATGTACTCGTTCGATGGGCACCAACTTAGATCGTGGAGCACCGCCCCTAAAGAAGCGCTCACATGGTCTGCAGAACCGCAAAGCTTTGCCTTCTATTGCGGTGAACTTTATGTCGGATACTGGCCGCGCGGGGAAGTCTGGCGGTATGCAGACGGGAGTTGGAAAGGCCCGATTAGGCTTTTCAGCACACCGCCTGAACCGAATTTCCCATTTCAAATGCAAGCTGAAGAAGCCGGCCTTATTGGCAACTTCTTCGGCCGTCGCGTTCCATCACTGATTCCGCACGGCGATTCGCTTTATGCCGTCACTTCGAACAAGGGAGATTGGAGTAGAAGAACGCCAGTCCAGGTCGACGGAGCTGACGAATACGGTGCAGTGTGGAAAATCCGCCGCGACGGATGCTTTACTTATTAGGCCCGCTATCACAGCCGGCCACTGCGCTACGAAAGCGGCGCCCGCTGCTTGCCCACCTGCGGCAGAGTCGATCGTGCACTCATGGTTTGCCCCTGATGCGGCCGCACTCGCTCCACGCTGCAGTTCGGCGGGATCGTGGGGACATGGGCGGCCGCAGGCGGCTTTGTCGCGCCACCTGCATCATTCACCGGCGATACGCCCGACGAGCTTTCCTGTGCGGCCTGCCCCGTTAGAGCTTGCGCCGGCTGTCTTGCCCTTGGCGTCAGCTTTCAGCTCGGCGTTGGAACATCATCACTCGTTTTGATCGTCTCTGACCTAGGGGCGCAGGTTCTAGCAGCTTGCAATCTGCGGTGCCTTCTTCGTTTCTGTCTTCCCCTCGACGACTTCGCCGATCGCCTTCGCCTTGGTTTGTCACGGCAGCCCGTCTGCTTGGTCAGGTTTGGAATGACCTTCGTCTTCGCCCGATTGCCCACCAGATTGACATGCGCGGCAGGAGATTCGGGAGGCGATGGGTTAGCACGTTGATCTGTCTGCCATAGCGCCTCAGATGCTCATGGGCCCACGTGATGGTGACAGTGCTCATTGCCGTTCCGCCTTGCTTTCTGGAAAGCCGTTTGACCTCTGGCCCAAGCCTTCATGCTTGCCGATACTACTTATTGGTGCTTTGCTCTGGCCGGGCTTGGGAGAAACCACTATGAAATCTGCAAAGTTGGCCGTTGTCGCGGCTGTGTGTGTTTTATTTGGCGTCGTGTCTGCCACTGCGCATGGTGGCGGATGCCGGAAAAGCTCACCACCCGGTCAATGCTGCCACATGGATAACAGCGCAGGCTCAGTTCATTGCCATTGAGAACTGCTGTTTTATTCGCTGTCACCTCAGCGCTTATCACAACGGCCGCAGCTGACGATGCGATCGTCGGCCGCGCCGCAGTCATTGACGGCGACACGATCGAGATCAAAGGCGAGCGCATCAGGTTCAACGGGGTCGACGCGCCGGAGAGCTGGCAGCTATGCCAGGATGAGACCGACCGTGACTACCGCTGCGGCCAAGTCGCGGCGAACGCCCTCGCTGAATTCCTTTCTCGATCACGGCCGACGCGATGCGAGTTCGTGGAGCGGGATCGTTATCAGCGCTTCGTTGGCAACTGTTTTCGAGCCGACGGTCAGAGCGTGTCGTCGTGGCTGGTCCGCAATGGTCACGCGCTAGACTGGCCGCGATACTCCAAGAAGGCCTTTGCCGCAGATCAGGAGCAAGCTAAGCGCCGCAAGCTTGGCATGTGGCAGGGTCTCTTCGTAAGACCATGGGACGCTCGCGCTGATCAGCGAAAGCCGAATTCAGGCAGTTGACGTCGTTTTCCGATCGAAGTTAGGGCGTTAAAAACCACCGGCCTCACGGAGCGGAACCGTGAAGGCTGCCACTCGTTTGTTGCGAAATGAAGCACTCACTCCCATTGCGACTTGTGCTCCGCTTTCTCCGAGGCTCCGTCAGGCTGGTGATCGGTGGGATACTTGCAGGAGCGATCCTGGTGCAAATGCTGACATCCGAGGCACCCCAAGCGGTTGAGCAGCATGACATGATACCGCACTGACGCCAGCCGCCAATGTGCCGGGATACTGGCTTGCCGGCGAGTGCAGAACCGTTGCCGGGCTGCGTCGTCCTGAACTGATTATGGCGTCGCGGGCTAAGCAGGAACCGTGCCCTGCTGCTCGCCTCCTGTCTCCGTCTAAACGGCCATGTGGAATTTGTGACCTGGCTCGCCTCAGGACCCGCCATGGAACCGTGCCTTGCAGCGCAGCGTTGTTCCGGTTCATGGAGTTTCTCCAATGCCCCGGAAATATGCGTATGAATCCGGCGCCCGAAAGTATCCGGTCCGGTCTGGGCCTGACCCAAGCGATGTCTTTTCGCAAGAGGCGGCCGGTAACAAGCCGCCCGTAAATGGTGTCGGACTTACCAGGAAAATCGAAAAAGAGAAGAACACCCGCAATCCCGACAACAAAGAAGCCTCACCAGAGCCTGCCCATGTCCAACCTCCACCTCGGGATGTTCGGGAGGCACCGACGCCGAATCCAGACGGCAGGCCCGGCGACAAAAAAACTCCGACAGAGGATGTAAATGAAAAACCCGCCTCGTAAGGCGGGCCATGGGCGTATATCTGCGGATACAAATCAGCATGGGGTTTCGTGACGGTTGCCAGTCGTGCCCGGTGGGTTGGCGACTTGTTTGGCATTGTGGTGAGATCGCAGTCGACACGGGAGCGCGCCGATGAACTTTATTTCCGTGATGGCAGTCACCGAGGAGATCGCCAGAGAGCAAGCCGCCACCAAAACCGGCTATGCAGCCGACACTATCGGTCGGGTCGCCCTCGTTATTGATCAGAGCAACAGCAGCCGCCAAAAAGCTTTCATCTTCGAAACAACCAACGACATCACCAAACACCCACTCTATGCCAAGGGCAGGCTTTCCGACGTCTTCGACTTGACTATGCAAGCGGTGAACGACGGGCCAGTGCTGTTGTTCGGCCCTGAAGTGACCGCTGGTGGATAGCTACCTTGTCCTGACCTGCGGTTCCGCAATGCCCAACCGCTCCTTTGCTCCGAAATGACACACTTACTCGCATTGCGACTTGCAGGAGCGATTTTGATGCAAATGCTGACATCCGAGGAGCCGCGAGGGGTTTGGCAGCATGATATAGAATTGACGCCTGTATACGGGCGCAGCCGTTCGCGTAGGCTGTAGCGTTTAATGGAGCCGGCACTGCTGCTGGCGATTGCTGGCGACCCTCGTTGGGCGGTGGATTGAAGGTCGGGTCGCCATGGTCGATTCGCCGAAAGCTGCGGGGGGCTGCTTTATTCGGCTGCCGAGGGAACATTGCTGTCCCGCGACAGTTACCTTTGGTTGCGCGGTAAAATCCGCTTTGTTGAGGTCCATGCCATGACCGACTTCAATCATCCAGCCGATCCCAACCGATTCACCGCACCGTCGGCCGCCGAAGATGCTCACGCCATTATTGTAAATGAAGTCAGTTGGGGCGCGATCTTCGCGGGGGTCGTGGTGGCCCTCGTCGTCCAAGTGCTTTTGACAATGCTCGGCGCAGGCGTGGGCGTGGCAACGCTTGACCCTGCGACCGGCGACAATCCAGGTGCCACGACATTCTCCGTAGTCGCCGGAATTTGGTACGTCATCGCTGGCATCATCGCAGCCTATGCCGGCGGGTATATCTCGGCACGCATGTCGGGCAAAACTCACGCTACCACCGGAGCTTTACATGGTCTGACCACCTGGGCGGCCACCACACTGCTGGTTCTTTATTTTCTCACGAGCACGGTCGGCGCGATCGTCGGAGGCGCCTTTAGCGGAGTTGCCAGTGTCGTTGGTGGTCTCGGTCAAACTGTTGCGCAGACTGCCGCTCCCATGATTGCGGCAGCCAATCCGTTGGATGCTATCGAAGACCAAGTGCGATCGACCGGCACCGATCCAGAGGCGCTAAACACCGCCGCCGTTAATGCGATACGAGCATTCTTGACCAGCGACGAAGCTGGAGCGGATGCTGCTAGGCAGCAGGCAGCGCAGGCGTTGTCCACGGCCCGAAACATACCCCTTGATCAAGCGACGCAGCAGGTCGCGCGGATTGAACAGCAATATCGCCAAACTGTCGAGACAACACAGCGGGAGGCGGCGGAAGCCGCCGATGCCGCTGCGTCTGCGGCGTCAGCAGGGGCGATCTTCGCCTTCATAGCTCTGGTGTTAGGCGCGATCGCCGGCTGGCTTGGTGGGCGCTCGGGGGTAGTTCATCCCGTGTTCGCCGACAGAGTGTTCCCGACCCGACGCCCTACGTGATGGCCCGATCGCCCATTTGCGGGCAGCGGCGCATAGAGCCGCCTTCACAGGCGGCTCTAGCTTTATGACTCAATTATCCGGCGTAAGGCCGAACACCGTAGTAGTCACTGACCGTCCGACCGCCTTCGTACCAGTCGTATTCTTCATCCCTGCCGTATCTGGGGGCACCCTCGACCTGCTCCTTGGTAATGGCCACGCGGAACCCGCCAAGGCTTTCGTCGTAAGTCAACGTCTCCCAAGGAACAGGATAATAATCGGTTCCCATCCCAAGGAATCCGCCGAAACTCAAAACTGCGTACGCAACTTTTCCGCTTCGTTTTCCGAGCACCAGCTTTTCAACTTCGCCGACGCTGTCTCCATTTGCATCATAAACGTCGGTTCCGATGACCATGTCGCTGGCGACAAGATCGCGGCTCACTTCAATGTTGGGGTCTTGGTTCGCCATGTTGTTCTCCATCGTTTGGAGGGAGTCAACGTTGCCAGGATTCGTCAGTTCCTGCGCCGGAGAAATTTCGGGGAGCGACGTAATCGATCAGGACACATGAGAGTGTCAGTCGCCCCGTCTAGCGAGCCGCTCCACACATAAGGGCGTTCATACGACCTGATGCAGCGGAGCAGCCGATCTTTCATTCGTGCCGGCCCATCTTGCTGTCGACCAGTAGCCGAATAGGAATATGTCAACCGGCAGTGCGAAGAGCATTGGCGATGATCTCCGTCGATGGCAAGCGCTTCTTACCGTCAGGTTTAGGTGCGCTGGTGCGCTCCAGACCGCCTCATGCTGCCAATCCAACTCGCCCATCGTACCCGCCCGCACCGATGCCCTCACTATCGCATCGAATGAAAGGCGCGGCTTGTTAATGCAGCGAGGCGGCGGTCATGGAGGGCGGCTCACCACGCAAGCCAGCCACGTATGCACAAATATTGGCCTGCCGGCGTGTGCAGCACTGTTGCCGGCCATGCGCCACGGGAACTGGTTACAGGAGTCGGTTTGAACTGACAGCCTCTTTGTTATCAGGCCATCGAGCTATCGAAGCGCTCAACTGCTGAACCTTTTACGACCGCGGGCGTTTGTCCCTCTCTCAAAGGGAGGTTCTGAGATGTCCCGAAACGAAAATCGCCGTGAGACTGGCGCTCGCAAATTCACAGCTAAGCAGGACGCCGATGCGTCCAACGATTTTTCGCAGGAAGCGGCAGAAAACAAGAAGTCTGAGGATGGAAAGGGTCCAGGCAGGCCGCTCGATGAAGCCAATGAGCAAACCCGCCAATCCGATGGCCAGAGCGCCAAACGCTCCACACCCAATCCTTCCACAGAAAAGGTGTCTGGCGCAGGCCCGGCGCTCGCTGAACACTCCAAGGATGCAAAGGCTCCCCGTTCTGGTCGGCAGCCTGGAGCGTACGTGAAACATTGACGGTGTTCGCGGTGATGTAAATAACCCTGCTGGGCTAGTTTTACGCGCAACTAGACGCAGATCACCAGAGGGATTCCGTCGCAAGATCAACACACACTGCTCCTGCGCTACTTGCCTGACAACGAAAGTTTCGCGCATATTCGTTGAAGACGGTGCAGGACCGCCGTCATGCCGCACCTTTCGATTGCGGTGATGCGTCCACCCGGTCGTCAAGCCCGATCGCGTCCTATCTTGGATCGATCGAGTCATTCCGGCACTCTCCCAAAGCCTGGCGCCAACTGAGAGCCAGCATGGAACAGATGTCCTGCTTGTTCAACCAGACTGGTATTCGAAGAAGTCCAGCATAGGTGAAGCTGCCGTTCGCTGCGGCCGGGTCGAATCCTCACCTTGACGCTCCAGACGCGGGCGCCTTCCGTCTGGCTTGGCCTCGAATGCAAGGGGTTCTCGCGACGGTAGGCTTCGCGCGCCTTGTGTCGGCGATGATCATGCAATTTTCTCCGCATTCCCTAGGCAACAAGTCGCATAGCGAAGCGTTTTAAAGGGATGAACTATTTTTGAGTTCTTGCGATGGGCACTCAGCGCTTCGATAAACCCGTTCGAATTCGCTTCGGCAAACCCGGAAAGACGTTTTTGGTTACGTCCGTTGGCGAGGCGAGGAACTGCTTGAGAAGTGACAAATGGCCCGCTCGCTCGGGACCGAAACAGCGGCTTGCCCACGAGTCGCTTCTGGCCGCAATGGCCGGGACTGCAACGCCTGTAGAGGCTAGATGCGCCTTTGTCGATGCCGCATCTGAAGCTCGGATATTGGCAATCTGAGCCGCCGGAACGGCGCTAGGCTACTGCATGAGCCTCGATCCCGGTCACCGGGGCCATCCAAGGAATTGCTTGTCAGGGCTTCAGCCACACGGAAATGCCTTGCTAACCCCTACACGTTGACGCCCACTGTTTTCACGAACGACAAAACCCGCCCCGAACAGTGACAACCACTTCACGCGTTTGTTCACGCAGGCACTGCCGCGCCGCATAGAACCTGAATAGCCCATTCCCCTTGACGTCCGATTGACACAGGACAGCTTGGCCGCGATCAATATTTTAGGAAAATGAAAATTCAGAGCTCGGGAGTTCGTCCTGTCTGGTCGGCATTTCCGAGCGGCACTTGCCAAGTTGCTGAGCTCATTCATACGTTTGACTGGTCTTCAATCGGCCTAGGTCCGACTGTCGGTTAGCCAAGTTGCGTTCGTGCAACGATCGAGCTGATTCTGCCCTCAGGCGCCGATCGTCATGTTTGTCGGGCCGGAATTTGTGGCCCGCTACAACGACGCTTACGCTCCAACCATCGGTGACAAGGGGCTGACGTAGCTTGCGCCTGCGGCAGCCGAGAATGCCCTTTGTGGAGTGTCGGGATTTTAGGAGATTAAGAGATTGCCGCCTCATGAGCGGAGATTTGCTTGCGGAGCCTCTTCATCTCTTCGAAACGCTTCGTGACATCCGTCATGACTGCAACCATTCCGCTTACCATGCCATTGGCACCGAGAAGCAGCGTGATACTGAAGTCAATCGAAATGCGGTGGCCGCTCTTGTGCAAACCGGGCACTGATAGCACATCGCCAGCGCCATAGCGGCTGGTCCCTGATCGAACGGTTTGGCGATATCCCTCCCAATGTCGGACGCGAAGCGGTTCTGGGATGATGATATCTAAGACTGGCCAAGCGCCTCCTGTTCAGTAAACCCGAAAACGCGTTCGGCACCGGGATTCCACAGCACGATGGTGCCATCTCGATCACTGGCAACGATGGCGTTCGCGGCACTCTTAAGAATGCAGTTGGCTACGTCTTCTGGGGCGAACGAGGTCGCCTTACCCAAATCGCGCTGACTCATGTCAATATCGGGCATGGCAACAGCAACTCCTTGATTTTTCCTGCAGTATGCATCCACTAAAGTTGGCGCAAAGCAGCTTTTCCACCAAAATTTGCCTCGTCCGACGCTGCCTATTTGACGACGCTGGGCTCCCCACTCCCTTACCCGCCAGCTTGGACGTAGCTACGTCCCTCCCCACCTACCCGCAGCGTGGGCTTTCGTTGGTTTATGGCCATTGCACCGTTACGAGCAAGTGCGCCATTGTCTTTCCAGTATCCTGTCGATGCTTTGTTTGGTGCCGTCTAAAGACGTCTTCACCGCACCATCGGCATCCATATTTTGGCATCCTCCGTTGCCTCGCGATGGCGCCGCTTGAAGACGTAGTGCTCGCGACATGAAGCTTGTGCGCGATCAGATTCTCGCGCGCCGCCCTACCACTTGCATTGCCCGAAAAACGCGCTGCTAACTGCGCTATGCTTTGAGTTGAAAAATCCAGGCGAGGACGCACCGGGGAGCCCACCTCCAGCCCCAGCACTGCGGGGCATCGGCTGCACTTCTGCGGGGAGCGACAAACAGGAAAACCGCTTGCGGATCGACGATGCGGCGGATGAGCCCGGGGCCGGCCGATGCCCCGGTGAAATTCCTCTGTAGCCCAGAGTGCGCTTTGGAACTTGTCGATGCGATTGATGGACTGGACATGCTCTTTCTACCGCAGCAGTTCATTCAGGTGGTGGATCTTCGGATGCAGGCTACCTGCTAGGATTTCCACTGTTGCCAAGGTTACGGGCAACCGGAAGCGGCGTGGCCCCGCGCTGCCTGGATTCAGGTAGATGACGCCGTCGGTTGTCTCAATGCTTGGGCGATGAGAGTGGCCGGAGATCACCATGTCAATGCGCTCCTCGCTTGGGCAGATTGTGAGCTCCTTACGATCATGGCTGACGAAGATGCTGTGACCGAACAACGTCAGCCGCAGGGTTTCAGGATATCTCAATGCCCATGAATCGACATCGATATTGCCGCGGATCGCTGCAACTGGCGCGATGGCTTCGAGCCGTGTGACGATATCAGGCTTGCCGATATCACCGGCATGGATGATGTGGTCGACGCCATCCAACAGCTTGATTGCTTCGTCGCGCAGAAGACCGTGAGTATCAGAGATGACGCCGATGATGGACATAGCTCTCGCGTTAGCAGTTCGCGCGCCGCTGTGCGAGATTTCTGATCAAGGGCAACTCCAGATGAGAGTTTGCGCTTCGGGCGTCAGCGTGCGTACCATGCGTGCGACAGCTGCGATCGGGGTGGGCACGCTTGATCTCAGCTACGTTCGAACGGATGATCTCCGGAGAGCTTAGGAGGAGGCATGGCGAAGCATCGCATCTATTCTGTCAGCGTGGCGAGCGTCTATCCGCACTATGTCGCGAAAGCGGAAAAGAAGGGACGCACGAAAGCAGAGATCGATGAAATCATCTGTTGGCTGACGGGATACAGTCAAGAGAGGCTAGACGACCAGTTGGCAAACAACACGAACTTTGAGAACTTTTTTAGCCAGGCGCCTCGGATGAATCCCTCGCGTTCGTTGATTACAGGAATGATTTGCGGCGTCCGCGTGGAAGACATCCAAGAACCCATCATGCAGGAAATCCGCTACCTGGACAAACTGATCGACGAACTAGCTAAGGGGAGGACGATGGAGAAAATTTTACGAAATAGCCAAGTTGATTCCTGAAACCCGCCCACCTGAACATAGGGCGAGTTTCCCACCGATGTCGTTGCGAAATCTCTCCGTCAGCACACGGCCGATTGCTCGCGGTTGAAGAGATGTCGACTTTCTCCGACTTCCCCAAAGCTTCCGGCCGGAATCCACCATCTCGGGCGTTGGAGGGCCGCAGAGGTCGATCTCGAAACACATTCGGCATCCGACCTGAGGGCAGTCATTCATCATCCCTGTTGGACCTCCTGGCGGGGTAGCTCTTCGCCTGGGTACAAGGCCCAATTCACTCCGCTCCTGTGGTGACAAATTCCGATGCTCCAGCGCCAGACATTGGTGGCGTGACCGACAACGTCCCTGTCCGATTGCTCCGTAACGTTCTGCAGCAATATGTTAGCGGTAGGCAGGTCGTCAGAGACCGGCCCCGATGCTAGCCTGTTGTTGGGAGGACGTGGCCCAGCAACAAGGAGACTACCATTCCTACTGTTCCTAACGCCAATGGCGCACTTCTCCCCTACAGCGGTTCCTCGGTGAATCATTTTTCGGCGACGTACTCCGGTCCGCAGCTTTTTGGCAGCGCCAGAAACGACTCACTATGGGGCGACAGCCGCGTGAATGTCACAATGTTTGGCGGGCTAGGCGACGACATCTACCACCTCTATTCCGGCATCAACCGGGCTTCGGAACAGGCTGGTGGTGGCATCGATACCGTCGAGACGTGGATGAGCTATACGCTGCCCGACAAGATCGAAAACCTCGTCGTCACCGGCGACGGGCGCTATGCCATTGGCAATTCGGACAACAACATCATCAGCGGTGGCTCCGGCCAGCAGACAATCGACGGCGGCCTCGGCGACGACGTGTTGAAGGGCGGAGCCGGGGCCGATGTCTTCATCTTCGCGGCCGGCACCGGAAGCGATCTCATCCTGGATTTCGAGAACCACGATACCGTTCGCATGAACGGCTACGGGTTCAGTTCGTTCGAGGAAGTCAGGGCCAACATGGCGCAGTCGGGCGCCGATGTGCGGCTCGACCTTGGACATGAGGAGGTGCTGGTATTTGCAAACGCGAATGTCGGGCAGTTCACGGCAAGCCAGTTCAAGCTCAGCCTCGATAGATCCGACCTCACTTTGTCCTTTGCGGACGAGTTTGAGACGCTCAGCCTGCGGGACGGCGCCAGCGGCACCTGGGACACGAATTTCTGGTGGGGCGGCGAGAATGGCAGCTCGCTTGCCGGGAACGGTGAAAAGCAATGGTACATCGACCATGATTACAGCCCGACAAGCTCCATCAATCCGTTCAGTGTTGATGAGGGCGTGCTGACCATCACCGCCGCGCAGGCTCCCGACGCAATACGGTCCCATATCAACAACTACGAATACACATCCGGCCTGCTGACGACACACGACTCATTCTCCCAGACCTACGGCTATTTCGAGATGCGCGCCGATATGCCGGACAATCACGGTGTCTGGCCGGCATTCTGGCTGTTGCCGGCAGATGGCTCCTGGCCGCCGGAGCTCGATGTCGTGGAAATGCGGGGGCAAGACCCCAACACGGTCCATGTCACGGCGCATTCCTCCGAAACCGGCAGCCGCACGACGGTGGGATCGGCTGTCAACGTACCGGACACGGAGGGCTTCCACACTTATGGCCTGCTTTGGACGAAGGACGAACTCGTCTGGTATTTCGACGATGCCGAGGTGTTTCGGGCCGACACGCCGGACGACATGCACGAGCCGATGTACATGCTGGTCAATCTGGCCGTCGGAGGGGTTGCAGGAACGCCCATCGATAAGCTGGCGACGCCGGCGGAAATGCAGGTGGACTATATCCGCGCCCATCAGTTGGACACTGCCGACTCGTTGTCCGATGCGGGTCGACTCGCAGCCACTTCGGGCGATGGCGGGTATTGGTGGGTGTAAAACGCAGGCCCGGGAAACCGGTTTCGGGGATTGTAGCTAAGCCGGAAACGTTGCGTCCCCGAGTAAACGCTCCGCTTGACAATGCCGCCAAACACCGAACAGCATAATGTTGCGGCCCCGAAAATGGCGACGTAAAAGATCGGCCTGTCGGCCGTTTTTGAACCTTCCGCTCACCGGTCCGTTATAAAGGCCAAACGGTAAGTCGGAGTTTCGATTGACCAGGCCGATCGGCAATTGGCGGCACATCTGTGTCGACATGCAAAGAATGTTTGTCGAAGACACCCCCTGGCGTGTTTCCTGGATGGAGCGCATTCTTCCATGCGTTTTATTGATCGCCGAGCGAGATCCCAAACGAACGATTTTCACGCGATTCGTGCCGCCAAAAACCGCCGAGGATGTGGCTGGGACATGGCGCGACTACTACCTGAAATGGCCGATGATGACAGGCGATAGCTTGGCACCTGAGCTGATCGACCTGCTACCCGAATTAGCGATGCTCGTTCCGCCAGCGGCGATTTTCAATAAACGCGTCTACTCACCTTGGTTCGACGGCACCTTGCAGCGGGCATTGGTATCGAGCGGCGTGGAAACGCTTGTGATTTCGGGCGGCGAAACAGACGTGTGTGTGCTCGCCACCGTGCTCGGGGCAATCGATCTCGGCCATCGCGTGATACTTGTCAGGGATGCTGTCTGCAGTGGCGCCGACGAAACCCACGACGCCTCCCTCGACCTGTTGAGTAGCCGTTTCTCCGTTCAACTGACGGTCGCGACCGCTCAGGAATTTCTAGACGCAATCCACTGACCAAGGCCCACGCCTTCGGTCACCGCAGTCGACCCAGCAGTTCTTGTCGAACGGTCTTGAACCCTGATCTGACTTAGCGTTCAGATTTTCTCGATCCCGATTTATCTGGGTCGAGTGTCTCGGCAACCGCTTCTTTCTGGGCGCGAGGAAGAACGGTCATCAGCAGAATGAACGCCGAAAGGACCAGGCAAACACCATTGGTAATGATGATGGGCCACTCATTCTTCATAATACCGAATGCCAACCAGCAGGCGAATCCCAAAGCGGTGATGGCATACATCGGTGCAGAGATACTGCCCGTGTCCCTGGTCTTGATGATCTTCCAGGCTTGCGGAGTGAAACTGGTCATCGAGCACAGGGCTGCGAGATAGCCGACGAGAGTGACTGTTTCCATGTAACCAAACTGTCCTGATGGCGTTTCGTTCAACGCGGTGGCTGCGGTCCGTTCACCCGCCGCGCGACTTCATTCTGTCAGAGGTCCACGGCGGTTGATCACGATGCGAGCGGTCATTGCAGGTTATTCTACTGCCTGATCATCGAGGCGGCCCGGCCGCCCTGATCAGCCACGCCGTACTTGGGCGGTTTTACCCCCGGTTATCTTCGCCGACGCCCGCCGGTTGGCAAGCTGGATATCCCTTGACGCTCGACGGTCCTGGTTTCTCCCGCGGTAGCTCGGGGCCCGACCCGCTGGAGCAGTTGCGGCAACAGGACTGACATCGACGGATGGCTGCGAGGGTCTATCCTACCTTAATGCTGGTCGTTGTGCGGCTGATAACCCGATCATCCGTGTGAGTTCGGCGAAGATCGGGCTCTCAGCTTCGCCGTGTACATTGTTGCTTCTAAAGGTCGGGCCGGGTTCTCTTCAATCGTTTCCTTGCTATTGTGCGGTGCAGCAACGATATTGCTCCAAGTACGTTACACAGTACTGCCGTCCAATTCCGGGCGTCACAACAGGGACGGCTCCATTGCGAAAACTCTCCGATACGATCGCGCGGCTCGGCGCGCTGAAAGCACAAAATGCGTCTTACACGGCCGGAAATGACTGTCCGCCCGAAAATCTTGCCACTCTGTTAGGTTTCGGTTCCAACCCAGGGGTGTTGCAGGCAAAATACTATATTCCGAAACACCTGCCGCAAGGCGCGCCGCTGGTCGTCGTGCTCCATGGCTGCACCCAGACTGCAGCAGGCTACAACCATCACTCCGGTTGGTCAGAGCTCGCCGAGGAAGAAGGTTTCGCGCTGCTCTTTCCCGAGCAGCAGCGCACCAACAATCCGAACCTGTGCTTCAACTGGTTTCAGCCTGGCGATGCGAGGCGCGGTTCTGGCGAGGTACTTTCGATCCGCCAGATGATCGATGCAATGGTTTTGATCCACCGCCTCGATCGCAACCGCGTCTTCGTAACCGGACTCTCGGCGGGAGGCGCGATGGCTGCGGCCCTGCTGGCGTCCTACCCGGAGGTGTTCGCCGGGGGAGCCATTATCGCCGGCCTGCCCTTTGGCAGCGCAACGACGATTTCGCAGGCGTTTGACCGCATGCGCGGCCACGGCGGTCCGTCGCACGTGGTGCTGCAGCGGGCGCTCCGCGGCGCGTCCGATCACCAGGGACCATGGCCGAGAATTTCGATCTGGCACGGCAGCGCCGACAAAACCGTAGTTCCCTCGAACGCCGAATCCATGGTCGGCCAGTGGCGCGGCGTGCACAAGCTCGATGAGAGGCCGACCTACTCGAAGACCACCGGCGTCATTGCAAAGCAGGTTTGGTGCGACCCATCCGGCGACGCGGTGATCGAGATCAACATGATCGCCGGCATCGGCCACGGCACACCGATTGGCGACGGCCTTGGCGTAGCCGGACCCTACATGCTCGATGTTGGCATCTCCTCCACGCGAGAGATCGCGCGCTTTTGGCGCATCGCGCAGTCCGATGGCAAGGCCACCTATGTGCGGTCGGCCTCTACGGCAGGCAAACGACCGCCGCCGAAACCATCCGACGGGTCGGCTGTTCATCGGCGCCATCCGGCATCGAAGGGGTCGGGGGTGCAGCAGCTCATCGAGGATGCTCTTCGGGCAGCCGGCTTGATGCGCTAGGCCATTCGCGACGTCACTTTGCATGACTACTCGAGACGAGCCCCGAGCGAGCCTTAGAGCCGCAACTCAACCGTGGGAACGCCGTAGTGGACTCGAAGGAGACACTCGTCATGCCTTCGACCCTGACCCGCACAGTCCAATCAGCAGAACTGTCGGTGTGGTTCGAACCAGCGAGACGGATCATTGTCCGATTTGGCGAGCCACCTCCGCCTGTTGCACGTCGATGGCACAGAGTAGTTTGCCGTTCTCGTCGCGCACGCGCACCAGCCAGGCTGAAAGATCGTCTGTACCGGGCTGCCGATCCGTCAGGAGTTCGATCGCGCAGCGGACCGCCTCCTCGCACGCTGCTTCATAGCTCGGCATCCAGGACGGCGGCACCTGCCGGCTGCTCTCGCCGTCACGATATTCAAAGATGTAAACCCCGCCGTTCTCGTCATTGGCCGCGGTGACGGCGATTTCGTCGAAATTACCGTTGCTCCTAGCGTCGTAATCGTTGGCTGCTAGACCGAAAGTGGCGGTCTGGACCAGAACTGCCCGTGCCCGTTCGAGCGCCGTCTGGTCGTTTCCCGCTTCGATCCTTGCCATATCGACAGTGACGCAGTCACCGCCTTCGCCGCAAAAGAGAACCCGCAGGATCGGCTCACCGGTTGGGCCAGTCGCCCGTGCGACCTCGGTTCGAACGATCTGCATCAAAAACTCCTTCAGTCGGTCAGAACCGGTTACAGTTTGACCGCCATCTCCCGGCTCCAAAGACGAAGCCTGCGGCAGGACTCGATAAATGTGGCAATCATCTGCGGATCATCGAGACTGATGAGACCTTCGTCGGCGTCCGGGTCGATGCCGGCCTTTTGCAGCACCGGGATGGCGCCGGCGCAGAAGCCGATGAACTTGCAATGAGCAAAGGCGTCGGCGACGAAGTCTCGCGCGGCGGCCTCACCCGTCAGGCGCTCCGCGCCTTCTTCAGAGAGGATCAGCGCCACGGCGTCGAACAAAACCGAGGGTCCGCCGTCGATCATGTGCTTGGCCTCGATCCAACTGCCGTCTGCTGCCTCGACTCCACGGACTTTCGGTGCGATGACCTCCATCACCGCACCTTCCTTCTCAATCGCCGATCGGAGCTTCTTCAGCAAAGCGGCATCGGCGCCAGGGCTCACGAGTACGCCCACCTTTCTCCCCGCGAAACTCTCGGGCCCGTTTTCAATGATGCTTAAAGCGGGGGAGGCGGCAAGATCATCGCGCGGCGGCACAGCCGCCTCGGCCGGCTTGGGTAGTTTGGTGATGCCCAGCTTGTCGGCCACCGCACTACCGAGCGTTTCATCAATGTTGAGCAGATGCGAAACCATTCGCTCGCGAATGACAGGGTTCTCGCATTTGCTGAGTTCGAAGGTCAGCGCCATGACGATGTGCCGCTGCTCGGTCGCGGTTTGGCTGATGAAGAACTGCCGCGCCTGACTGTAGTGATCGGCAAAGCTTTCCGGGCGCAGCCGCGCCTTGTGGCCTTCCTCGGGATTGGCGAATGTCGGAAAACCTTTTTGCGGGCTTTCCCGTGGTCCCTCACCCCACGAGTTCGGCTGATAGTTTGCCCGGCCAACCGGATTGCGCATCGCCATGTGCCCGTCCTGCTGGAAATGGTGGAACGGACATTTAGGCGCGTTAATCGGAATGTGGGTGAAGTTCGGACTGCCCAGCCGCTTCAACTGCGTATCGAGATAGGAGAAGTTGCGGCCTTGGAGCAACGGATCGTTGGAAAAGTCGATGCCGGGCGGTACGTTCTGCGTCATGAACGCGACCTGCTCGGTCTCGGCGAAGAAATTGTCGGGCATGCGGTCGAGGACCAGACGCCCAACAGGTATGGGCTCAACGACCTCTTCCGGGATGATCTTGGTTGGATCGAGCACGTCGAAGTCGAAGCTGTCGGCGAACTCCTGGTCGAACAGCTGAAGGTTCAATTCCCACTCGGGGAAGTCTCCAGATTGAATCGCATCCCACAGGTCACGACGGTGAAAATCCGGATCGGCGCCATTGATCTTGACCGCCTCGTTCCATACCACCGACTGCATGCCAAGTTTCGGTTTCCAGATGAACTTGACGAAGGTGGATTCGCTTTTTGCATTGACCAGCCGGAACGTATGAACGCCGAAGCCCTGCATGAATCGGAACGAGCGCGGAATGGCTCGGTCCGACATGATCCACATGATCATGTGCATCGATTCCGGCGTGAGCGAGATGAAGTCCCAGAAATTGTCATGCGCGGATTGCGCCTGCGGGAAGGCCCGATCCGGCTCCTCCTTCACCGCGTGCACCATGTCGGGAAACTTGATCGCATCCTGGATGAAGAAGACCGGGATGTTGTTGCCGACGATGTCCCAGTTGCCTTCCTTGGTATAGAGCTTCACCGCGAAGCCGCGAACATCGCGAGCCAGGTCAAAAGAACCTTTCGAGCCGGCGACGGTTGAAAAGCGGACAAAGGCCGGAGTTTTCTCGCCAGGCCGTTGAAAGATGTCCGCCCGCGTGTAAGCGGCTAAAGATTCATATGTCTCGAAAAAACCGTGGGCACCGTAGCCGCGTGCGTGAACCACGCGTTCGGGAATGCGCTCATGGTCGAAATGAAAAATCTTCTCGCGGAAATGAAAGTCTTCCAGGACGGTGGGACCGCGCGCACCGATTTTCAGCGAGTTCTGGTCGTCGGAGACCGGGCCACCCTGGGCGGTCGTAAGGATGGGAGTATCACCTTCCGCTATCTGATGCAGCTCCCCACCCTGCCCGCGCTCGAGCCTCTGATCATGAATTGTCGCGAGCTTGTCCGACAATCGTCCCGAATTCTTGGCCATGCTGTTTTCCTTGAGGAGAGGCTTTGAGAGTAGTCTCTCACAATGCCGCAATGCTCGTTGGGTTCCTGATCCCGAGAACATCTGTGCAAGAACCACGCAAACCGGTGAAGTTATCTGAAGCTGACAACCACCATCGAAATTCCTGGATCGCGTGAGATCCTGCCGCACGCGGGTTTCCAGGCACCCACAACCCTCGCGTCGTCGCGGCGACTTGATTGAGCTCATTCCTGCATTACGCGGTTGCCGTGCGCTTTGCGTGATGTGGACGAAGCAAGAGTCCACAATGAGCCTCGCGTTTTCGGCTCCCCGCAAAGGGCCGATAATCTTTCTCGCGACCTTTTGAAAAAGATCGTTCCATCGCTATTTGTGGCCTGGATCGATAAGTGCAGTGGATTGGTCCCTCCAACGCGATTGACGTGAGGAGGCTATTTCCTGAGCGAGCGTGTACTGGCGGTGTGAACGGACCGCCTGCCGCCCCGGAGGGATGCCTGCCATGGAAACCACCTACGACATCGCCTTTTAGATGACTGCGCCGCGTCGGGCGCGGTGCTGTCGATGGCGCTGTGCGTAGCGGTTCTGATCGCGTCCGAGTTCATGTGCGGCAGCCGGCTCGAGCGCCCGACCGCCATACTAGCGCAAGGCTGATGGTAAGCGACGACTTGGCCCGAGCCGTACAATCGCGCGGCCATGAGCCGACTACCATCATCGAACGCCTGCGGCCCGACCAGACTCGAAGGGTACGTGGGCGGCGGCAGCCGATCGCGATCTGGTGCCTGAGGAAGACAGCGACGGACACAGCGCCGATACCTGAATCGCCCGCTCATAGCCAGGCGATGCCAAATCCGGATTTCACCCGAAAAAAATTGGCTGCAGCCGGGAACATCGGCCCGCAACCATTGTTGGGACCCGATGGCCGGTCCCGCCTGCAAGAGCAACGACCTGCCACTCCATCGATGCTCCCGGTTCGAATGAGTGGCCGGTGAAACCCGCTCTAGCGAAATCAAGGGACAAAGACATGACCAGTTATGATTTGACGAGGCGAGAGCTTTTGGCAGGCACAGCGGTGACTGGCGTCGCTCTTGCGGGAGCAAACCTTATGCCTGAATTTACGTCGCCGGCGGCGGCGCAAGATACGGTGCCGGCACCGGCTCCGCTCGATCTCGTGCTGCGCATTAACGGAACCGAGCAAAGGCTGACCTTCGACCCCCGCACGACGCTGCTCGACGCGCTTCGCGAGCACCTGCAGCTCACGGGCTCGAAGAAGGGCTGCGGCCTGGGACAGTGCGGCGCGTGCACAGTGCTGATGGACGGCAAGCGCGTGAAATCGTGCCTGTCGCTCGCTGCCCTGGTGGAGGGACGTGAGATCACGACCATCGAGGGTTTAGCCCAGGGGGAGGAACTGCACCCACTGCAAGTCGCCTTCATCGAGCGCGATGCTTTCCAATGCGGCTATTGCACGCCTGGGCAGATCATGGCTGGCGTGGCTTGCATCGGCGAAGGCCATGTCGGCTCGCCGCAAGAGATCCGCAAATGGATGAGCGGCAATCTGTGCCGGTGCGGCGCCTACGACCACATCGTCGCGGCTATCCTGGATGCCGCTACAGTGTCCAGCTCGGTCGGAGGAGGTTGACCCATGCACCCCTTTTTCCTTGAGCGTCCGCGCGATCTCGAAGCCGCGATCGCTTTGCGCGCCCAAGCTGGGCGTAACGACGCGCCTGTCGAATATATCGCCGGCGGCACAGATATGGTGCAGCTTCTGCAGGAGTATGTCCGCCGGCCCGAGCGGCTGGTCAGCCTTGCCGGTCTTCTGGATAACCGAATAGAAGTCGGCCCGCAGGGCTTGAGGCTTGGCGCCGCAGCCACGATGGCCGAGGTGGCGGCGCACCCTGGCGTGATCGAACAGTTCCCCGTCATCTCCGAGGCGCTCCTTGAGTCGGCAAGCCCCCAGGTGCGCAATCAAGCGACGATTGGCGGCAACCTCTTGCAGCGCACGCGGTGTCCGTATTTTCGCGACGTCGGGTATGAAGCTTGCAACAAGCGGGCTCCAGGCTCCGGCTGCGCCGCGATCGGTGGCGAAAACCGTTGGCATGCGGTGTTTGGCACGAGCGAGAATTGTATTGCCGCCCATCCATCGGACCTCGCGGTGGCGCTTGTTGCGCTCGATGCGGTGGTTGAGGTGAAAGGCGCAGATGGGGAGCGGGCCGTTCCGCTCGTCGACCTCCACCGCCTGCCCGCAGACACACCGCACATCGAAACGGTGCTCGAGCCGGGTGAGGTAATCGCCGCCATCGTGGTGCCGGCCAGCCCGGTAGCGCGGCGCTCGCACTATCTCAAGGTGCGCGACCGTGCCTCCTTCGAGTTCGCGGTCGTGTCCGCCGCGGTGGCGCTCGAGATGGATGGGACCCGCATCCAACAAGCGCACATCGCGCTTGGTGGAGTCGGCACGAAGCCGTGGCGCGTTCCGCAGGTCGAGGCTGCGCTGGGTGGTGCCAGCCTCGACCTCGCGCCGCTCCAGAAGGCCGCGGCGCTCGCCGCCGCCGGTGCACAGGGACGTGGCCACAACGATTTCAAGATCGAACTGATGCAGCGCGCCATCGTTCGCGCTGTCGAAACCGCGGGAGCACGCGCATGACCACCGCCCTCATCGGGAAGTCCATTAGCCGCGTCGACGGGCGACAGAAGGTCACGGGCCAGGCGACCTACGCCGCCGAGTTCGACCAACCAAACCAGGCCTACGCGGCGGTCGTGCGCAGCACGGTCTCGGCCGGCCATATCACCACGATTGAAACAGCGGAAGCAGAGCAAGCGCCGGGCGTCATCGCCGTTCTCACCCCTCGCAATGCGCCCAAGCTGGCCTACGCTTCGCACAAGGGATTTACAGACCCGGTGGTCGGTGAGCGTCTGCACGTGCTTCAGGACGACCGGGTGAACCACCAAGGCCAGCCAATCGGCCTCGTCGTCGCCGAAACTTTCGAGCAGGCCGCCCACGCAGCGATGCTGGTTCGGGTCACCTATGCACCCGAAGCCGGAACCACCGATATTGCCCGGGTCGAGCCGGTGCTGCCGACGCAGCAAAAGACCGACCAAGGCTCCACACAGCCACCGGAGACGCGGCGTGGCGACCCCGATCGCGCCCTCGAGGCGGCCGAGGTCAGAGTCGATCAGACCTATGTAATCCCGCGGGAAAACCACAATCCGATCGAGATGCACGCCACCATTGCCGCTTGGGAGGGCGACCGCTTGACGCTGTGGGACAAGTCGCAGTACGTGCATGGCGTGGCTGACGAGATCGCGGCCGTGTTCGGCATTCCGGCTGAGAACATCCACGTCGTCTCGCCATTTGTCGGCGGCGCTTTCGGCGCGGCGTTGCGCACCTGGCCGCATGTGACGCTGGCGGCACTCGGCGCACGCGTAGCTGGACGCCCGGTGAAGCTGGTGCTGTCCCGACGCGAAATGTATTACGGCGTCGGCTATCGCCCGCACACGGTCCAGCGCATCGCGCTCGGCGCCTCGCGCGATGGGCGCCTCACCGCCATCTTGCACGATGGACATGAGGAGACGTCCACCTACGAGGAATTCTCGGAGGCGCTCCTGAGTGCAAGCCAGTTTCTCCATGCCTGTCCGAACGTCTACACGCGCCATCGTATCGCGCCCATGAACGTGCACACGCCGACCTATATGCGCGCTCCAGGTGAGGCGAGCGGCGTCTTTGCGCTCGAAGCCGCCATGGACGAGCTTGCCGTGGCGTTAAACAGCGATCCGATCGAACTCCGGCTGCGAAATGAGCCGGAGCTTGATGAGTTCAAAAAGCTGCCTTTCTCGAGCCGCTCAACCCGAGAATGCTATCGACTTGCCGCCGAGCGCTTCGGCTGGAGCGGGCGCAACCCCGAACCGCGGTCCATGCGGGATGGCCGGCTGCTGATCGGCTGGGGTATGGCGAGCGCGACCTACCCGATGAATTTTGCGCCCGCTTCCGCTATGGCGCGCCTGTTGCCGGATGGCACCGCCGAGGTGGCGAGCGCGGCCAGCGACATGGGCCCGGGCACCTGGACATCGATGACCCAGGTGGCAGCCGAGGCACTCGGCTTACCTCTCGAGCGGGTGAAGTTCAGCCTCGGCGATAGTCGGCTGCCGAAAACGCCCCCGCATGGTGGCTCAATGACCATGGCGAGCGTCGGCAGCGCCGTACAGGAAGCCTGCCGCAAGGCGAGGGAGGATGCGCTTGCCCGCGGCGGAGCAAATGACCTTGCGGAGGCGATGAGCCGTATCGGCCAACTGATTGAGGCGACGGCAGACTCGACACCAGGCGATGCGAGCCAGCGATTTTCCATGCACTCCTTTGGCGCCGTGTTCACGGAAGTCGCGGTCGATCCGGATCTTGGCGAGACGCGCGTGCGACGCATTGTCGGCGCCTATGGGGCTGGCCGCATCGTCAACCCTAAGACGGCCCGCAGCCAATGCATCGGCGGCATGATTGGCGGCGTCGGCATGGCGCTCATGGAGCATTCCGTCGTTGACCCGCGCAACGGGCGCGTCATGAACGCTAACCTCGCCGAATACGCGGTCCCGGTTCATGCCGATGCGCCCCCGGTCATGGATGTGATCTTCGTCGAAGAAAATGATCCGCACGTGAACCCGCTCGGCGTGAAGGGACTGGGCGAAATCGCGATGGTCGGCGTCGCCCCTGCGGTCACGAACGCGATTTTCCACGCTACCGGCAAGCGCATCCGAGAGCTGCCCGTCACGCCCGACAAGCTCCTCTAAAAGAGCACAATGCTTCGCATCAGATGCAGGGGCGCAAACCACATAAGCAGCCAACCGCTCGGGCACGCACATTGCGGTAAGCTGCCGTTCCGCAGTTGACCTTACTCCACCCACTTCGAGTATCTTTGCGTGCGTTTTCGAAGCTGCCGATGCACTCTTGCTCTCAGGCACGTATCACGCTCATGATGTTGGCATGAAGTCTGCAACCACAGCACGCATCCGATTTTCTGGACCAGCGATTAGCGTGCCGAACTTGATCTTCGCCAGATCACACTCGCGCCAGAAGAGTAGGGTTGAAACTCTGGTGGGGGTGAACTAGGTTAGTATTTAGAATGCTAACGTAAGTACCCGGACGGGCGACCAACATGGAAAAGCAGCGCAGCGTGTACGTATTTAACGGAGACGAGTTCGCGTTGGCATTGCAGGCCGGACTGGAGCCGATCGAGAAAACAGCGAGAAATACCCCGGGAAGAGTACGCATCGCCGGGAAAGGAAAGCCCGCCAAGCTCGGTGCAATCGGAAAGCGCATTCAAAAAGCAATCGCCAAGACAATGGCGCCGACGAAAAAGGCGAGTTCGTCCGATATGGTAATTGCAGTTCTCAAGCACGAGAATCCACTGGTTCGGAAGACGGTGCGTGACATCATGGAGCGCGTTCCCTCCATAGTCGAAGCACGGCAGAGGCAGCTGTCAGACGAGAAGATCGACGCCCTGGTATCTGTCTACATGCCTTCGCCGCCCGACACCGACGCCACGCAGCTTCTATTGGACAGCAACGCCAGAGCCAGGGCTCGTTTCTTAGAAGCATGGCCGTGCCTGACAAGCAAGCAGGTCTCCGAAGCCGCAGGCCATGGTTCCAAGAACCAGAGCATGACCACCTCTCGCTGGAAGGGCAGCGGGAAAATCTTCTCCATCAGGTACAATGGCGCGGAGTGGTTCCCAGCGTTCCAGTTCCAGGACGGGCAACCGCATCCGACAGTTGCGCGGGTGCTCCAGCACCTGAGTGAGCGGAAGTCGGGGTGGCAGATGGCTTTCTGGTTCACCTCACCGAACGGGTGGCTGAATGGCAGGAAACCAGCGGAATGCTTGGATGACGTGGAAGCCATAGGCGGGGCGGCCGCCGAGGAGGCGGAACCGATCATTGGATGATAGATCGGCCGCCGCACCCTTTTCCGGCATCCAATACGTACAGGCTCGCTTCAGGCGCACAACTGCACCAAGTCCACGACCGCCAATTCGCCGCAAACGGATTTAATCCTGGTCTGGGCCGTCGAAGCCGCTTCGCTCCGCTCGAGCTGCCGACCGGGAAGATACCCACCCAGTATGCAGGGACTTCGTTCGAATGCGCCGTCCACGAGACGATCTTCCATGACATCCCTTTCGACCAGCCGGACAAGACCGTTGGAACCGACAGCATAAAGCCATTGAATCATGCCGTGGTCCGGATAAAGCGGGAACTCGTTCTCGTCCCGTTGTTCGCGCCGGACCTTGCCAAGTGGAATATCACACGACAGGACCTGATCGATACGACAGCCTTCTTCTACCCCGTCACCAGCCAATGGGCTTTGGCCATACACCAGAGCCGCCGGGATGCAGACGGGTTGGTCTGGACATCCAAACGGTGCGATCCCGACCTATCGTTCCTGTTTTTCGGGGACCGCGTCGATGACAGCGATATCCAGGTGATCGAGAGCACGAGCATTTGGGCCGAGGCGGATGAGATGGCTGATCTTCGAGATTTTGCCGACCGGAGCGACATCGTCCTCGTCCTATAGCGACCTCTTTGCGAGATTGGACACTTGGTTGTTGCACTCGGCTAATCTCATTTTCAGGGTTTGGACATCAGCTTCGGTGCGGAAGCGACCAGGTAGGTTCTGGTCCCAGATCTCGCCCAGCGGACATTCAACTCGTGTAAGCTCTGTTTCGTCTGATCCTGAGCAAGCATTTTTGAACGCGCGCATGTTAGATCGGCTCAGCGCGCGGGCTTATCGCAAGTTCAAGCAGTCTGAAGTGATAGCTGGGCGCCCATCATATGAGCGGCCGCATTTGGCGGGCTCGCAGGAGTGTGGCGCCCAGTGCGATCACTGCCATGCTGGCCAGTAGCACGGCTGTGCACAGGAACAGCCCCTCATAACTCGTGCTCATAATCACAGGTGTGCTGAGCAGCGGCGATATGAATTGGCCTGTAAACACCGAAGCCGTCAGCACGCCCCCAGCCAGTCCCCGGTGGTTCGACGGCGCAAGAGCAAGCGTCAGCGCGACAAATGTCGGCGAAATCGCCGCATAACCCGCGCCGATCAAAGCGGCGCCAGCCAAGGTGAGCAACGGCGTTCCCGAGATCACCAGCACCAGGAAGCCAGACGCCATGGCAGCATACCCCGCCGCATAGACACCGGCGTAGCCCATGACGCGTTGGACTCGGGCGTAGACCAGCGCCACGCTACCACCGCTGAACATCAGCACACTGAGCGTCATTCCCGTCATGGCGGCGCTGTTATATCCCTGGAAATCGAGGAAGAATGGTAACTGCGTCGGAATGATGAAGAAGAATGCGTTCGTCAGCGACTGAAGGATGACTAGACCCAAAAATGACAGGCGCCATTTCCGCTGCTCCTCGAATCCGGAGGTTGGGCCTGATTGGCGGACCGAGAGCGCTCGCCGCGGCTCGACGATCACCATCCACGCAATCGGAAGCACGAGCAGCGCGAGCCCATACACACCGAAAGCCCATCGCGGTGATACTGCCGCGACCAAACCCGCCAGAAGGATGAACGTCAAGCCTCCAAAGTTTCGAGCCGAGATTTGCAATCCCATCAGGGTATTTCGGGCCTCGTCAGCGAAGTAGTCGCCAACAAGGGCGGTCTGCGCAGTCATGATCAACGCAACGGCAATCCCCAAGACGATGCGGCTCATGAAGATCGTTGGCAAATCAGGAAGATACAACCCGGCGCTGCCTGCGATCACGAAGAGTATGATTCCGGCAAGTAGCAGAACGCGTCGTCCGATCCGGTCCACGGCAACCCCCACCAACGGAGCCAAGAGCGCGATGCTTAACGAAGGGGCCGTGACCAGGAGCCGCGTCAGCAATGCCGAGTGGGGGTCGTTCGCGAACAGCTGTTGCAATCCGGGGAGAGCGGGGCTGATCGTTGCGTTTGCCATCACCGTGAGGGTTGCCGCCAGCAACAGCGCGACTGCTCGGCCATCCCGCCAGACCGCCATTTCGGTCGTTCTTGAAATGCTTTCCATCTTATTTTCCTTGCGAAATCGTCACCGCAAGAGATACTGCCACTTCAAGCCAACTTGAGGTCAAGCATGAAAATGATGGATATTGGTGAGGTAGCTGCACGCGCAGGCGTACCGCCTTCCACGTTACGATATTACGAGGAAATCGGCCTGATCCACTCCTTCGGCCGGCATGGATTACGGCGACAATATGATGGTGACGTGCTGCTAAAGCTTTCCCTGATTGCGCTCGGCAGAACGGCAGGGTTCTCACTCGCCGAGATTGCCGTAATCCTTGGGCATGACGGCCGGTTAGAGTTGCCGCGAGAGGAACTTCGCGCGAAGGCGGACGAGTTAGGAAGACAGATAGCTAAGCTGCGCGTCCTGCGCGATACTCTTCGACATGTCGCCGACTGCAAGGCGCCGAGCCATCTTGAGTGCCCGACATTCCGCAAGCTCCTAACTGCAGCGTCCAAAATCGTAAAGCCAAGGAAAGTTGCTATGAGGAGGGGTGCGTAGGTCAGAACGGATACCGGCAATTGCGGTTCTTGGTTTGACCTATAGTACCGTAGGAGACTTGCCGCGAAGTCCCTAAGGGGGCCGTTTGATGCCCGTCTGGTTTCGGCCAGGTCAAGCCGCCTTTCGACTGAGAGCCTTGTCCCGAGCCCTTCCGGGCTGCCTCGCGCATCCCGAGCCGAATATCGCCATCGCATGGATCGAGGTCAGCTCGCACGGACAGATGATGTTCCGTGACTTGACGCTTCAATGCATGTCGGTTATCTCGTCGACATATCGAATAAGGCAGATACATGGATAAAAAATCGTCCCTTGCAGCCCTGGCCGCCCTTGGTCAGGAAACCCGTCTCGATGTCTTCCGGCTGCTCGTGATGGCAGGTCCCGAAGGCATCCCGGCGGGCGAAATCGGTGAGCGGCTGGGCACCGTCCAGAACACCACGTCATCGCATTTGAAGGTGTTGGTACAGGCCGGGCTCATCAAGGCCGAGCGCGACGGCCGTACCATACGATATGCCGCAGACATGACCGGATTTCGAGACCTGCTTGCCTTCCTGATGGAGGACTGCTGCGACGGTGCTCCGGAACTCTGCCGTCCCGTCATCGATGCCGTCACCTGCCGCTGCTGAGGCTTCTTCATGACCCAGACTTACAACGTTCTCTTCCTGTGCACCGGGAACTCCGCCCGCTCGATCCTTGCTGAGGCGATCCTGCAGAAGGACGGCGAAGGCCGCTTCCGTCCCTTCTCGGCTGGCTCGCAGCCGAAGGGTGAGGTGCATCCTTTCGCCATCGAACTGCTGAAGAACCTGAAGCGCGACACGTCCTTCGCGCGTTCGAAATCCTGGGATGAGTTCGCGACGCCGGAGGCGCCAAAGATGGATTTCGTCTTCACCGTCTGCGACAGTGCCGCAAATGAAACGTGCCCGTTGTGGCCCGGCCATCCGATGACGGCGCACTGGGGCATCCCTGACCCTGCTGCCGCTCAAGGAACGGACGCGGAGAAGCACCTGGCCTTCGCGGAAGCCTACAGGCAGCTTTCCAACCGCATCTCCGCCTTCCTGTCGCTGCCGCTCGCGTCGATCGACAGGATGTCGCTCCAGACCAAACTGCGCGAAATCAGCCTGTCGCGCCCGATGCCCGGCTAAAGGATTCATCATGACAGATACGACATTGGCCGCGTCCAGCGGGGCGCCAGCGGCCATCGGCTTTTTCGAGAAGTTCCTGACCCTGTGGGTCGTCCTCTGCATCGTGGCCGGCATCGCCCTGGGCTACCTGATGCCCGGCTTGGTCGGCGCGGTGGCGAAGTCCGAGGTGGCGCGGGTCAACCTGCCAGTGGCTGTCCTGATCTGGCTGATGATCGTGCCCATGTTGCTGAAGGTCGACTTCGGATCGCTGGCCAGGGTGGCGACCTACTGGCGCGGCATCAGCGTCACGCTGTTCATCAACTGGGCGATCAAGCCGTTCTCGATGGCGCTGCTTGGCTGGCTCTTCGTCGGCTGGCTGTTCCGACCGTACCTGCCCGCAGATCAGATCGACTCCTACATCGCCGGACTGATCATCCTGGCGGCCGCCCCATGCACGGCCATGGTCTTCGTCTGGTCCGCTCTAACGAAGGGCGAGCCGAACTTCACGCTCTCCCAGGTTGCGCTCAACGACGCCATCATGGTGGTGGCCTTCGCGCCGATCGTCGGGCTGCTGCTCGGCCTGTCGGCGATCATCGTCCCGTGGGACACACTGGTCCTGTCGGTCCTCCTCTACATCGTACTGCCTGTGATCGTCGCCCACGTGCTCCGGTCGCGGCTACTCGCTACAGGTGGCCACGCCTCGCTCGACAGCCTGCTCGTCCGGACGCAGCCGCTTTCTTTGATCGCGTTGCTGGCGACTCTCGTGCTGCTCTTCGCATTCCAGGGCGAGCAGATCATCGCCCAGCCGACGGTGATCGCGCTCCTCGCCGTGCCGATACTGATCCAGGTCTACGTCAACTCGGGCCTGGCCTATCTGCTCAACCGGATCTCGGGCGAGCGCCACTGCGTCGCCGGACCATCCGCCCTGATCGGCGCCTCGAACTTCTTCGAGCTGGCAGTGGCGGCTGCCATCTCGCTCTTCGGCCTTCAGTCAGGAGCTGCGCTCGCCACCGTCGTCGGCGTGCTGGTCGAGGTTCCGGTCATGCTGTCGGTCGTCTGGATCGTGAACCGATCCAAGAGCTGGTACGAGCGCGGCGCGGCCGTGAGACAGTCATCCTGATCCTGACCCGGCGGCGAGGAATGTCGATCACCATCTACCACAATCCCGACTGCGGCACGGCCCGCAACACGCTTGCGATGATCCGCCAGTCCGGCGAAGAGCCCGAAGTGATCGAGTATCTGAAGACGCCGCCATCCCGCGAGAAGCTGGTCGGTCTGATCTCTTCGATGGGGATGAGACCGCGCGACCTCCTGCGCCAGAAGGGAACGCCCTATGTCGAGCTCGGCCTCGGCGACGAAAGGTGGAGCGACGGCGAATTGATCGATTTCATGGTGGCGCACCCGATCCTGATCAACCGCCCGATCGTCGTCACGCCTCTCGGCACGAAGCTCTGCCGGCCGTCCGAGGCTGTGCTCGACATTCTGCCAAATCCCGACATCGGTCCCTTCACGAAAGAGGACGGTGAGGTCGTGATCGACAGCGATGGCAGGCGTGTTCGTTAGCGATCTTTCAGCAGGGCTTATTTCGAAAAACACCGAAATTGAGTTGACCGCGCCTTCTGTGTGCGGCAGTGTATTTCCATGAAGCTCGAAATAGTAGCATCCCAGCTCGAAGCGATCGGCAATCCGACTCGCTTGCAGCTCTACCGAATCCTGGTCCGCGCGGGCGGTGAAGGCCTGCCTGTCGGCGGCGTCCAGGGGAAGCTCGGCATTGCCGCGTCGACGCTCTCGCACCACCTGAAGAGGCTTGTCGACACGGGACTCGTCACACAGGAGCGGCAGGCGACGACGCTGATCTGCCGCGCCCACTATCCCGCCATGCAGTCTCTCATCGGCTTCCTCGCCGACGAATGCTGCGCGGACGGAACCTGCCCGCCTGAAACCCGCCGCAGGACTGCCTGCGAACCTGCTCACCAGCCGAGGAAACAGACATGAACGCGATCCCTGCACGCGATCTTCCTGTCGCGGTCATAGGAGCCGGCCCCGTCGGCCTGGCGGCAGCCGCGAGGCTGGTGGAGCGAGGCTTGCGCGCTGCCGTCTTCGAGAAGGGCGGCCGTGTCGGCGCGGCCATCCTGGAGTGGGGCCAAGTCCGCGTCTTCTCGCCCTGGGACTACAATGTCGACGAGGTGGCACGCGACCTGCTCGCCGCAGAAGGGATTGCCGCTCCCTCCGGAGGTCACCTGCCGACTGGCGAGGAGATCGTCAGGGATTACCTGGAGCCGCTCTCCCGCGTCCCTGCCATCGCCGCCGATCTGCGGCTCGGCGCTGAGGTCACTGGGATCACGCGGCTCGGCCATGACCTGATGTCAAACGAAGGACGGGCCGACGCTCCCTTCGTCGTCCGGTACCGAAATGCTGCGGGAGAGCACCGCCTGCTCGCCCAGGCTGTCATCGACGCCTCAGGAACGTGGTCGAAGCCGAATCCCATGGGCGTGGACGGTCTCCCCGTGCCGGGCGAAACCGAGGCTTCGGACCAGATCGCCTACGGAATTCCCGACGTGGCTGGAGCGGAGCGCGAGTCCTATGCAGGCAAGCGGGTCCTCGTCGTCGGCAGCGGCCACTCGGCCGTCAACGTCGCGCTGGCCCTGCTGGAACTTCAGGGGAACGCTCCGGACACTGAAGTGCTCTGGGCTCTTCGGCGCAACCGCATCGAGAAGCTCTTCGGCGGAGGGCTGAACGACCAGCTCCCCGAACGTGGAGCGCTCGGCCTCGCCGCCAGGGACGCGATCGAGGCCAGACGGCTGCGCATGCTTGCCCCGTTCACGGCCCACCAGGTCACAAGTCGGGGCGAACATCTTCTGGTGGAGGCGACGTTGAACGGCATGCCCGTTACCGAGGAGGTCGACCGCATCGTCGTGGTGACCGGGTTCCGGCCCGACTTCTCGTTCCTCCGGGAATTACGGCTAGCCCTCGATCCCGCCGTCGAGGCACCGCCAGCACTCGCGCCCCTGATCGACCCCAACTTCCATTCCTGCGGAACCGTTCCTCCGCACGGTATCGACGAACTCAGCCATCCGGAACCCGGGCTCGTGATCGTCGGCTCGAAGTCATCCGGCCGCGCGCCGACGTTCCTGATGGCCACGGGCTACGAGCAGGTCAGGTCCGTGGTAGCAGAGATCGCGGGCGACCGCGCGGCCGCCCGGGAAGTCCGCCTCGTCCTCCCGGAGACAGGCGTGTGCAGCGCGCCCGTCTCCGCATCTTCCTCGCCTTGCTGCGGCGGCTCGGCCCCTGCAAGTGCGGACGCATGCTGCGCTGACGATGCGATCGCCAAGGAGAACGGCTACGCCGGATGCGGATGTTTGGACAAGCCAGTCGTCCCGGCTGCCGCCAGCTCCTGCTGCCGGAGCGCCGCTTGACGGCTGTTCCGAATGCCGGGGACACCCGCTGGTTCATCAGTGCCCTCGGAGCGGCACAGCTTTGCTCGTGGGGAACGCTGTTCTACGGCTTCCCCCTGATCGCCGAGGCGATGCGGACCGATCTCGGCTGGTCGAAGGCCGGAATCTACGGGGCCGCCACCTGCGGTATGTTGCTGGCAGGTATCGCCGCCTATCCCGTTGGGGCCGCCATCGACCGCGGCCACGGTCGCGTTCTGATGGCCGGAGCGTCCGTGGCGGCGGGACTGCTGCTGGCCGCGTGGTCGCAGGTGACCAGTCTTGTCGCCTTCTACGCGATCCTCGCGGTCCTCGGCTGCATGCAGGCGGCGACGCTCTACGAGCCAGCCTTTGCCGTAATCGCACGCCGGGTCGGACCGCTGGGCGCGCGCAAGGGCATCACGGCCCTGACATTGTGGGGCGGCTTCGCCAGCACGGTCTTCATTCCCGTGATCCAGCTCCTGATCGAGAGGCAAGGCTGGCGTGGCGCGCTCCTGGGCATGGCCGCCGTGAACGCCGTCATATGTGGCGGCCTGTACTTCTTTGCAATCAATCCCGCCAAGGACGCCCAGTCCCGAATCCTCTGTCCCGATGAGGCAGCCCCGCTCGCCGGGCGGGCGGCGGTCCGAGCGGCGATGCACAAGCCCGCCTACTGGGGCCTCATGCTGGCTTGGATATCCTATGCGGCGGCGTTCTCGTCGCTGACCTACCACTTCTATCCCTTGCTGCTCGAGCGCGGGCTGGACTCGTCAGGGGTGGTGATGGTTCTGGCTGTCATCGGTCCCGCGCAGGTGGCGGGCCGCCTCATGATCCGAGCCTTCGCTTCGGAGGCGCCCGTCCGGAAGCTGGGATCGGCGATCGTGATCGTCTTCCCACTGGCCGTAATCGGATTGGCATACGCGCCTCCTGGGGTCGCAATCATCGCCACGATCGCGGCATTCTATGGAGCTGCCAATGGCATGATCACGATTGTTCGGGGGCTTGCGGTTCCCGAGATGGTCACACGCGAAGCCTACGGTGCAGTGAATGGGGCGCTTGTCGCGCCGATGAACATCATGCAGGCGATCGCGCCGTTGGCCGCCGCCATCATCTGGCAGGCGAGCGGCGGCTATGGGGCGGTGCTCGCTGCCATCTTCGCCGGATCGCTGACGCTCTGTGGTGGGTTCTGGTTCGCAGCAGCCAGGACAAGAACGTGAGCCAATGAACGGAGACATCGGCGGCAACGACCCCTCACGGGTCGAATCTGCCAGTCAACCTATGGCTACTTCTTCGCAGTTGCCGGCTAAACTCTTTCACGGTTTGACGGAAGCACGGAAAGGCGCGGCGTTTTGGTGTCATGACGGGTCTCATCCCTTGTCCGCTGACCCCTTTTCGTGATGACGTTCGCCATCGCGCGCGGCGTTCCCGAGCCGGCGCCGCCTTCGCTGTGACCATAATGCGGGGGGGCCTTTACCCTCGGCACGGCGGCCTTGGTCACGGTGTTCTTTCGACGGCAGCTGATGCGGGGCTCTGCAGTCTGTCCCGCCTCATCGTGCGGGTGACACGATTCATCGAAGCGACCGCGGCTATTATCCTGATCGCCGTTGCCATTCATAAGATCGTTGGCTGAACGCCGGATTGCTTGACAGGAGCCACGATCGGAGCGATTGAATCGGCTATGGGGATTGCGGTCTCCCCACGAGGCTCCGGCCCAAGAATCGCGTCCAGCAACCCGGAACACGGAAGGACGCGCCATGCCATCCCCCACCACCATCTCGGTCGAAAAGCTTGTCCGTCTCGTCGGCACGCCGAATGCGCCGGCGCTGATCGATGTCCGCAACGACGATGATTTCGCTCAGGATCCCCGGCTGATCCCCGGCTCGATTCGGCGCAGCCATGCCGATATCCAGAGCTGGCGCGCCGAGCTGGCGGGACGATCGGTCATTGTCATTTGCCAGCAAGGCCTGAAGCTCAGCCACGGCACCGCGGCTTGGCTCCGTTCCGAGGGCGTGCCGGCCGACGTCCTCGACGGCGGCTTCGAGGCTTGGGCCGCAGCCGACCTGCCTGCGGTGCCTTGCACAAAACTGCCGCTGCGCGATGCCAACGGCCGCACCGTCTGGGTTACCAGGGCGCGGCCGAAGATCGACCGGATCGCCTGCCCCTGGCTGATCCGCCGCTTCGTCGATCCAAACGCCGTGTTTCTCTATGTTGTGCCCTCCGAGGTCAAGGCCGTCGGCCAGCGCTTCGAAGCGGAGCCCTTCGACATCGAGGGCGTGTTCTGGAGCCATCGCGGCGAACTTTGCACGTTCGACGTCATGGTCGAGGAATTCGGCCTTGAAACCGAACCGCTGCTTCGGCTGGCAACGATCGTCCGCGGTGCTGACACGGCGCGGCTCGATCTTGCCCCGCAGGTCCCCGGCTTGCTCGCGGCGTCGCTCGGATTGTCGCGCATGTACGCCGATGATCTCGCCCAGCTGGAAGCCGGAATGGCTCTCTATGATGCGTTCTATCGATGGTGCCGCGATGCCACCGACGAAACCCACAACTGGCCGACGAACAAGCCGGGAGCCTAAGATGACTGCGCTGCTCGAACAGGCGGCCCCGCAACATGCAGCGACCCACGGCATCTCCTTTGGCGAGGCGGTCAGGGTCTGGGTGCGGGTGGCTGCGCTCAGCTTCGGCGGCCCCGCTGGGCAGATCGCCGTCATGCACCGGCTCCTGGTGGAGGAGAAGCGATGGATTGGCGAGCAAAGGTTCCTGCATGCCCTCAACTACTGCATGCTGCTGCCGGGACCCGAAGCGCAGCAACTGGCAATCTACATCGGTTGGCTGTTGCACAGAACCAGAGGCGGGCTGGTCGCCGGGGCGCTCTTTGTCCTGCCCGGCTTCCTGTCGATCCTGGTGCTCAGTTACGTATACGCCGCCTTTGGCAATGTCGGAATTGTCGAAGGGCTGTTTTTCGGCCTCAAGGCGGCCGTACTTGCTGTTGTGCTCCAGGCAGTGGCCCGGATCGGCCAGCGCGCCTTGAAGAATTCTGTCATGGTCGGCATCGCCGTTGCCGCTTTCGTCGCCATCTTTTTCTTCGATGTCGCATTTCCGCTGATCATTCTTGCGGCGGGGCTGATCGGCTTGGTCGGCGGGCGGGTCGGCTCGTCCAGGTTCCATGTCGGCGGCGGGCACAACGGTTCTGGCCATGTATTCGATGACCGCGAGTCGGCCCTTGGCGAGGAAACGCCAGCGCATGCGCGGCCGAATCTCGCCTGGTCCTTGCGGGTGTCGGGCGTGTTCCTCGTGCTGTGGCTTCTCCCGGTCGCGCTGCTGCTTGGCTGTTTCGGTCCGGACAATATCTTGAGCGAGATCGCCGTCTTCTTCAGCAAGATGGCCATGGTGACCTTCGGCGGCGCATATGCGGTTTTAGCCTATGTCGCGCAGCAAGCCGTCGAGCAATACGGCTGGCTGCGGCCGGGCGAGATGCTCGACGGACTGGGGATGGCGGAAACGACGCCGGGACCATTGATCCAGGTCGTCCAGTTTGTCGGATTCATGGGAGCCTACCGGAATCCGGGCGCACTCGATCCGATGGTGGCGGCCACGCTGGCGGCGGTGCTGACTACCTGGGTGACCTTCCTGCCGTGCTTCCTGTGGATCTTCCTCGGAGCCCCATTCATCGAGACGCTTCGCGGAAACGGCGTTGTGACCGGCGCGCTTTCGGCCATCACGGCCGCGGTGGTCGGCGTGATCATGAATCTCGCCGTGTGGTTCGCGCTTCACGTGCTGTTTGCCCAAGTGATCGAGTGGCAGGGCTACGGAATTGCCGTAAGCGTACCAGTGTGGCAGAGCGTCCGGCCACCTGCGGCGGCCCTGACACTTGCCGCCATAGTTGCGACGTTCGGCTGGCGGGCCGGAATGATCCGGCTGCTGCTGGGCTGTTCGCTAGCCGGAGCGATCTGGTACCTCGCAGGTGGGACGGTCTAAGCCAGAAGCAAGGTCCGCTGCGCGGCGGAGATCGAGTCCGATGGACCAGTACCAGACACAGATGGCGCAGGACTCCGCATCCTTGTGGATCAGGAGGATTACGCCCCACGGGGATTACCTTATGATTGACTTTGGTGACGGCTGTGGAGGCAGGCAGGGAACGCGAAATAAGGACCCTCAAGCGCCGGCGAGAAGGAGGCCGCCGCTATCGCCACGGCGACGAGGACATGATGCTGCGCGGGCGGGTTGCTGGAGGTTCTGGGCCACTGCTGATCGAACTCGCCGTGGGCACCCGCTCGTCCTCGTAATCAGTCGGTTAAGCTCCAGAATGCCCTTGAGGTGCCCAAACCAGTAACTCAACCCTCTTTCGCGACTCGAGGTGACATGGGCCTCTGGCCGCGAAATCGCGCGCCCTCACGAGCACCTTTAAGGACAGCAATATCGCATGGCAGTCTAGCCCCGCTCTTTGGCGCGAAATTCACGTGGTCCAAAACCGGTCGCCTTCCGAAAGGCACGCGAGAATCCGGCTGGAGACGAATAGCCCAGGTCTTCCGAAATGTGGGTGATCGATACGGAACCGTCGCGCAACATTTCCGTCGCTCGCTGAGTTCTTACCGAAGTCGTCAGGCTGCGAAAGTCGGTACCTGCGTGTTGAAGCTCACGCTGAAGCGTTCGGATGCTAGTGTCCAGGGATCGTGCAACATCGTCGATGGACACGTCGCCCGTAAGAAGGCGGGCACGAATCTGAGCCACGGCGATGTCGAGCAAGCTGCGTGGCGCCCCGCCAGGCCGGTCGCGCGCGACATCGTGGAGAGTCACGATCGACCGCGATGGTCGTCGGGGCGCCGCCATCAGCCAATGCCGCTCGGCAACGATCGCCACTGCAGGTGCATTGAATATGACAGGGCACTTAAATACATCTTCAAAAGGGGAGGTATGGCACGGCACGGGGATGTCAAGCTCAACGCGAAGCGGGCGCCAATAGTTTGGCAAATATGCCTTGAACAAGCTCAACAGTTCGCCGGCGGCAGCGCAGGCGACAGCGCCATATCCCTCAGAACCGGCCAACGCAAATGTATAACCAAGGCGTAGCTCATCGGCAGTAGTTGTGACAGACAAGCCGTCATAGGTGCTATGATAGTGAAGCGCCGCAATGCTTCGTACGATCGCTTGCTCGAGGTTGTCCGCTTCAGTCACAAACCGTCCGAAAGTGCCGTAAGCGGCGACGTTCATGTTTGGTACGAGGAGAAGTCCGAGATTGGTGTCGCCGACCGCCCGCGCCATCGCGTCGACGAACCCCACCACGGACTGCTGGGGAATGTAGAAATTTCCATCCTCAATCAGTTCGACGTCGAAACCGGCGGCGCGATTGGCGTGCCGCAACGCTCTCTCCCCGATCTCGGCTCGTATGAACGCGGGCAGACCATGCAGGACATGGCTGGAGATCACAGGGACCGCGGCTATGTGAAGCTCCTACACCCGACTTTGGCGCATAATGAATACTTTTACATATCGGGCGCCGACGGGTGTGGCAAGCGGCATGCACATCGCGATTGGAACGAAGATGCGCTCTATCCACTATGAATAGGCGGCTGCCGCGACCTCGTCGGTTTTGCAGCCCGCTCGGCCCAAGGCGCTCTCCGGCGGACGCCAGCCTTTCCAAGAAACTTGGATCACAGGTTGCGACCGACATCGATCCTGTCCACGGTTCAGCGAGCGTCGCAGGGACGAAAAGCCCAGGCCTGGCTTGGCGTGAAATGATAAGTCAAGCCTATCCGCAGACTGTAGGAAAGAGCTGCGCGGGGTGACCTCTTACAGCGGCCCCTGCAACCGGGCTCAAACAGGTGTCGCTGTGCTTACCAAAATCGCTCGATCTAGCTCGCTACCGAACTCCAGACAGCAAGGCATGATCTTCGTAGCAGGCGGAACCTTTTGGATGGGCTCTGATAGGCACTATCCAGAAGAGGCCCCTGCTCACCGCGTTCACGTCGATGGCTTCCTTATCGACGAGACGCCAGTCACGAATGGCGAATTCTCCGATTTCGTTGCAGCAACCAACTATCGCACTTTCGCTGAGATGGTGCCCAATCCTGAGGACTATCCCGGCATTCAACCGGAGATGCTTTATGCCGGATCGCTGGTCTTTCGCCCGTCGATTGGAACTGTCGATCTACACGACTGGACACAATGGTGGTCCTTTCTGGAAGGCGCTAATTGGCGACACCCGTACGGTCCTCGCAGCAGTCTCGAGGGGATGGAGGATCACCCCGTCGTCCACATCTCACACCACGACGCCGTGGCGTATGCCAGGTGGAGGGGCAAGGATCTTCCGACCGAAGCCGAGTGGGAATTTGCCGCGAGAGGCGGACTTGACCGGGTTGAGTTCGCCTGGGGGGAGGAACTAACGCCGGGCGGTCGCCATATGGCAAACACATGGCAAGGGCCGTTTCCTACGGCCAATCACGCACAAGACGGGTACGTGTACACGTCTCCTGTCAGAGCCTTTCCGCGCAATGGATACGGCCTCTACGACATGATCGGCAACGTCTGGGAATGGACGTCGGATTGGTATGCTCCGCGGCACGAGGCCGACCTCTCGAAGGCTTGCTGCATCCCCCGAAATCCACGTGGCGGCGGCGAGGCCGGTAGCTACGATCCATGCCAGCCCGAGATCAGGATTCCGCGGAAGGTTTTGAAGGGAGGCTCGCATCTTTGTGCACCCAATTACTGTCGCCGCTACCGCCCCGCTGCGAGGCATGCAGAGGCGATTGATACGTCGACGAGTCACGTCGGTTTCAGATGCGTTGTCAGACAAGGAGGACACAATGAAGTTTCTTAGGCATTTGAGCGCGCGATGGCTGGGTGCGAGCGCGGCGGCCCTGCTGCTGGGTGCGCCTGCGATTGCCCAGGAATCGCTGCCCTTCCCGCCCACGCCTTCAGGGAGTAAGGCTGGTTCGACCATAGCCGAATCGACATACAGTCCTTTGCAGGCGCAGTCGCATCTTCCTGCCGGTGCGCCGAACATCCTTGTGATCATGCTCGACGACGTAGGGCCGGCGCTGCCCGGCACGTTCGGCGGCGTGATCGAAACGCCGACGTTGACCCAACTTGCCCAGGAAGGCGTTTCCTACAACCGCTTCCACAATGCCGCCATGTGTTCCCCGACGCGGGCAGCGCTACTCACCGGACGCAACCATCATCGCGTCGGAAGCGGTCAGATCGCGGAGTTGGCCAATGACTGGGACGGATATACCGGGCGGATACCGCGCACGTCCGCAACCGTTGCGAAAGTTCTCGGCTACTACGGATATGCGACCGGGGCGTTCGGCAAATGGCACAACACGCCTGCCAATGAGACGACGGCTGTCGGACCCTATACCGACTGGCCCGCTGGCGAGGGGATCGGTTTCGACTACTTCTACGGCTTCCTTGCCGGCGAATCCTCGCAGTGGGAGCCTGCCGTCGTTGAGAACACCGTCCGTGTCGATCCCGCTCATGGGAAGGAAGGTTATCATTTCACCGAGGATATGACGGACAAGGCGGTGTCATGGATGAAACAGGTTCGCGCGCTGACGCCGGACCGGCCCTTCTTCATGTATTGGGCCCCCGGCGCCGCGCATGGGCCGCACCACATCTTTAAGGAATGGGCTGACAAGTACAAAGGCAAGTTCGATGACGGCTGGGATGCCATGCGCGAGCGCATATTCGCCCGCCAGAAGGATCTGGGATGGATACCGGAAAATACGGAACTCACTCCGCGTGCGGACACACTAGCAGGCTGGAGTGACATTCCGGAGGACGAGAAGCCTTTCCAGCGCCGCTTGATGGAGGTTTTCGCCGGATATACCGAACACGCCGACACGCAGGCGGGAAGATTGCTGAATGCGCTCGACGAACTCGGCATCCGCGACAACACGCTTATTTTCTACGTATGGGGTGACAACGGATCAAGCGCGGAAGGCCAAAACGGTTCTATCAGCGAGCTGCTGGCTCAGAATGGCATCCGCACCGAGATCAAGGACCATATTCGAGCGATGAACGACCTCGGCGGTATGGACGTGCTTGGCTCGCCCAAAGCCGACAACATGTATCACGCCGGCTGGGCTTGGGCCGGCTCCACGCCACACCGGTCCACCAAGCTGGTCGCCGCCCATTTCGGCGGCACCCGTACACCACTCGTGGTCTCGTGGCCAGGCAAGATCAAGCCGGACAAGACGCCACGCGCGCAGTTCCACCACGTCAACGACATTGTGCCGACGATCTATGACATTCTGGACATCCACCCGCCGAAGCTGGTGGATGGCATCAGCCAGGATCCGCTCGACGGCGTCAGCATGGCTTACACTTTCGACGACCCTGGAGCGTCGGGACAGAAGAAGAGTCAATATTTCGAGATCATGGGCAGTCGCGCCTACTACCGGGACGACTGGATAGCCTCTGTATTCGGGCCTCGCACGCCCTGGACGCCCGGGCTTGATCCCGCCATCTTCAAATGGTCGCCGGACAACGACGTCTGGGAGCTTCACGATCTTAGCAAGGACTATTCCCAGGCGAAGGACGTGGCGGCTGAACATCCGGAGAAGGTCGACGAGCTCAAGAAGGCGTTCGCGAGGGACGCGGAAGTAAACAAGGTATTTCCCGTCGGTGGTGGCCTGTGGTCAGCGGTCTTCCATCCGGAAGATGCGCCGTCCAATCCCGCGACCGAATTTGCGTTCACACAGGAGGTCGTCGGCGTTCCCGAGTTTACGGCTCCGAAAGTTGGAGCACGCAGCAACCTCGTGACGATCGACGCGGAACTGCGGCCGGACTCCGCCGGGGTTTTGTATGCTCTTGGCGCTTTCTCGGGCGGGCTCGCGCTTTGGGCGGAAGACGGCAAGCTCAACTACGAATACAATTTGTTCGAGATTGAACGGACGCGCCTTGAATCGTCGGAGCCGTTGCCGAGCGGCAAGGTCAAAATCGAGGTCGAGACCCGCAAGGCAGGCAACGATCACGCGGCACCGCTCGACGTTGTCATCCGCGTCGATGGCAAGGAGGTGGCAAAAGGCCAGGTGCCCCGCTCAGCTCCCCTTACGTTTACCGCCAACGACGCGTTTGACGTGGGCAGGGACAGCTACTCGCCAGTTTCGCTCACATATTTCGACCGGAAGCCGTTTGCGTTCAACGGCAAGATCGAACAGGTGAAAATCGAGTATCTGAAGTGAATGGAAACTCTGGGAGCTTACGCATCCAACCAAACCATGAAGCGGCGACCATCTGGTTGCCACTTCATTCCTCGTTCTGCGAGGAAGTTGTTAGCGAATAGCGCGGTCGTGCAGAGACCTGTTGCAGAAAAGATTGAATTTTTAACGCACCATGAGCACCAATGGCACCAAATGATAAGTCCCCCTGTCCGGGCAACATAAGGTGCGTGAGATATGGCTGAGCGGCGGTCTCCCTGCCCTGCTACTGTTCGAAACACGTAGACGCACGAAGGAACCGTCCATGAAAAGCGTTGTTAAAGCCTGCTTCATCTGGGCGGCACTTTCATCAACCCCCGCAATGGCCGCGGATGATCTGATATCCGCCACAGGACCGGACGCGTCACCCAAGCTTGAGGAGGGCTGGACTTATTCGGTGACGCCCTACTTCTGGGCGGCGGGTCTGTCCGGTCAGACGTCACAGTTCAATCTGCCGGTTGTCGAAATAGACGCCAGCTTCAGCGACATCTTCAGCAATCTCGATTTTGCCGCGATGCTGATCGTCGAGGCTCGCAACGGGCGCTACAGCCTGTTTGGCGATCTGATGTACACGAAGTTATCCAGCGGAGCCGCAACACCGCTGGGCATTGCCGCAACCACTGTGGAGGTCGACACTTCGAGCTTTGCTGGACTGGCGGGTGCGGGCTACTCCGTTCTTGAAGGGTCAGCTGGCCGACTGGACGTGGTCGGCGCCGTACGCGTGTGGTCTGTAGATACCGAGATCTCTTTTAGCGGAGCGTTCCTCGACGGCCAGACCCGCAGCGACAGCGCGACCTGGGTGGATGGGCTAATCGGGGTGCGCGGCAACTACGCCTTCACGCCACGATTTTATGCAATGGGATGGGGGTTGGTCGGTGCTGGCGGCGCAGATATAGATTGGGACGTCATGGCTGGCGTCGGCTACAACATCAATGAGACCTTCTCCGCGACATTCGGTTACCGGGCGCTTGGGGTGGACTACAGCAACGACGGCTTTCTGTTTGACGTTGTGCAGCAAGGCCCAATCGCGGGTTTGACAATCCGTTTCTAACCTGGCGGCGAAATGCGGTTTTGGGCGCTATCGCCGTAACCGTCCACGGGTTTCACGGCTCTCCGACACTGCAATCGGTGCGACAGGAAATGAATGCCAGAATAGATTGATCTGATGCTGATCTGATAGGAACGACAGGAGCAATGAATGAGGGGTAGGCTCGCAGCATAGGGGAATTCTCTTGGCGAAGTTTACGTCCCATGTCCATAGCGACGGCGACGTTCTGCAGTGCCTCAAAGCGCGAGCAGATCTACAGCGCCCATTGCAATCCGTCGATATAGACGCCGATAGCGCTGAGCCCGTTCGAAATGGCAGGATAGAACCAATGAAATTGCTTCCCTTCTCAGCAGCCTTGCTTTGGTGCTGTTTCCTGGAGACGTAAAATGATAAGCACGCTCAGGCACCAACTTGCGGCGCACGGATGCGGATTCAGAACGTCCCCAATGTGCTCATTGATCGCCCCAGGCGTCCAGGAACGAGCAAGCTCGGGATGTTCTTGGCACCGTTAGCCGAATCTTTCCGTCTCGCGGCGGTCGTTTTCATGCTGCTTTTGGCGCTACCCCCGGTGGCGCACGGGCTTCCTGCCAAGACCGCAGACCAATCGTCCGATGTGCAGGAATTTCTAAGGCTGTTGGGGAAGGCAGACGTTCAGGAGTGGCTCCGCAGGCAGCAAGCTCCAGCAGCGGCACCCGACGAATCGCGCGCAGCGATAAAGGATCCCTCGTTCGGGCGGGCGTTTTCACAGCGCCTCACCGCGATCCGGATTCATTTAGCTGAATTGTTACGGGTCGTACCCGAACTCGGAACCGAGATACGACAGGCCGCCCAAAGGCTGCGTGATGCTAGTGGCGCATCGGGCCTGTTCTCGACTTTTATCACGTTCTTCTTGTTTGTCGGCTTGGGGTTCGGTTCGCAGGCGATCGCGAAAAGCCGCGCTAAGCCTGACCGTCGACCGACAGATGTTGAGGAGCAGAGCCTCGGTTCAAAGCGACGCCGGCGGCTGGGAGCGTCGGTTCTCCGCGAACTGGTAGGAGTGTTGGTGTTTAGTGTTACATGCTTCGCTCCGTTCTTGTTGCTCGACCGCGATCGGCTATCGGAGGCGGTCCTGCTGAGTTTCCTTGCAGCATGTGCTGCATGGGTTTTGTCGAGAGCGATCGCATCCGTGATCGCGGCGTCTGTTGAGGACCAAACATCGACAGGATATCGTGCGGACAAAGACCATATCTGTTTCTGGATGGTCGCCGCAGTCGGGTGGTTTGCTCTCGGCAGTGCATTTGCAGAAGCGACGCGCCTCACTGGTATGGACCCACTCGCGACGGACCTTGTCTCCTACGTGCTGGGCCTGGGATTGCTCGCAATAGGGTTGGCGGCGATCTGGCGGACGCCGCGAATGGATTCGTCACCTGAAAAACCAACCCGCCCCCACTTAGCATACCGGTGGCTCGCCACGGTCTTCCTGGTCGTGCTGTGGACGCTGTGGGTCGCGGATGCGATGCGTCTCTTCTGGCTGTTGGCGATCGGTGTTCTGACGCCGGTCGCGCTCAGAGCCGCGAGGAAGGTGACGCGGCATCTGTTTCCCGCGGAGCATGACGATGGGACGGGCGCAATTGCCTCCGCGTCCATCGTGGTCTTCGATACGCTGCTTCGAGCAGCGTTGATTGGAATCGCATTGTGGATCCTCGCCGGAGCCTGGGAGATCAGCTTTTCGCACTTGGCGGCCGGAGGCGACCCGATCGCGAACATCGCGCGAGCGCTTCTTACAGCTCTTGCCATTCTGTTCGGCTTTGACGTGCTCTGGCAGTTTACGCGGACCGCGATCGACCTGAAAATCGCACGGGTGGATGAAAGTGCGTCTGCGGGCTCGCCGGTTGGGAGCCGGCAAGCAAGACTCCGGACCCTCCTGCCCGTGGTGCGAAACTTCACGATGGTAGTCTTTGCGACGCTTGCCTTGCTCATGACGTTGTCTACGCTTGGCATCGACATCGCTCCCTTGATCGCAAGCGCCGGTGTCGTTGGCCTGGCAGTCGGGTTCGGCGCCCAGACGCTCGTAAAAGACATCATCAGCGGCATATTCTATCTGCTGGATGACGCGTTTCGCGTCGGCGAATATATTGTCTCGGGCAGCTACACCGGTACCGTGGAATCTTTCAGCCTGCGATCGGTGCGGCTGCGGCATCACAATGGGCCAGTGTACACCATTCCTTTCAGCGCGCTCGGCGCGGTCCAAAATGTCAGCCGCAATTATGCGGTCGACAAGCTTCTTATCACAGTCAGCTATGACACCGATCTTGAAAAGACGCGCAAGGTGATCAAGCAGGTCGGCGAACAATTGATGGATGACCCGGAACTGGCGCCGGTAATTATCGAACCTTTGAAGATGCAGGCGGTGAGCGATTTCGGCACCTACGGCATCCAACTCAAGTTGAAGACGACAACGAAGCCGGGCTCTCAAAGTATGGTGCGCAGGAAGGCATTTCCGCTGATCAAGAAGGCGTTCGAAGAGAACGACATTGAGTTTGCGCATCCCACCATCAAGGTCGCGGACGGCCAGTCGTCGTCCCAGATTGCTGCCGGGCAGCAGGTGATAAGCGCGAGCGCTACTCCAGCCGGATCACCGCCTGCCTAATTCATGAGTTTTCGGAACGCGCGGCCATCCTGCCTACGCTGAGCAATGGTTGAGAGGTTGGCGCAAAATGGCAAGACGAGACGTCCACTGTCATAGCAAGATGCCCGTTGGAATGGCCCGCGTTGTCATCCCAGACCAGATCGTTGCGGGCCACATTACCGGGTGGAACGCGAGATGAAGCGAATTCTCGAGGGGAGAAAATGAGTGGATCGATACTGAAACGGCTCGGCACGGCTGGGCGACGCTACATGTTGCCATCGGCCCTCATGGCAGCACTGGCAGCGTATCCGGCGGCCGCACAGCAGATCGACCCGGCAGCAGACAAGATCCTTGTCGCAATGAGCGACAATCTCAAAACAATGTCGAGGCTCAGCGCTGACTATGACGCCGATCACGAGATCATCGACCTCAAGGGTCAAAAAATTCAGTACAGCGCGTCGGGCTCCCTCGCCCTTAACCGTGCCAAGGGCCTGCGCATAACGCGCAGGGGGCCATTTGATGATGCAGAGCTGATATTCGACGGGAAAACCATTTCGCTCTACGGCAAGGCGCTAAATGTCTACCTTCAACTAGAGAGTCCGGGGCCGAGCATTGAAGAGGCGACGGAAGAGTTTCGTGCCGCCACCGGCTTGGACGCGCCGGGAGCCGATCTGTTGGCCAGCGATCCCTATGCCGTCCTGACCGAGGGCGTGATCGAGGGAACGGTCGTCGGTTCAGCGTTTGTCGGCGGCATTGAATGCGATCACTTGGCCTTCCGAACAGATGTCGTCGACTGGCAAATCTGGATCAGCAAGGGTGAGAACCCGCTCCCGATTAAATACGTGATCACGACAAAGTGGGTGACCGGCGCGCCGGAGTATTCCCTGCGGTTGACCAATTGGAAGAGTAACGATGTCGACTCGGTTCAATTCACATTCGCTCCACCCGCAGGCGCCAGAGAGGTCGAACAGGTCTATGCGGATGTCATCGGCGAACTTTTACTTGAGGTGGGGGAATGAAGACGATGTCCAAGCTGCGCATCAGGCTCCTTCTAACGCCGCTCGTCGGCTTGAGCATGCTCGGCGTCGATAGTCTCGTGCCGACGCCATTCGGCTCATTCATATCCGCAGCGCACGCGGTTGTGGGACGTCCCTTAACGCCTGGCAGTGTCGCCGGCGTCGCAAGGCGCACCACCAGGCGCGTGATCCGTCGCTCGTCCATATATGCCGCTACCCTCCCTGCTGGCTGTACCAAAATGAGCATCAACGGCGCTGTCGTCTGGCGGTGCGGAGGGATCTACTACCAACCATATGGCGGACGCTACGTGGTGGTTTACGTCGACTGAGCTTGGCACATTTGATTCACGCTGACGGACAGCGTTCGGCGGCTACCGACCGCCGATTTTTTGCAAACCCTTCACGGCGATCACACGCCGTTTGGGGACGCTGTCGGCTTGATCGCACACGTGACAAACCGCGCTTAAGACTTCGCGATCGCTCGACGCCAAGAAATGCGTGTGGCTGTAATTAGGGGCGGAAGGACCCATGCGATGACCAGCCTTATCCGACAGTTCGCCATGGCCGAACTTGCAGCAGCAGCTCTCGTTGCCGCCTCGCTGACAGCCTGCGCAAGCCGACCGGCTGGCGTGCTTCAACCTGTTGCTGCTTCGCCGTCGAGCGACCGCGTCGAAATGCTTGTCACCACGATGCGTAATCGTTCCGTCAATCCCGGTGAGATGTTTAACGGGGAGCGCGCACTCGCTCCCGCATTCGCGGAGATTACGGTGTCGATCCCTCCCAAGGACGTTCGCAAGGTCGGCGAGGTTGCCTGGCCTCGAGAGCTCCCGCCGGATCCGACCACGGATTTTGCGACACTCAAGGCTGAACAAGTCGACCAAAGGACCGCCGAGAAGTGGCTGAACAAGAAAGCGAGTAAGAGCCCGGACCGCAGCGTCATGGTCTTTATCCACGGATTCAACAACCAGTTCGATGATGCTGTTTTCCGCTTCGCGCAAATCGTCCACGATTCAAACATGCACAGCGTACCGGTCCTTGCGACGTGGCCGTCTCGTGGCAGTCTCCTCGCCTACGGATATGATCGGGAAAGCACGAACTATACCCGAAATGCGGTTGAAAATTTGTTTCAGTATCTCGCTCGCGATGCGGAAATCAAAGAGGTCTCGATCCTCGCTCATTCAATGGGAAACTGGTTGGCTCTGGAATCCTTGCGCCAGATGGCCATTCGCAATGGCGGACTGCCGGCCAAGTTCAAGAATGTCATGCTCGCTGCGCCCGATGTGGACGTTGACGTCTTCCGTTCGCAAATTGCAGACATGGGGACGCAGCGGCCTCGCTTTACCCTTTTCGTGTCGCGCGATGATCGCGCGCTAGCCTTTTCCCGGCGCGTATGGGGGGACGTTTCACGACTGGGAGCCATTGATCCGGAACAGTCACCCTATAAGGAAGAACTCGCGGCGAACAACATCGCGGTCGTAGATCTTACAAAGATCCGGGCCGGCGACGAATTGCATCACAGCAAGTTTGCCGAGTCCCCGGAAATCGTCCAACTGATTGGCGCGCGCCTCTCCACCGGACAAACGCTAACGGACAGCCGACATGGACTTGGCGATACGATCGTCTCTGCGGCGGCGGGCGCCGCCCACACGGCCGGTACCGCCGCCGGTTTGGTTATCTCTGCTCCGGTGGCGATCATTGATCCGAACACCAGACAAAATTACGGTAAACACGTCGAAGCGCTGGACGTATCCCCCAAGTAAGCAAATCCCTTGGTATGAAAGCGGGTCTATCGGCGACCATCGTTGCTCCAGGAATTTCGCTTGAGCAATGCGGGCATCGTGTTTTGCGCCCGCCATTGCATAGCGCGTCCTACTTGGCTGGCATACACCCACGACGAGCTCTCCTTCGCAGTCTGGGGGTGATATCTTGCTTTGCGTGGTGCGCCTAACGGGGGGCGACAATGGCGTTGCCAACACCGCTGCTTGGTCAGCTGACCCCTTCTCCACACCGACGTGAATGTCCGCTTCACTTGTGGGGATCGAAACACCCGTAAGCTGGCGCTTTATCTGTGATGTCTGACGCAATAGCTCATGGCCGCACGCAACTAGATGAATGCGACCCCACCCACTCAAGAAAGCCTTGGCCAGAGGCAGACGGCATTTAGCGAGTACTAGACCACTTTCTCAGCAATAAAGGAGTCCCGTCGCTGGGGCGGACCTTAGTTCGACTGCGGACTCTGCCCCCGCGCGAGCGAGCGGCGGTGATTTTGAAATTGAGCCAAGCAAGGGAGCCTAAACGTTGCGAGAAGAGTTCGCGGACGGCCCCCAGTCCCATCGCGGGCAGAATAATGCTCGATTATTTTTGGGCGTTCGCGCGACAGTTGGCGCCTCGGATGCGGCGTGATTTTCGAGCAAATCAACGTTTTCGGAGTGTGCTATTACGAGCGACCACTTTGCGAGACTTGGCAGGCTCCAGCGGCTCTTGCGCAAGCCGAGCCAATCGAAGCCGCTCTGTCTTGGCTTCACGTTTTGCAGTTTCATCATCCAGTATCTGGCGAGCGATCTTGGTGGTTAGGTCAGCCTTGCTTTCTAGTTTGGAAGGTCTTGGCTGGAAAACAGCGGCTATTTCAGAGGGGTCCATGGTTGTCTCCAAAATGAAAAAAGGTCGGGACGCTCCCGACCTTCCTCTGATTGCTTTAACAGCCAGTGCCAGTACATCCGTGGTCAAAGGCTGAAGGCAATGACTTATGCGGCTTGCAGGTTTTCCGCAGCGGTCTTGCCATTGCGGCTATCGCGAACTGCATCGAATGAAAGCTTCTGCCCTTCAACGATGGTGCTCATGCCTGCCCGTTCAACAGCCGAGACATGAACGAAGACGTCTTTAGAGCCGTCATCGGGTTGAATGAAGCCGAAGCCTTTTGTGGAATTGAAGAACTTTACTGTTCCGGTTGTCATGACCATTTCCTTTCAAATCGGCATAGAAATGCGCCGCTTGGCCGAGTGCCAAACGTCGTAGTCTTTCGAAATTGAGAAGGAAGATCGTTAGAGGCGCCGTAGCGCAGAAACAAAGTTCGTCAACAAGATCGAATTTCCTACGTAAGCGCTGTTCATGGCTTTTACAAGGCCGGTGTCCGTCAATGCTTGCTTGAGGTGCCGGTCGGGACCGGCATGTTGGTTGTGGGGCTCCGCTCCCAATGCCAGAGGATTAAGCAATGAACGTGACGTCCGCGCATTTCAACATCAACGTCTTTCCGAGGGGGCCCAAAGACTGAACGGATAACAAGAAAGCGGGGGGTATCGCCATGACTCCACCGCCTTGAACAGACCCAGCCTGCCACTTAGACAGTCCTGAGTGAATTCCGCATCAAACAAGGTTACTAGTCCCGTCGCAGAGGAAACTTTGCGCGCTACCGATGATTTCGTAACACATGAGTTAACGTACGCAAGCGAGCCTCCTCGTTGCGTGGAGAGGCGGCGAGCCCGCTCTCAACAAAAGAGGGCCCGGCCATCGGGATTCGCAGAGGGTCGGCGGTGCGCCATGCAGACAAGGAGAACTGCAGCCAATATCCAGAGTTGCTACCATATCGGGACTGGCAGGGGGGCGGAGCGGGAACCTTGCGGCCGGCGCGTTGGCTCGCGTTGGACTACCGCATGTTCCCGCTAACCCGGTAGGTTATTCCAGCCTTAAGGTATTATTAGCATTGTTAATAGCGACAGACAGCCTCATCGCGCATTAGCTGCGAGAATCGCGCGAATTTCCGCTTCCGAAAGCTCGAATGTGTAGCGGTATTTGGACTTATCCCGATAGATGCCATCTGCAAGCACCGAAACCGCAACGTGGTCATCTTCTCCAGGGTGAATGTCTTCCTCTCGAACTGGACGATCAAAAATCGTTTTAGAACTACCGCTTCGCTTGGCCGGCATTACCTGTACCCGCATTCTACCCTCCCAAGTCCGCCTAAACCCAGGCCGATAATTCGTCTGCGTTGCTTTTGTTCCTTTAGCGCTCGCTGAAATTGTTCAACCACAAAGGATAGCGGCGACGCGGCTCGCCCTATGGAGCTTTCAATTCCGATAATCAATCACGGCGCCTGGGTGAGCGTCGCCAATGCGTTCCACCTTCCAGCAAGGGCCTTCTTGCGGTTGCCGAAGTCGAGAGCGCAAGGCGGCTGCGATCGGAAACGAGCGCGAGAACCGTTGATCCGATCGGTGTCCTACCGACGCCGGCCATCCGCTTCCGAGCGCTAGGTTGCTCGAGCAAGAGGACTCGCTTCGCCAGCCAAATCGACCGTCCGATCGCAACAGTCCAACACCAGCAGATACTTGCTACCAGTAGAAAGGACGGACCATGCCCCCCCGGTAATCAGCTTCGCACAGCGTAATCACGACTCGAAATACTTGGTCCCAAATCTGGAAAAGCATGGCGGGAAGATTTGCCGACTTTGTATGTAAGTTGGCCATGAAATCTGCCGTCTTTCTCGCGTGAGACGGCAGATTTTGTTCGGTACTAGCTCGATCGCTTTAGTCCCTGGCTTCGATCGATTCGCGGACCTGATCGATTTTGCCGTAAGCGTCACCGACACCGAGCACATCCCTGGCCCAACTCATCATTTCATCATCGACATAGTCGTCGCCATATTCTGACAGCCGGTTTTCATTTGCGGCATCAAGCAGGGCAGCCTTGAGTGCTTCGTCGTCCGTGCCTACTTCAGCGGCATTGGCGACCAGTTCGGCTTCATCAAGTGATGTTTTCGCGCTGGCCACCGCGTCGGCCTCAGCGCTGTCAAGTAAAGCCTCCACCGTCGACACCTCAGCCTCCCAGGCAGCGAGATCTTCAGGCGCGACAGTCGCTGCTTTCAGATCTGCCAACCGGGCCCTCAGGCTTTCCACCGTCGCGTTGTCATATGCGCCAACCGCACCGTCGTAGGGCGTTACAGCCGCCATTTCGACAGCGGCAGCGAAGCTGGCTTGTGCCTCCGCGAGCGCGCCAGCCGCTTCGACGACATTCTCCTGCGCCAAGTCGAGATTAGCCGATGCCATCACAAAAGCAGAGATGGCGGCCATCCGAGGCGACTCGGTGTTCAGATAAGCGTTATAGTTGCGCTTCAGCGAGTTGAGGCCAGCTAATGTGGCGTGGAAATTCTTCGGCTTGGCGCCCGGGACGGGCGCCGTTGTCGGAAGCCTCTCCATTTGGACGGCCTTGTTCGCCGATCTTGTCGTTTTGGTACGGGTTGCTGCTGTGCTCGCGGCGGATTTTTTTACGCGAGACCGTTCCTTGCCCAAAACTGCGCCAAACATTTTGCCAATTGAGCGAGAGACTGACTTGCTACTGTGAGATGATTTCGTGTGGTCGTGACGATCGGCCGACTTGCCATGTTCCGCACCGCCGCCCGTTCCGCTCCCTCCACTATTACCGTTGCCGCCCCCGTTTCCGCCGCCGTTACCGCCACCGCCACCGCCCCCTTTCGCATGAGCGGCAGCGGGGCCAAGATCGCCTATGGAAATCGTATTGAAATTAGCAGGCAGCGCTGTAATGGCCAGAGCCGATACCGCGCCAAGCAATAGGTTCGTTGCTCGATTCATCGTTTAATCCTTCCGCAGCCCCGCCATGCATAGAACTAGAACGAGCTGCCACGATTTCCAATAAATCAACGCGTCACGGCGACTTGCACTCGACACACCGTTTCCTGGAAAACCTTGCAAGGCCGACCCGCCGCACGTGTTGAGTTTTACTTTAATTTTAGCCCCACTTTCAATCTCCCCTTAAGCCGAACAGTATTTGATGGGTGACCGATTTTCTATGGGGGGCATCGTGCTGCGAAGATTCTGGAACTCGAGGCAGGGTAACTTTGCAGCTCTCACGGCAATTGCCATCGTGCCGATTATGGTTGGCGTTGCCGGGGTTGTTGATTTCGCGAGCACCTCCAACCAGGCCACGAAACTGCAAGGAGCGTTAGATGCCACGGCACTGGCTATTGGCACGAAATACTTCGAAGGAATGACGAAGACTGAACTACAGGGTTTTGGCTACAGGATATTCGAGGCCAACCTCAATCTCCTTGATCAGCAGGCAACGGAGTTGGGCTATGAGGAATCAAAGAGCAATTTCAGCGCCAGCGTGAACGGATCTGGCATTGCGCATTTGATCACCGTTTCTTCCAGCATCAGCCACCCAGGCTTCGTTGGCGGTATAGACTGGCGCGCCTACCGCATCTCCAAGGCAAAAGTGTTTTCGGGTCAGGAAGCATGCGTGCTTGCTTTGAGCCCCCATGCGTCGAGGGCAGTCGATATCCAAGGCTCGACCAATGTTGCAATGGACGGATGTGTTATCGCTTCGAATTCTGACGCGACGGATTCTCTTTACCGAGGTGGCTCTGCAAAGGTGCGCGCCGAATGTGCGATTGCTACCGGGGGCATCGTCGGTCTATCCGATTCCAATTCGCAGTTTCATTGCCCGCGGCCGCTTCCCGACCAATACCCCTCTTTTGACCCCCTCTCGGGTATAGAACCTCCACCCTATGGTTCATGCACCCCGATGAAAGGCGGCAAGGTTATTACGCTTGTGCCTGGCACGTATTGTGACAAAGCGGTCACCGGAACGGTGACGCTTGAGCCGGGTGTTTATATTTTTAGGGGCAGCAAGATCAGTCTCGGCGGCAATGGCAGTCTCACCGGCGCAGGAGTTACCATCTTTCTCGTGGACGGCGCCGAACTCAACATCAATGCCAATCAGCTTATCAACCTTTCACCGCCAACGACCGGTCCCTATGGCGGCATCACGATTTACCAAGAGCGGGGAAACACCACGCCAATGACCCTCAATGGCGGCGCCGGCACATCATTAAACGGGTTCGTCTATGCCCCTGACGCTCACATCACCTACACTGGCAACTCTGACACGGGCAGCAATGCTTGTGTGCGCATAGTCGGCGACACCGTGACGATGACCGGCAACTCCGTGGTTAAATCCGACTGCGGAGCGGCACTTGCAGATCGCGAAATGTATGCGAGCCGGTCAGTTGTGCTTGTGGAATAGAATGTTGTGCCAATCTGGGGCTCTCTGCCGACGCGGAATTCGGTACTTCGCCGACGATTAAAAGCGTCTCGGCGCTCCGTACTTGCCTCAAGTCGGGTCAGTTTCACAGCCCAGGCGATCATGCCGCCATGCTTGGCAACAAGGGTTGAAAACTCCGGATCGCTCTATCTTCGCCGCTTTATGGATCGGTTGCAGGCTGAAGCTCGCCCTCTCGTCACGGTCGAAAGCGATGATCACGATCGGCCTCGACATTTTTTGATGTCGGCCAATCGATCCGGTTCATGGTACCGCTTGCTTCTTGAGCAGCAATCCTTCGACGTTTAGGACCACTCCCCTCCGCCAGGGCCCTTGTGGCCGTCCGTCCGTTACAAAGCACGTCCAACGCTTTGATACCGTCCTCCCCTATCTCTGCTGACTCTGCTGCGTTCCTCGGCCCATATGGCAGCGCTTCATCCAATGGGAAAATCAGCGAATTGGTCCCCGTGATCGCCCAGCTTGCTGGCGCTCTAACGTCAAATCCGCCTATCTTTTGTTGTCAGCCGACAAAAACAACAATTTATGTAATGTAATCAAATGGAAGAATCGCGACAGCGACACTGAACGCCGTGCACATCGAGGCCACTAACTTCTTGAAATTCTAAAACTTGTCTCGGAGCGACCGAATCGGGCATGATCACGGTTACGTGGCGGTTTTCCGTCTAAAATCGTTTTTGGGAAAACTTGGTCGAATGAACGTGAGTTCGCCGATAGGCACGAAATTCCCGCTGCACTTCGAGAAGCACATTCTCGAACAGGGGGATCAAATTTCAAAGAAGTTGCATTTGCTTAGCGTGCAACGGTTTCCGCCTCACGCGAAGAAGGCTCTCCGTGCCTTTTCTCTGGCAGAGGTTGCCACATATCTCGGTGTCTCCCAAAGCCATTTGAAAAAGTTGCATTTGGAAGGCAAAGGCCCTGTTCCCGAAACATCGTCTTCCGGTCGGCGATCATACACCGCAGAGCAAATGCTTGAGCTACGTCAATATCTCGATCAGCACGGGCGGTCAGATGCGAGAATGTATGTTCCGCATCGTCGTTTGGATGAGAAGCTCCAAATTCTAGCTGTGGTGAACTTCAAGGGAGGATCTGGCAAAACAACGACCGCAGCACACCTTGCTCAGTATCTGGCGCTAACCGGACATCGTGTTCTTGCAGTCGATCTTGACCCGCAAGCTTCGCTTTCATCCTTGCACGGCTTTCAGCCCGAACTGGATCAGATCCCATCGATTTACGATGCGATCCGCTACGACGCTGAAAAGATGCCTCTTTCGGAAATCATCCGGGAGACCAATTTCCCTGGCCTCCACATCGTCCCGGCAAACCTCGAGCTTCAGGAATTCGAATATGACACTCCGCTGGCCATGTCGGATCGCAGTTCCAATGAAGGCAAAGCGTTCTTCACCCGCATTTCGACCGCTTTAGCGGAAGTGGACGACAGGTACGATGTTGTCGTGATCGATTGCCCACCCCAGCTGGGTTATCTGACGATCACGGCTTTGACCGCGGCCACATCTGTCCTGATAACAATCCACCCGCAGATGTTGGATGTTATGTCCATGGGCCAGTTCCTGCTGATGCTGGGCGGCATTCTTGAGCCAATTCGTGGAGCAGGCGCCGCAGTTAATCTTCAATGGTATCGCTACCTGGTGACCCGCTACGAGCCGACTGACGGGCCGCAGGCCCAGATGGTAGCATTTCTGCAGACATTGTTTGGGGAATTCATCCTCAAAAACCAAATGCTGAAATCGACTGCCATTTCTGACGCAGGCATAACGAAACAGACACTTTATGAGGTCGAAAAGAGCGCGATGACTCGTTCGACGTATGAACGGGCGATCGACGCCTTGGACGCAGTAAACGGCGAGATTGCCGGTCTGGTTCACGCCGCATGGGGGCGTTGAGTTGTCTGCTGACAAAAACACGTTTTCTGCAAACGCATTCAATGCAGTAGACCACAACGGAAGCAGTTGAATGGCTCGAAAAAATTTACTCGCCGGTCTCGTTGACGAGAACATCCAGGGTTCGACCACGGCTGCAAGCGCGTACCCTATGCGGGGTGCGTCGAAGTCGATGATAAGGTCAGTTAGTGAACTGGCCAAGCAGGCCGATGCTTATTTGGAAGGGGAGCAAGTTGTTGAACTCGATCCGGGTACGATCGAGGTCTCATTCGTTGCTGACCGACTAGGAGACGATCAGGAGCAGTATCGGGAACTGGTCGAGGCGATCCGAGAAAGGGGGCAGGACACGCCGGTTCTGGTGCGTCCGCATCCTGGAAAGGATGGCCGCTATATGGTCGTTTTCGGGCATCGACGGGTTCGGGTAGCCAAGGAACTGGGTCGGAAAGTAAGAGCTGTCGTCAAAGCGATCGACGACAAGACCCATGTGATCGCGCAAGGGCAGGAAAATTCCGCTCGTGCAAATTTGACATTTATCGAAAGGGCGTCTTTCGCCAAGAGCCTCGAAGATCTTGGTTACGAACGGGACGTCATTTCTTCAGCGCTGGCCGCCAATGCTGCAGCTGTTTCAAAGATGGTTTCCGTTATCACGAGAATTCCATCAGCCATAATCCAGAAGATTGGCCCAGCTCCGGCGGTGGGCCGCGAGCGGTGGGTGGAACTGTCCCTACTCATTGGAAAAAAATCCGAAGTGGTTAGCGAGGTCTTGTCAGAGCCAGGGTTCAGCGAACTAGGAAGCAGCGAGCGCTTCGAGCGGCTGTTTGGGGCGTTGAATGCCAAAGGGAAGCCTGTTCGCAAGACTGGTCCGAAACCCTCTGTCAGATCCTGGGCTCCCGCCGACAAGTCGGTTTCAGTTACGCTCAAGGACAATGGGAAAACGGCCACGCTTGCTCTTGGGGCGGCGGATGGTTCTCGTTTCGCATCGTTCATTTCCGGGAAACTTGGCGACCTCTACGAGGCGTTCAGGAAATCCGAAAAAGGAGACTAGAAGCCGCAAAAGAAAAAGGCCCCCGAGCGACTTTCGTCGTGGAAGCCCTTCTCAAACTCTAGCAAGTCCGAGAATCGCATTTCCACGAATCACTGTCAAGCGTTTGAACGTCGATTCGGCGAGCAGAGTTCTTTTGCCTGATTGAAGGCAGAGAGAATGGAACTGGGAACAACGCCCTTTGGTGGGCGAACGATGACGCTTGCCCATTTGCACGCACGACAAGCTTTGCATGAGATCCCAGAGGGGAAGATCGTCGACAAATGGCAGGTGTACCGTGACCTGTGCGAAGGCAAAAGCATCATCGGTGTCGGGGACCGCGCGCTCGCTGTGCTTGCAGGTCTGTTGTCCTTCTATCCAGACAATGATTTGAGCGAGGAAAACGGTCTAATCGTGTTTCCGTCGAACAAGCAGCTCTCGCTGCGTGCTCATGGAATGGCCGACACGACGCTCAGGAGACACCTGGCCGCGCTGATAGGCTGCGGCCTTGTCCTGCGTCGGGATAGTCCAAATGGCAAACGATACGCGCGCAAGGGGAAGGCAGGGGACTTTGAGGACGCTTTCGGCTTCTCTCTGGCGCCTTTATTGGTACGCGCCGATGAATTCGCAGCGGCTGCAGAGCGCGTCCGTACGGAGAACCGTGCGCTGAAGCTGATGCGCGAGCGGATCACACTTCACAGGCGGGATATTTCCAAACTGATCGAGGTTGCGGTCGAGGAAGAGGTTGACGGCGATTGGAACGCTCTTTGGCGGCGGTTCCGGGCTACCGTGGACTCAATTCCTCGTCGGGCGACAACGTCGGAACTCGAGCGGATCGAGGCAGAGTTGCAGGGAATTCGGGAAGCAGTGGATATGTTGTTGAATTCGCATATGAATGTCGCATATTCGGATGGCAATGAGTCCCATATTGGCCGGCAACAATCTGATTCAAACACCAACGCTATTTTTGAATTTGAACCGGCTTTCGAACAAAGCAGGGCGACGGTCGGGCCGAAAAAACAAAAGGATGCGACGGCGAAAGGATACCCGCTTGGCCTGGTGCTGAAAGCCTGCCCGGAAATAGTGGACTACGCTGCCGACGGGATCGTTAATTGGCGTGATTTCATGGCAACGGCGGCGCAGGTAAGGGGCTATTTGGGCGTTTCGCCCTCGGCGTATGAGGACGCCTGCCATATCATGGGCCAGGAAACTGCGGCAGTGGTGGTCGCGTGCATCCTTCAACGGGCCCAACACATCAATTCGGCGGGGGGGTACCTGCGGGTGCTCACCGAAAGAGCCAAGGCGGGCCAATTCTCTGCCGGTCCGATGCTAATGGCGGCTTTGAAGGCGAATAGTGGCTTCTCACGTATGTCCGGATGAAGTGGCTCTGGTCGGATCGTACCGGAAAAGGCGCATTCGTGCGGGTTGCCCTCATCGCAGGTCGGGCCGAGAGAAGCTCCTTAACACTGAAGGGGGCAGCGGCCGGGATCGGATTGAGATTTTGCGCGCTACGACAGCATGCCGGCGAGGTCGCCAAGCTTTCGGCAGGCAGGGGTTCGCAGAAAACGCAGTGTGATCCTGGTGGTGCGGAGTGTCGTGACGCGCATCGTGCTTATCAATTCGGCTCATCCCGGTCTCTTGCAGGCGCAACGACACCGCACTTGCCTTTCGGGGTAATTTTCTGCGATGCTGATTTCGCAACTTCAACGACCTCTGCCTCTGATCCAATTTGCGAGGATTATCGGTCGTTACTACGATCAGACGACCTGTGCGGTTTCAGGCGAAAACTGTCGCGACAGGCGCACCGATGCGCTACCATCGCAGCGATGATTCGCTCCGCCCCGCCTGCATCCGCGCCAATAGCCGCCGGCCAGTCCGGTACCGGGGCGTCAGGGTTGTCAAGGCCCGACGAAGTCGCAATACCGTCCCGCCGCGCGGACCACATCGCGACCGCAGTACCATCATCATTTTCCACGCCGCAGCTTCCCGTGGTCCCGGCCTGGGCGTTGCGGCAGCCCTCGGCGGCCGATCCAGCGGCTGCCGGGTTTATGGCCGGCGCGGCGCTCACGGCGCTCGATCATCTGGTGCGCGCCGAACCCCCGGGCGCCTGGCGCCAGCGGCTGGCCCTGAACAGTGCTGTTTGCGCCTGTCGGCTCGCCGGACGCGGCGAGGACCAGGCCGCGCTACGCGATGTCTGGCATCTGCGCCGGGCCGATGATTTTACAACTCTCGGTCCGGCCGGTGCTATCTATGGCGTCTGGCGGCAACTCGCGTCGTGGCCGACGTCGAAGGCAGTCGATGCTCAAGCCCTCGCAGATATCGTCGACAACCTCGGTCTGCAGTGGAGCGAGCCGCTGGCTGCAATACCACAAGAACTCGAAAAGCGCCGCCGATCGGATGACAGCAAACCGGGTCCCTTCACGGCGGCGGCTATCGTCCGCCATGTTGTCACTGCCGATCCGCAGGCCGAACTGCTGGCTTGGTGGCTGGCCGATCTTGGCCTCGCGCAAAGCCTGCGTTGGCCAAAACCGGTGCCGTTGTTGATGGGGCAGGTCTTCTCGCCGGCCTTCCGAGCTGGCGGCGGTCGCCGCAACCGGATCCGACCAGGGGAGGAAGAATTCGATCAGGCGGTGTGCCTAGCCCTGGCGCAAGGTGCCGCGGAGGCGTGTCGGCTGGGCGGCGAGATTTCGCGGCGGGCTGGGCGGCTGGCTCAGGTCGTGCCGAAGCTGCGCGCCAAGGGGGCCGGGACCGTGATTGAAAGGCTGCTCGACGACGATGCGGTGCCCGGCACGCTGACGACGAAAAGCCTATCGCGCTTCGCGGCGCGGCGATTGTTTACACGGCTTGAGGCGTTTGGCGCGGTACGCGAGCTGTCCGGTCGCGCCAGCTTCCGGCTCTACGGGCTCTAGACCATGACGGAGCAACGGCCGAAAGCGACTGACGGGCGCCGGGACGAGGAGGCACAGCGCCACCTGCTGGACGTCGAGCTTGAGCATTTGCCACCGCAACTGCGCTGGCGCGAGTGGATGGGCCGGGTCGAGGCGGTCATCTTCGCGGCAGCAGAGCCCGTCACGCGCGATACACTGGCGCGCGTAGTCGGCAAGAGCTGCAATCTCGACCTGATCATCGACGACATTCGGGAAGAACTGCGCAGTCGGCCCTACGAGCTGGTGTCTGTCGCCGGCGGTTGGCAGCACCGCACCAGGACGGCATTCGGTGACGTCATCCGCGCGGCAACGGGAAAGCGCGACATTTCCCGCCCGCTGTCGCGCTCGGAGGCGCTGGTGCTGATGTCGATAGCGTATTTCCAGCCGATCACCCGCGGCGAACTGTCGACCCTGTTCGGCAAGGAGGTGAGCCGCGATCTGATTAGCGTTCTTCGAACCCAGAACTTCATCGCCGCCGGCCCGCGCAGCCCCCAGCATGGTGCGCCCTACACCTACGTGACCACGAAGGAGTTCCTCAGTCACTTTGGTTTCGACACGCTGCGCGACCTGCCCGACATGGAAGCGCTCGAAGACGCCGGCCTGCTCAGCAAGGAAAGGTTGTTGGCCGGTGAAGCGAGCGCGATTTACGACGACGATATGGTGTGAACCTCATCAAGTCGCTTTTGCCGCTACTCAAATCCGAAACCTCCAACAGGCAGGCGTTGGAGCGTCTCCGTCGTGCTCTGACGCGGCCTGCTCGGCGCCGGCAACGTGCAAAAAAGGCGGCAATATGGTTTCGTGCTCTCGCCGTGAATGCAAGCATGGCCGATTTACGATTGCGATAACAACGGTCGGGCTTTTAGGCAGTGTGCTGACGTTTAGCGCAGCGCGTAAAGGTAAGCGGCGATGTCGCGCGTCCTCCTGCTTCGAAATGCCCCTCGATGGCATTGCGGTACGCGTATTGATGGCGCGGGAGAAGCGCAGCCAACGGATCATGTTCTGGAGATTGTTGGGCAGGCTCCCCGCCAGATAAAGAGTCGGGAGGCGGCCCGACCTTACCTTGCGCCGCCGGCACGCCGCTGGTCGTATGGCATCCTGCACGTCCATTCGCCAGCATACAGGTATAGCGCGCACCACCAAGCCACCGGTGGCAACGTTAGCTTCATCGCGGATACGACGCTCGCGAGCCGGCGGCCACCAAGCTGCTTCGACAAGAAGAATCGTAAACACGGCGACTACTGGCCCGGTCCATGCCCGTCGCCCGCGAGGCGGCACGCGCTCATCGGGCGCCGCCAAGGGATGCCACTCTTGAAGTCCTGCGGGCATCCCGACTTCATCAATGCGCAGTGCTGATCCTCGCCGCGGAGGATTGACGATGAGTGCCTGTCCCTTCCTCGCGGGTTCGCGACGCAGGGAACGGGTTATCCGACAGAGCGCCATACCCACGAGTTGTAAGAGCCACTCGCATCAGCAGCTTAGGAAAGACGGAAACATAGATCATGTCCCCCGATTTTCCGCTCGTCCTTATCCAGATCCCAGCGAGCAGCAAAGCCGCGCCCGCATAGATAAGGCCGGCGGCCGGCACCCACATGATTAGACCTGCAAGTTGCTGGTCCTCCAGGGGAGTGACGCCCCACAGTTCCGAGACCCCGGCATTGGCAGGATACCAAAGCCGGGGTGACACCAGGAGAAGAACGCCCAGCAGGCCTGTATGGCGGTTACAAACAGGTTCATCACGGAGCAGCCCAGGCGCGGCTCCATTCCGCGGTGAGGCAGGACAACCCAGCAGAACAGCAGCGCTGTTCCGAGAAAATTTGCATGCTGAGCGTAATGCAACGCGCCACGCTCGAGCGCCGCTTCGAGGCTCAACTTCCACTTCATTGGGCGCCAAGCTCAGACAGGTCCAGCGCATAGAGGATGTTCGGATAAGGCCTCACGACGTACATCGTACTGCCGACCACCAGAGGCGCCGCCTCATGGCCCTTGTTCGCGCCCGTGGAGAATGTGAAGGCCACCTCCAAATCCTTCGCATTGCTCTCATGTGCGCTTGCACACCCGAAATGGGCGATGCCGCCTGTGGGGCTTGGAGAAACAAGATTTTTGGCTCATCCCAACAGGATCGCGAAGCGCGGCAGCAAGGTTCAAGTTCAGAGTTCCGACGGGACGAAAGAATTGCTTCGCTTGGCTTAGCGAGCGTAACCGTGTCCTGTATCGGCACACAGCCAGGAACCTTCTCGCTGCGCCTGACGTTTGCTGACAAACAGAGCGCTACGATGATCGATAAGCATTCGCGTTAATCTGCGTAAGATGGCCACGCACTTCGACGGGAACTCGGACGCACAGATCGGTAAAGACTCCTCGAGGACCGTTGCGAGTGTCCGAATTTGGTCCGGTATGTTCAATTCGAAAAGATTTATCAGGAAAGCGTCGCAACTGTACCGCTGAGATAAGCCAAAGACTGCCGACCACCTTCGGAGATCATCGCGCATGTCCCTTGAACCGCTAGAATTTGATCTTATCGACCGGGGTGGGCCAGCTAGCGTCTTTACGGCGCCATTTGTGGGAACAGGCGGCGCGATCGAGCACAAATGCTTAGGCGCCATTCACGCCTGCAATGAAGCCGAGCGGCTTCTGAGCGAGGGAGAGAACGTCGTCAAAATTGTGATCTCAGGTCACCTGATCGACCCAAAGCATATCACGGCGCTGAAGCGATACTTGGAAGGGTGAGTTCGGCAGGGGAAATAATGATCGAACTTGGAACTGAGCCATCCGCCTGGCGTTGCCCTTCTCACCGGAGCCGAGATGTCCGGTGATGACGACAGCTATGAACAGTGACTACGGCCACCGCAGTGGCTTCCCGCAAGAGGTCGACGCCGCACGAGGCGCGCGGCAAGGATGCTTGGTGGCAATAATACCGGCCTGGACGGCGCGCCCCAACGGGCGGGTAATTAATTAAGCTTTCCAAAGAGTGGTGCATCTAATCGACGAACATCTGACATTTTGGAGCAATGCGGGAAGGAATTGGAATGGTACTCCACAGCGAGCCGGCAGACCAAGGCGCCAACAAGCAAGCGGCGCAAGTGAGAGGCAACATTCAGAAAGGCTGCAGCGGCGACAAGGTGCCCGGCTTTGATCCTGCGGCCGCCCCGCTCGAAACCGACGCTGAGGCGGCAGGTACGCCAGAACCTAAACCGAGAGACGAAAAACCCTCAGTGGACCCTTTGAACGCCTTTCGCCCACATCCCAATTCGTCTTCACAGGACACCGCCATGCGATCTTTCGAGGAGAATAGAGAATCGACTCTACCGCGTATTTGGTTCGTCGGCATTGCGCTCTTACTGGTTATTGCGCTGGCGGCAGCCGTTTTCATTCTCCCGTCTTGATACAGGAAAAGGCCACAGAACAGCAGAACCGACAATCATGAATTCTATCGCTCCCAGTTTTGCTCTTAAAGGCCGCAGTGGCTGCTGGTTGGGACGGCGCGGACCATCCCTTTGCATTATATGCCAGCCGAACCCTCCTCAGTTCGTCGACTGTCCTTGTCGGTTGCTGTGCCTGAATCCAGTGCGAACCATTGGACAACGACACCAACGGCTTTTCTCCAGGAGCGATCTGAACTTGCGCAAGCGAGTTTGTCTCTCACGCTTGTGGCCTTACGAGAAACAACAACCTCGTGCGCGTGTTCTGTCTCATGCTCTGGTCTAGCAACCGAGACAAGTTTGATGTGGCAATTGTCGGCGGTGGACCAGCAGGTCTAACTGCGGCAGTTTATCTCGCCCGCTTCCTACGGTCTGTCGTGGTGTTCGACGCAGGGCATGGGCGTGCAAAACTCATTCCGAAAACGAACAACTGCCCGGGTTTTCCGGATGGAATAACCGGGACCGACTTGCTCGCACGCTTGCGATGTCAGGCCGAGGCTTACGGCGCATACGTGGTCGAGGGCTCGGTTCAAGGCGTCGAATACAATGGGACGTTCACGCTCACGACTACTTCTGGAGTTTTGCAAGCGTCACATGTGATCCTTGCGACGGGGATCGTGGATAAAGCGCCTGAGATCAGTTCGCTGCCTGGGGCGATAGCAACCGGTAGCGTACGCCTATGTCCCGTCTGTGACGCCTACGAGGTGAGACGGCAACGGATCGGCATCATCGGCCCCGAGGAACTCGCACTGAAAGAAGCGCTCTTCCTGAGAGACTACAGTTCGCATGTAATCCTGCTCTGCAAATCTCCAGAGGATGCTTCCGATGTCATGCGCAGCAAGGCCGCGGCCGCGGGAATAGAAGTATGGGACAAAGTCGACGATTTGATCCCTCGACATCCTGGATTCGACGTCGTGATGGCGGACGGCTCGCCACGGCGCCAAATCGACGTGGTTTATCCAGCGATGGGCTGCGACGTGCGCTCCGAACTCGCCGTAGCGTTGGGCGCCGACTGCGACGACGAAGGGTATGTTCTGGTCGACCCGCATCTTGAGACATCGGTGCCTGGTCTTTATGCGATCGGCGATGTGGCCAAGGCCCTCAACCAGATAGCGGTAGGATTTGGCCATGCAGCTTTGGCCGCAACCCACATCCACAACACGCTTCGCGAGCGTGAACGTCCAAAGGATACGGAATCCTCGTGAAGCAAGCCGCAGGAGTCTCCATCGGACGCGTTTTCACGGCGGGCAAGGGATTCGCCGGCTGTGAAATGGTGGTCGAACTGAGTGCTCTATTCGCCGCTATCGAAGGCGGAACGATCCGCCAGTGACGCGGCTGTCAGTTTGCAAAGCAGGCATTCGCCGCCAGTACCTGCGCCGACCCCCCTCACCTGTCAAAAAGCCGAGCGCTTGCGCGACAGGACATGGCCGTGCATTCCGCCGATCGCAATTCATACCTACTCATCAAACGCCGGCATTCCGCGAACATAGGATTCATTCTGAACTGCCGTCGCAATAGCCTTTGCGTCTCTTGCTGCGGTCGAGACAATCGAGCGCATTGATGGCGTCTTCGATCTGATCGAAGGTTTGCATCATCGATTGGCCTGCCGTTCCGATACGGCCCCAGTTGCGGATCACGGACGCTCCGCCGAACAGCGTCGGTTGCAGCGAAAGCGTATAGAAGCGCCGCATGTTCTGCGTCGGGTCGATGCGCCGGAGATGGAGCGGTCCTACTTTCCTGTTCTGCATGGCCCGAGTCTCGCTTCCTGCGGAAGCGTCGTCCAACGCATAACATGAATCAGTTTTGCCTGACCGATTCATGTCGGTGATGATCGAGACAGACTCGCGATCAGTGTAGGTGACTTTCCCAGTGCAGGTTGGCGGCCGACTAAACACCGTCGCCCTCGTCGAACTCGCGTGTAACCCTGTGCCATGGATCAGCGGGCGGGAAAGCGGAAGCGGCGTCATTGGGTCGCCTGTCGGCACGCCGCCGAGACGAGCCCAAGAGCAATAGCTAACTGTCAGGTATTCCTGGCGGCATATCCAGATTCACCAGACAACTCGCTCACAAGCAGCAGCAGCGACTCGACAGCCTCAGGCCTCATCCGCGACACAAGGCGTAGCAAATCGAGCCGGTCCCGAGCCGCTTTCGGCGTATCGCCAAACAAATGCGGAGCCGCAGCGTAGATCATTTCTGTTGGTTCGAAACCGAGTATCTCGCAAAGGTGGACCAAGCGTGTGACATTCAGTTTCGAGTCGGCTCGCTCATATCGACCATAGACCTGTCCAGAAATCCCTAGCAGTTCTGCCAACTGCTCGCGGGTCAACCCGGCTTCGCGACGTACTCTCGCGAGGAATTCGCTAAGGGCCCTGTCCATGCCATCGAGCGAAACAACACCATCGAAGCCGGGCTTTCGCCAGAGCGGCCTTTCGAACTCCGGTTCGCTGGTCTCGACAAGGCCTCGCTCAGCGCGAAACCCTCCCAACTCCTTGACGGCCATTCACCACCCGATTGCCAGACAGCGCACGGTCCAGTCTAGGGAACGCGGTCGCTCTGATCAGCCTTTTGCCTCGATGACTCAGTCAGCTCTTATAGGCGAACAGCGCTGTCATTCCAAGGAATTGAGTTCCTGCTTTGGCCAGCGCTGTACGGATGAGCAAATGCGCCTGTGTTCAAAATGTTTTCAATCATACTGGTTGGAAGAAATGAGGCATACCGTCGAAGCAGACCAATTTATAAGCATATTGGTTGGCAGGATACGGAAAAATGTGATACATTTTTCCTGACGATCGCGGGACAAGCCCTCGATCAGCGGCCTGCGGCCGCATGCACTAGGAAGGTGGTCGATGCCAGCGTCGAACGGGTTGGTTTCCAGAAAGCGCTTCAGACGCGAAAAGATCGCTCACGTCCGCCTTTCCGAGGCCGAGTTCGCGGCTGTCAAGGCGGCTGCGGACCGCGCCAGCCTCTCTGTTTCCGCTTTCGTCCGCGCGCTTGCATTGGAAGGCGCGGGCGAAAAGCCCTTCCTGTGCCCGGCCGATAAAGCAATTATACAGCTGCTGGGGCAGGACATGCGTTCCGTTGGCAACAACCTCAACCAGGTCGTCCGCGCGCTCAACGCGGGTCGGTCGGTTGATTGCTCCTATCTTGCCGCAGCGATTGATGACGCTCGGGCTATAGCGACGACTGTCGTGTCCGAACTGGCTCTGATGACGAAGAACGCCGCCGCCGCCCGCCGTCCTAAGGTTGGCTGATGGAGTTCTTGCCCGGAGCGTTCGAATGGGAATGGGAGCGCCGCCGCGCCGCACTGCTGCGCGACCTTCGGGCGGGCCAAATTCCTAAGGTCGTCTGGGACGGGCGGAAAACGGGTGGAGCGGCGCTTCTGCCCGATGCGGCTTTTGGCGGTGGCAGGCGCCCCACCGGGCGACCGGACTGGCTGGCGAGTCGTGCGATGCAAACCCGTTTCAAGGCGCTAGCGCGCGGCAGCCAGCCGGCGGTCGTCAAGCTCGCCTCCTATGGCGGTGCAGGGCGCGTCGACGCCATGATAAGCTACGTTGCCCGCGAAGGACAGCTTGCTGTCGAGAACGAGCGTGGCGAGCGCGTGCTCGGTGCAGGCGCGCTCGCCGAACAACGAGCGGGGTGGGAGCATCTCTTCGACAAGCGTGCCGACAGCCGGGACGTGGCGGTCTTTGTCGTCACGGTCGGTTCTATGTCAGTCGAGGGTCGAAACCGTGATGCGGTTGTTGGTCAGATCCTGCGGATGGGACTCGGCGATCGCCGCTTCGTCTTCGCTGTCGATGAGCGGGAGGGCGACGAACTTGCTGTGCGTGGCGTCGTCGTGTTGCGCGACCGTTCTGGCGAGCGGCTGACAGGAGACCGCGAAGCGGCTGAAATTGTCCAGCAAAGGTTCGAGGACAGCGAATTCGGACAAGGTATAACGGCACGTTTCCGATTCCATGGCTATGCCAATGGCGTGCGCTTCGCGACGGCGCGCGTGCGTGACCTCGTGGAGCGATTTGACGGGGAGGTTCGCGACGAAGCCGGCCGCGTGATCAGTACGCGGGAAGATGCAGGCGAACTTGTCCAGAGAGACTGGCGACACGAGTTGCACAGCCGCAAGGGCAGGGACGTCATGCATCTGATAGTCTCGGCACGTTCCGGCACCGACCTCTCCGGTTTCCAGAATGCTGTCAGAGATTTCTTGGGCGAGCAGTTCGCCGGCCACGGCTATGTCTTCGCTGTTCACGACCCTTCATACGATCCGAAGGAGGTGGCACAAGGCGGCAAGCGGCCGCACATCCATGCCCATGCCATTATCACGATGCGCGCAGAGTTCGGGGAGCGCATCGTCACCAGCCCGCAAGTGTTTCGCGAGTGGCGGGCGGTTATGGCGGAGAAGGCACGTGACCATGGCATCGACATGGAACTGACCGACCGGCGGGATCAGGCAAATCCGCCCGCTTATACGCGCTACCAAGTCCGCCCGGTCAGCTACGCTGGACGGACCGAGCATGAAGGCACCAGCGAAGCCGCGCAAGTCCGCTACGATGCCAAGCGCGAGAACACCGAGACGTCGACCACAACCGAGCGCAGCCGGTTCTATATTGCTGCAGCCATGGAGACATGGCGCGATCTTGCCAGGAACGTCGATGACAAGGAGCTCGCAAGATACGCGGAGCAGCAGCTAGAACGCATCAATATTGCGGTACGTAACCTTGAGAAGATTCCGACAAATCGGCTTCCGGCAGCCCATGCGCCAAGCAGTATGGTAATGCTGAACACCCTCGGCGAAATCGAGGCGTCCGTGGTACAACAGATGACGCACTCCGAATTCGCGACTTATGAGAAGCGTGTCGAGGCGGTGCTCGCCAGCCTCGAGGCGAACATCGGCCCGTCGGAGCCAAAGGACTATGACGAGATCGCCGCGGCCGCGCGTGATGTCGTGGAGATCCGGCGGGAATATCTCGAGCTCAGGGAGCGCGCGGCGCGAGTGCCAGCCGAAGGGCGGGCGGAAATCGACAACGAGGCATGGGCCCGCTGGCTTGCCCGTTATGGCGAGCAGGTGGTCGAGCGCGGCAAGGACGCGGTGCTCGAAGTAGGGGCCGTGCGGGAGGAAGTCGATCGAGTTGATGAGACGATTGCATCGGGAGCACAAGATATCACCGAGCGGACGACTCGTTCTGGCGAGCTCGAGCGCGCGCCGTGCGGTCCTACGGAGCAGCACGGCCCACACCTGGAGGAGCTGGAGCGCGAAATAGAGAAACGGCACGAAAGGGACGACTACGAGCGTTAAGATCACACGTTTAGACAGCAGGGTAGCTCGTTCAGCTCGAACATCGCTGGTTGAAATCCGTTGCGATTGCTCCGCCGCTTGCCTTCGTCGATGGCTGAGCACCTGCACCGGCTGGACATCGTCCATGCGCCCTGATCCAGTCGGCATATGGCCAGACAAACGTGGCGGCACGCCTACGCTGCTTGTCTATCCATCAACTCAACCGAGGAACAGACTAATGTACTGGCCGACAGGGTGCATGCGCAGGTTCCCCTGTCGTTTGCCACAAGTGCCGCGGTGACCAAGCTCACGCGAGTGCTTCTTGAAGCCGGGAGGGCTCTTATGGCTGTTCGTCGTATTCGTCCCGCGCTGTCCCGTCGAATTCAATCGGAAACGTGCACATTTGAGCGCTTTGAAGCACCAAAGCTTCGATGTCTTCTAGTGCAATGTTAAGATGCTCGTGCTGCTGCCTGATTCTTTCGGCAATCACTGGTACGTTCACGATGCGATCCGATACTATAGCCTGTTCAACGAGTATTGCGATGTCGCTTCGCAACTCCGTGAGATCGAGCCTTTTCATTTTTGGCTCCTTTCGACGCCTCAACTCATGATGCGCCCTTACACCTCAATAAGCAACGGGAAACTCGTTTTTAATAAATAAAAACAGATAGTTAGTACGTGGCTCACTCCGGCCATTATGATCTTGTTGAGCCATGCGCCCCTAAGTGCCAAATGACGCTCTTGTGCGCAGATGGGGAAGAACGTAATTATTAGTAAAAAACTGTATTTACTCATCTGCACCAGGAGGCGGCAGTGGCGGATTTAGAACGGCAAGAACGATTGCAGATCATGCTGACCTCCGACGAATTGCAGGCACTAGAAAATTGGCGCTTCGAGCAACGGATGCCAAGCCGCGCCGCTGCGGTTCGAGAGCTGCTTCGCCGTGGGTTGGCGGCGGAGGGCAAGCTGCCACTAGTGCCAGGGACAAAGTCGGGTGATTTCGGGGTTCTCGAGCCAAGCCCGGGCAATGGAGAAGACGCCGCTGGCTGGGCCCGTGGGAGCCACCAGACAAGTGGACACCCGCTTGGTCGGAACGCTGGAGACTTCGACCAGTTGCTGCCAAGATGAGCTCGGCGATCGGTATGGGTGTAAGGCATTCGGCCTAATCGAGATCATCAGGAATGGTCGCACTCAAGATCTCTGACCAGTTGGTCGAATGGTGTTGCGACAACATCATCGATTTCTGGCGAACCAACTGCTCTAGTCTCCGCTTGGCCGATACGAACTTCGCTTCAATTGCTGCTGCCGTTTGCGTCGTTTCGTAGGACAAAGCCGATTTTCGATCCAACCTGGCCAAAACCCCAACTGCAGGCTGCTTCAAGTTTTCACAGCAGCTTCGTCTCCCCTGTTTGGGAATTGAGTCCATCCTATGCTCAGGATTCGGGCGCTTTTCGCTACTTGCAATGCCGTTCGGCATATCGGAGCGGGACCGACGGCCCGAGGTGAATGCGGGCGTTCTCGCATGTTGGTTCGAGTTGGTACTTACGTACTCGGGCGTAACCGCCGAGATTGGACCGGGTTGCAGAAGTTCAAGCGCAGGGATGACCGGAACATTCCTCCGCGAAAAAGCTTCCGGTTCGGCAAACTGGGCCGCGGCAAAAATCGAAACTTGTCCGCGAGGATCGGCTCCTGCCCTTCTGGCAGGATGATCATCTTGTCAGCTGGCATTCGGCGAATTTCTTGCGGCATCATTAGATCCCGTTCCCGCAACTGCTCAACCGTTGTCCGGCGATGGAGGCCCATTAGCTCAATAGTTCGTGATTCCGTCGAATAGCGAACAGTGCGTTTGCCAAGGCCATGCGAGACGTTCTCGGCTGTAACTTGGTCATTGGCGCCGAAGACGAGCTGATACGCACAATTCCCCATAAGTGAGTGGCGTGACGTTTCGCCGTAAATCTCGTCGAGCGCCTTCAGATCCTGGATGATAAATGCCATCTTGATTTTGTAGCCGGCCACGTAAGGCAACTTGGTGGTTATTTCACTCATCTTCTGGAGCTGACGGAATTCATCGAGAAGGAAATACACAGGAACAGAGCGAGCAGAGTGTTCGAGCAAGAAAGTGTCAAGCGCCTGCTGCACAAAGAGCGTAAGCAAAGGCTTCAGCAGCGATATGTCGGTGATACTCGGCGCAAGATAGATCGAGATTGGCCGATGCCGCATGGCGCGCAAATCCATGTCGGTGATACTGGTCGCCGCTGCTATCCTTTCGTTTCGAAACGGTCGCAGAGCCTTTTGAACATCAAGAAGCGCCGAAGCTGCCGTACGTTCGGAGAGTGCAATGTAGGAATTGAAGCTTTCGAGCGTGAAACGAGACAGATACGGTTCCTTCTCCTTGATGGTGGCCATTAGAGTCTGAAGATCTATCCCGCTGTTGAAGAATGAGGTCACTTGGGCGAGATTCCTTCGCCCTTTATAAAGGATGCTTTCTTTGACGTAGCTGATCGCACCGGCCATTACCTGCTGGGCAGTCGCCTGCCAGATAGCGTTTTCTGATCCCATATTCTCCGGGATCAGGAGGCCGGCGATGTTCTGGATGTCGGTGGTGCGATCACCGCGATCAGGCCTGATGAAGTCGAGCGGGTTGTAGCGATGTGTCCGAGCCGAACCCGGCGCAAAGAGGAAGACCTGGTTGCCCCTAGACCTGCGATAACCAGCGGTGCTGCGAAAAATCTCCCCCTTGAGATCCGTGACGATCATGGATCCTTCATGGGTCAAGGCGTTCGGTATGACATAGCCGACGCCTTTTCCCGAGCGAGTTGGTCCAATAATAAGATGATGCCGATCATCATTGACGCGCAGGATCCGATGCTTGAAGCGCCCCAGAATATGCCCTTTTCTCCGGAACCATTTCCCGCGCCGCAGCGACACGGCGTTCTGAAAGCGCGCATCTCCGAGCGGGTTCGATTGCGAGCGAAGGCCTGCACAGGCGATGATGCTGGCGCCGACGACAGCCGGTATTGCCGCGATCGACGCAACTGCCCACAGTGCTGAACTGTCGGAATAGGTAATCAGTTGTTGAAACGGCGCGAAGGGATTTGTGGCAATGGTCGCACGCAAAATACGATCGTCTCTATATAATACCTGCAACACAAGTCCGTAAGCTAATATCCAGACTACACAGCCGATCGCGAAGGTGAAAATCAGGTAGCAGACGCGCAGCGGTCCTGTCATGGTTTCCTCCTTCGGTGGCGTGCGAAGAAGATTTCGGAAACGCTGCGGCGACCACCATCCCGCCTTAGCTGGATGACGATCGGGATCACGCTCTGAATGTATGAAATAAGGTCCGCTTTTGGGTAGGCCGATGACAGACCTGACTGCATCACCATCATTGCTAGCTGCTCATAAGCGCCCAGCGGTGTGTCGGCATGTATCGTCGACATGGAGCCCGGATGACCCGTATTGATGGCACGCAGGAAAGCAAAGGCTTCAGACCCCCTTACCTCTCCGACAAGGAGACGATCCGGCCGCATCCGCAGCGAGGCCTCAAGCAGGGATTCAAAGCTTAGGTTTGCAGTGCCCTGTTCACTGCGCGAGGCGACCAGATGTACGACGTTTCGCTGTGACGGGTACAACTCCCTGGTATCCTCCAGGGTGATGATTCGTTCTCGTGGGCCAACAACTTTCAGGCATGCGTTGAGAAACGTTGTCTTTCCGGTCGATGTTCCGCCGCTGATCAGGATCGACACCCGGCTTTCGATAGCTGAGCGGATAAAGCCGTATATATTTTGCGTGCGAAGATGATGGATCAACAGGCGATCTGTTTCGCTCACACTGCCAAGCGCCACGCAAACGCCCTCCAAAGCGCCATGGTCCCGGTAGTCTTCCAGTGAGAAGTTGCTGATCACCTGCTTGCGGATCGAAATCGCACCGCCTTGGGGGGCGGCTGGAGGAAGAACGATCTGGATGCGCTCACCGCAGGGAAGGGTCGCGCTCAATAGCGGGGTGGCCGCACTGACGAACTGGTCGCTTGCGGCCGCGACACGTTCGCCGACGTTGACAATTTCTGTGCTTGTGAGCTCAGGCAGCTCATAAAACTCCATATGCTCGACGCCCAGGCGTTCGACATAAACTTTACCGGGGCAGTTGACCGAGATTTCCACCACTTTGGGATCTTCAAGAAATGGCTTCAGTGGCGACAACGCGCGATTCAGAAAGTAATATCGATCGCCGCAAGCGAGATCAGTCGAGACCGTGTTCACGACGGATTTCCCCAAGTGCTTCGGTTACCGGATCAGTGTACAGACCGGAGAAGTCGAGGTCCTGACGAACGAAGACGAACAAACGCTCGCCCTGGCTCACACTGATGGTCGGCCGGATCTTGAGGCTTTCGCCAAGCGCCTGATTAGCCATGTCCGAGAAGGTCTGTGAGATCGTGGCGCGCGCAATCTCCCCCTGACGCTCGTCGTCATTGCCCGGTGTTGCCGCCCTGCTGCCGTCGCCAGCCAGATAGCTCGTACCGCCACCGACGATCGAAAGCAGGATCGCTGCCCCAAATCGCTCCCGGAACTTCTTGTCGACGCTGCCGGTCAAGCCTGCACGTCCAAGACTGTCCGAGCCTATGGAGTCCAGCCTGACCGTAACGCCATCGTCCCTCAGCAACCGCGTCCAGACCACGAAGATTCGGGTCTGCCCTTGGACGATCTCCGACTGGTATTCGCCGATGAGCCGCGTGCCGCTCGGGATCAGAATGCGGCGGCCGTCGAATGAATACACGTCTTGCGAAACGATGGCACGAACCTGTCCTGGCAGATCACTGTTGATTGCGGTTTCGAGAATACCCGGAATGAGCGTCCCTTCCGGAACGAGCGCGTCGATGCGCGCGAGTTGTACTGCCTGCGCAAAACGATCGCCATTGTTCGCAGCGGCGGCGAGAAACTTGCTTGCACGATCGTCTCCGACTTCAGACTGACCGGCCGGTTCCTCGCCTGGAAAGCCCTGCTTACTGTCTTCTGTCGCCTTGTCGTCGAACACGATCATGGCTGAGCGGTAGCGTCCCGGAAACGCCGCCTCGGGCGGCTCGGTCACCTCGGGAGACGGCGGTGCGGCTGATGGGGCCGGAGGTGGTGGAACGTCAAACTCCGTAGTGTCGAAGTTCTCCCTTTCCTGGTCAGGTGGCGGTGGCGGCAACTCAATCACTTCAGGAGAGGCCGGTGCGGGATCTGGCCCGCCCTGCCCTGCAAATACCGGTGGGCGGAAGACGGTCGTCGCGAACTCCTCCTCGCCATCCAGCATATCATGCACCGGTTGTTGAGGACCTGTGATCACGAGATATGCAGCAATGACGCCGAATAGGACGAGCACTCCGCCACCCAGCACTTGATTGCGGCGCGCTGAGCGATCGGCAACGTGAGGAAGATCATTGTGCTCCAGCACTTCGAGCTCCCGAGCGCGCTGCATCAATTGCCGCTCCAGTGCCGCTTTGTTGCTCCCGGATCCACGACAGGCGCGAGGGTATCGGCATGAGGCTCACCAGGGGTTGGCCGCCGCAGGTTGAAAATACAGACCCATTGGCCGCCGTCACGCAGCGTGAACTGGGGTGCGCTGCCGTCGACCACGATGAAGTCCCCTTCCCTGCGGAAGTTGACAAGCGTCTCAGAGAAGCCCGCATGCACGGCAAAAATAGAAGGTACGCGCGTGCCGAACTTGAAGAAGGTCTTTTTGCCGTCGTCGAAAACCATCAGAGGTTTCAGCCGCGCATCGCCCGAAAATGAGTAATCGATATTAACGTTGGCCTTATCCATCCCGGATATGTTCGGCCAGGCAGCACGGTGTTCAGCTTGCCTGCGCATGACCGCATTAAGGTTCTTTTCCGGATAAATGAAACGAATACCGAAGACCTGGCGCTCGTCCTCTGGCGCAAAATCGCGCAGTTCAAGATAATAGATGCGTTTTGTCGTTACGACGTTCATGTTGGTCGTGACATTCCTGGCCATCGGCTTGATGAAGAGGATGTTGCCTTTGTCCGCCGGCACGACCTGCCAGCTTTCGGTATCGCCTAACGAGATCGTTTCGAATTTCTCGTCTTCGTCAAAGACGACCATGGTCGAGATGCCGTAAGTGGCGGAAACCTGCACGACATTGTTTTCCTGGTAGGTGACGCTTGTGATGCGCTGATCGAGAGCGCTGGCCTGCGGGGTTTGGGCTGCCGGTGCCGGAAACGCGGCCGCAATCATTGCAAGCGCCGCCAAAAACGAGATCTTCATTCCGCCTGCTCCGGCGCGACAGTCTCCTGGTCACGGCGATAGGAGTAGACCTGAAAACCAAGGGGATTTTCGAAGCGCCACTCGTTGCGCATCGGCGTATCCGTATAGCGGAACCGGACGACCGAGATCCAATGCCGCACGACCGAATCCGTTTCGCTCTTCTCAACGCTCGAGAAGCGAACGATGGCTGTGCTCGTGTTCGGGAAAGTCACGGACTTCACCTCGACGAGTACCCGTTTCAGGCGGCCGAAGAGCTTGGCGGGGTTCTTCGGATTAACCGAACTGAACAGAGCCTGCAGGTCACGCGCTGCCTCGCCCGTCGACAAGAGAGCGGCAATTCCGAAATACTCTTGAATTGCGTTGGGGTCGTAGCCTTCGCGATTGCGAATATAACGCACCACATTGGCCTGGGTGACGGCCTCCTGCTCCGTCACCTTCGAGGGACGGGTCAAGCCGGACTGGATCTCGATATACCCGGTGGTCCGGTCGACTGTAACCACGTAGGGCTCGAAGCTCTTCAGTGGCAGCAACAGGACGACCGCCAGTAATTCAAGCGCAGCAAGTCCAGCGAAGATGAGTGCTACTGACCATGCCACGTAGGCTGACCGTTTGGCACGTTTGACGATCTCCAGTTCCCAGATATCTCCCTGCTGGAAATAAGAATGCAGTGACTGCTCAGGGCTCTTTGGCATGCATTGCCTGCTTGTTTTGTCGCTGGTTTCGTTGGTGATCTTCAGGGGCGCCGTGGAGTTCCATTAAGACGGATCGAGTGCTGTATCGCGACGCCGGCAGATGAACGCAGCCGAGACTGGACACGCTGGACGGCTGCCTGAGATTTCGAGGCCGATTGCCCAATAGTTGCGCGGCTCCAATGAAGACCTGTCGCTGCGAAGTGTCGCGAGCGTGCCCCCAGTGGCACGGCCAGCCCACCGGCTATTCCTTGTGCGAGCGACTGGACTTGAAGCAGGACAAAACTGCCGGCGATACAAAGCATGATGAAGGCTGCGAGATCGCTCAGCTTCAGTTCACGGCTACCGGAAATCTGATCGATTTTGGTCAGTTCCGGCTCCATCGCAGCGATGAGAAATGCAGCGATCACATAGACGAACAGCGGGATGAGCGCGTAAAGCAGTGACTGGTTGAACCAGCCCATCGCGTAAGTTCGCGTCACGTTGAAGAACATGCACGAAATGAAGATCGGCGCCGTTCCCAGCAGAACCCAAAGGATCACTTTCGCTAGCACTAGGATTCCGAGCGCGACCGCCACGAACAAGCCGGCAAAAAGCATAATGACCATGCCGATTAGCGCGGGCAGTACTGACAGATAACCTGCCTGCTCGGAAAAGGCGGCCGCAGCGACGTTCGCCGTCTTCCAGATCTGCGACAGCCCGCTTGTCGGCTCCATAACACCGGTTCCCGACGCGGCCAGGATTGCCCGGCCGGCGGCCTCGGGAACCCTGGTCAGCCACTCATAGACAAGCGCATCGAAGTTCCCCCACGAAGTAACGAGGACCATGATCGCGAAAACGCGCGCCAGCCGACCGATGATCTCCGCTACGCTGATGCGGGACGAACCCATAATCAGATGGAGGCCATAGAAAAGAACGGCAAGGATGAAGAGAAGGCGCAACAACGGCTCGATGTCTTGACTGAGCGTCTCAAAGGCTCGCTGCGAAAAATGCTCACCCGAAGCATCAATCCGCTCGAGCAACTCACCTATGAAGTCATTCATCGGCCCAGCCCAACCGCGCTTGTGATTGAAGGGCATTGATCGCCGCCAACACGGCAGCCGGGTCGGCATTCATCGGCAAAGCCGGACCGCATTCACGCAAGCTCATGGGAGCGAAGCTCAACAAATTGGCGGGTCGTTTGCAGGGCGCCGTCTTTTCCTTCGGCGTTCCGCAGCCGCTGATCGGCAAGGCCAGGGCAAGGATAGCGGCGTATGAGCAGCGCAGGTGGATCATTCGTATTGCAGTGCCTTGCGCGTGTTCGAGATGTCCGTGAGCCGGCGCTGGTTTTCCGCGTGGAGTGACCGCACTCCGGCATTGAGCACGCCGATCATTTCATTAAGCGTCAGGCCCGTTTGAACTTGCAATTGCGTGTTCTGGTCGATCGAGCCCTTTATGTCCTTTGCCTTTCCGATTTGCTGGCCTGCACTTTCCAAAGCAGAGTGTCGTCTTTCGACAGCCTGCCGGGATCCCGTTATCAAAGCGGATACGCCGAGCACCGTCTTCATCAGTTCTTCGTAGGATCTGTCGCTCGCCAGCGAGCTGTCCTGTTTGCCCGAGAGCGATTTGACGAGTTGCAGCCCGTTGATGAACAATGCGGCTTTCCCAGCGAGTTGCGGATCCATCATCCCGAAATCGGGAATACCGCTCTTCAGTAGGCTGTCGAAGGACGGCACGGAAGAGACGCTAAAGCCCTTGCCGATCGCCAGATCCTGGAGCGAACCGGCCTCGCTGCCGCGGGCGCCTGTCACGGCTTCCAGCGTTTTTTCGACGGTTTGCAGAATGTCCTTGTTGGTATCGAGGATTTTCGCCGTGGTGTCCGCTGTCTTGCGAGCAACGGTATAGTTGGTCTTATCGATGACCGGGATGTCCGCAGCAGCGGGCAAGGTCATTACTGCGGTTGCCGCCAATATCGCTAACGCTCGCTTCATGATCGTCTCCATCAATCCGGTATGAGCTGTAGTCCAGCTCCAAGATCGAGCTTCCGGGTGCAAGCCTTGGCTTCTTCGTCCTCGGCGAGCCCCTGCCAGCTGTCGCACAACCTCGCGACGGCGCGCTTGTCGTCGAGGCCGGGCCCATCGTAGCGGTTTGAGCGGTGCGCGCCCGACATGTCACTCACGGTTATCGCGTTGCGAATGTTGGCGAGATCGGCAAAAGCGGAGCCGAGCTGCAACAGCCGATTGAGCATTTCAATATTAGCATTGCGCGCGCCGCTGTTATGGTCCCAACTGTCCTGGATTGTACCGGTCGGCGGCGCACCGAGTTGTGCGAACCATGATGCGACGTCACCAGAGCCTGCGCTTGTCGCTGATGTCAGTCCCATTGCGTTTAAGGTGCTGTCGCGGGCGGCTTCGAACGCCGTTCCGTCACCATAGGCGACCGGCATGCCCGAATTGTCCGACCCGCCTAAGGCCGGAAGCCATTGGTTGGCGATGTTGGCGACATAGGTTTGCGTCTCTCGGAAAGGCGGGATGCCGCCATACTTCTGCACATTGCCGCGACCCGAATTGTAGGCTGCTAGCGCCAGCGGAACATTCCCGCCAAAGCGGCACAACTGCTGCCGATAGAAGCGGGCGCCACCGCGCAGGTTTTGTTCGATATCGTAGGGATTGACACCCAGGTCGCTCGCGGTGCCAGGCATCAACTGCGACAGCCCGATCGCGCCTGCGCTGGATCCCGCACATGGGTTGAAGCGGCTCTCCTGGTAAACCAGAGCCAGGAATTGGTTCTCGTCGACGTGCTCTTCCTGCGCAATACGCCTTACGAGACCAACAATCGTGGGATTGGCCCGAGCGGCCGAAACCGGATCGTTTTTTTGTCCTGGACGAAAAAACGAACAGGTAATGCTCTGGGCTTTTGCGTAGTGGTCGCGATCCACCCTGCCGATCTCTGCGGTTCTGAGCTCACGCGCTTCGCTTGCAACAAGCACAGTCCGGTCGATTGTTGGGATATCGGCGAAAGCCGGCCATGAGAGCAAGGCAAGCAGAATGGGAAGGCGCCTTATCATGCCGCTGGCCCCCATCCGCAGAATTCCGCCAGCCACGCCGCGGGATCGTCGCCAAGCCTGGCACGCAATGCCGCACAGTCTTCGACCGTCTCCTTGCGGCCTGACAGGACCTTCACGATGTCAGGCATTGCCGACAGATCGAGCCGGGCAATGACGGAATCGTTGCCATGCTGGATCAGAAAGGTGCGCTGTTCGGGAGGCGTATTCCTGATGTAGGCAAACTCCTTGGCCGTCAGACCGAAACGGTGCCTATAGCTTTCCTCGTCTGCCCGCGGATTGGGGAAGTGAAGATTGGTCGCCGACTGCTCGATCAACGTGTGCGATTGCGGCGCGCGGACAATGTCGGCTGCTGACTGCGTTCCGAACCCCACGACCCCGTTGAGCTTCCGGATCGTCTTCATCTTGTCGACGATGAACGCCGAAAACGTCGGGTCCTGCAGAAGTTTCCAGCCCTCGTCCATGAAGATCAAGACCGGATCGCCCGTGAACAACTCTTCCAAGCGATGATAAAGGTACATCAGCGCCGGCGTGCGCACATCCTCGCTGTCCAGGACGTGCGTCATGTCGAAGCCGAAGATGCGCTGCCCCGAAAATGACAAGACATCGCGGGCGGCATTGAAGAGCCAGGCCTTCTCGCCTTCGAACCAGGGCCTGAGACGCGACTGCAGGTCGTTTGCGTCGGGACGTGCCCGTCCCATCAGCAAGTTTGAAAAATTGGCCAGTGTGCGTTGGTCGGCTGGCTCCTGGCAGATCCGACCAATCGCGCGTTCGAGCGTGTCCTCCTCATGTCTGTCGAAGCCGCCGCCGTCTGCCGGCTGTAACATGGCCTTCAACAATCGCAGCAGGAAAACGCGATTGGAGGCATTGTTTTCTAGCTGGAGCGGATTGAAGCCCGTTGGTCGCCCGGGTTGCAGAACCTCATAGGACCCGCTAACAGCCCGGATGAAAATCTCGGCGCCACGGTCTTTGTCGAAAAACACGGCCTTCGGCTCGGGCCTGACCCGGAATGCCTGGGCAAGCAGAAAGGTGAGCGCCACCGTCTTGCCCGAGCCGGTGGGGCCGGTCACGAGAAAATGACCGATGTCGCGCTGATGGAAATTGAAATGGTAAGGCGTCTGAGACGTCGTTTCGAGGATCGAGATCGGCAAATCCCAGTGAACACCATTCGCCTTGCCGGTCGCGAAATTGTGCATCGAAGAAAAGCCGGAAAAGTTGGCGCTCGACAGCATCGCCGAGCGTGCGATGTAGGCGTGGTTGCCCGGCAACTGCGCCCAGAACGAAGCTTCCAGGTTGAGGTCTTCGCGCAGCCAGGTGATGTTCATATCGGTGAGGCAGGAGCCAAGCTCTGCAACGGCTTTGTCGAGGCCGGCCAGGTTGCCCGAAAGGCACAGCAGACTGAAATGATGATAGCCGAACACGGCCTCCTGATTGAGAAGGCTGTTCAGCGCGAAATTGATATCCGTTTCGACGGAGCTGCCGGATTCATCGGAGGCCTGTATCTGACGCTGGAGGCGCGAGATGCGTTCCTGTGCAACCGGCTTGTCGGCTAGCGTGAATGACTGTGTGAGGATGAACTCGTGGTTCATCTGCAATAGCCCGTCAAGCAACCCCGGACCAGAGAAAGGCGGGTATTCTTTGATCGACACCATTGCCCCGAAGCGGTTGTCCGCTTCACTCGGACCCTGGACCTGCATGAGCCGCTTCGCAAAGTGCAGCCGGGAGGTGCCGACATAGTTGCGGATTCCCATCCGTGGCAGACGCATCGGATGCGAGACGCCGCAGGTCAACAATGTGTTGAAGAACTGGCATGGCTCGGAATAAGGCTCGCCATTGACGCGCACTATGCCAAGGGGTCTGGCGCCGTAGCGCTGAAGATCGCGCACGACGTTGCCAACCCTCTCTTCGAGCTCGTTGATCCGCTCTTGGAGGCGCTGTGCTTGCCCGGCGCGGCCCGATGATTTGTCGAACAGACGCGAAGCGGCTTCGGCCATGCCCAGAGCACCACGCATGCCGGTGCGCACGATCGTCAGATAAAGCTCGTTGGTGAACATACGCTTCGTTTGCAGGCCGGCCATGTAACGCTTGTCGAGAAGATCGCAGAACGGATTGCGGAATGTGCCTCCGATCGAAGGCCTCACTTGCTTGCGCACAACCGTCGACCACAGCGAATACCGGCTCGAGCCAAGCGCGCGGATCATCGTGTTCTGGACGCTCGCGCGCATATTGAGCTCAGCCTGGTCCTCAGTCTGGAAAAACAGCCCGTCAAGCTTGATCACAGACAGGATCGCTCCGCTTTCCAGGCCAATCACCGTATTGGCGACATGGCGCAGGTAGGGGATATGTGTTGCCATCGATCGCTCGCGGCGACGGGCCCAGCCAAAGCCGAGCTCACTGGAAATGACGTTCAGCATGATCATGGACAGTACGAGTTGGTGTGCCAGAAAAGTCGGTTCGGCGTGCGCGGCGTGCGGCGCCCTGCAACTTGCGCAAGATCGAGAATGCGGATGTCGCGGCTGCAAAAGGCAAAAAGGACCAGATAGGAGACCGGTGCGATTGCCACGGACCAGAAGCTGACCGTCACCAGAAAGGCCATGAGCGCGATCCCGACAATGATATAGAAGGCAACCAGCGGAATTCCCCACATCATCGGCGGCCTTGTCAGGCCGATCACCAATGGCGTGAGAAGAGGTTCGTCATCTTCAATTTCATGCATCGCTCTAGTTCCCAACCGCCGAGATCATCTGGTCGACGATTGCAGGCGCTCCGAAGACAAGGCCGATACCGAGCACGACGGCACCGGCGGTGAACCACGACAGCCGACCCGCAAATGCTAGGAAACCAAGTCCAATGACGGCAATGATGGCCAGCAGCCTGCCAAAGGGGCCGGTGATGAAATCGACGATCATCTGCACGGCAGTTTCGAGCGGAGCGAAGGGGCCGGTACTCTGCGCGAACGCAAGATCAGCCCCAACAAGATGGATGGCGGCGCAAAGGGCTGAGATTGTCGCGAGCCTTCTCATCATCGGAGGCATTCTTAACGGGTGCTGTAGCGAGTTCTCCATGAGATCTGTCCTTAGAAATGCATGACACCGGCTACCCATTCCCGACGCTTATCGGGTACGATCACGCCGCCTTCGGGTACGCGCAGAGCCCGGTAAAATGATGGGGAAGCTTTGACGTTCACGGGGGGCAGTGCTCGAAGACCAAGCCGGTGATTGAGGATCTTGGCGACGTAATTAACCGTTTCCGGAAATGGAGGAATGCCGCCGTATCGGTAGATGCTCGCCTCACCCGCATTGTAGGCGGCAACGGCAAGGATCGGGTTCCTGAACTCCTCAAGAAGCGAGCGGAGATGGCGGACGCCGGCGTCGATATTGGCGATGGGCTCGCACGGATCGGCCACTCCCAGATGCGCAGAGGTGACAGGCATTAACTGCATCGGCCCTCGAGCGCCTGCAGGTGAATTCCGGTTCCTGTCGAGGTCACTTTCGACGGTAGCAACCGCAACTGCGAGAGCCTCATCAACGCCATGTCGTCGAGCGGACTGCACCACAAAGGCACGGACGTCTTCGGGCGCGAAAGGAGATGGACCGCAGTCGTCGCTCTTTGCCGCCGGCTTGGGGTCGGTTGCGAGCTCAACATCAATTTGCTTGATTATATCTTTTGGGGTCGTCTGCTCCAAATTGGCAATTCCTGCTCGACGGCGCCCATCAATTTGGCGCGACTTGGTTTCATTGAAAGGCGAGACCGCGAATGATTGCGCCGGAACGACTGCGCCGGATGCCGTCACCGCATATTCGTTCTGACGGTGGACGCCACCGTTCATACTGGGCGTTGGATTCGCTTGCGATTCGACTGGCGTTCGCAGAAATCTCAGCGAAATCGACATCTGTTCGTCCGCATTGGACGTTGCCGCCCAGGATGACTGAAACCCAATTGCCATAAAAACTGCCACTGCTGCCCTCCTGCAGCAGTCTGGTGCCCCTATCGTCGCGAACGGTTCTTTGGCCATTTCCCGTGAGACTCGTTGAAGCAATTTGCTTGAAAAACTGGTTGAATCTCAGCTGGCTGTCAAGCTAGAATTTAAGCGCTCAGACAGAATAATTAAGCAAAAAGGTAACAAGATGAGGATTGGACGCGCAGGTACGACGCTTTTTGCGACGGTTATGATGGTTGCGGCGGCGCATCCGGCAGAGCCGATCGATGAGGCCTATGTTCGTTCGCTCGCTGCGCCAGGCAAGTCGGTGCTCGTCATCGAGTACTATGATGGACAGGGTGAAGTTGTCGACCGCAAAGGCTACGCTTCGGCCTCGGGCTACAAAGTGTCGTCCGCGACCGAGTTTCGTGTCGACGCAGACACTTCTCTGCGCCTGTTCGGCATAGAGCCTTGCCAGGGCGACTTGGTCAACCGGCGTGAAGACTATGCCGGGACCTGTGTGGACTTTGCCAGTCGGGAGCTGTCGGTACTGCTGAAATCACCGAAGGTCGTGTTCTGCAGGGCCTTTCTCAGTGAGCAGAACAGACCAGTCCAGGACGTGACCTGCTATGCCTATTATCACTTTCCCGGCAGTCTCGATTCCATCGACATGCTCGAAGAGCAACTCGTCTCAATCGGTGCGCACCGCATTACCAAAAAGACCGATGGTTCGTCCGCACGCCCGGACTTGGTCGAGGCGGAAAAGATCGGCCGACAGGGCTCCGGTATGTGGGCCGATCCGAGGGTGCAGCGCCAGTGAGAGCTCGTGCAATTCCGCTGCCGCTTGCAGGCAGAACGGTTGTTCCCGTGCGGGCGGGCTCCGACCCCACTCTCAGGGCGCTTCGAAGTCAAGCCGGGTGACGCGCTCAAGTCCCGAGAGAGCAAATGCCGCGTCAGGCAGTTCACGACTTCAGCATTCTTCTATCTAGCTCGGCAGGCAGCGCAAATGAAAGGATCAGCACGATGAAGGCGTCTCTGGCCGCACTTGTCCTGTCGCTGCAGTTCAGCGCTGCTGGCGCAATACCTGTAGTGGCTGCCGACGCTCTGACCGATACCGACCCGGCAATCCAATCTTCATTCCGATCACTCGGCTCCGGCATTGCCAGTTCCATTGCAGGCCGCGCCACGGCTCTCGACGGCCGCACACTCTTGCTTTCAAATCCCGCACTTAGGGTGCGGCTGGCAGGGATCGACACCTGCGAATTGCCCCAATGGGCCTTCGATCCGCAAGCGCATGGTCAAACTCCGATACTGAAGCCTGTGGCCTGCGGCGCATTAGCAAAGGCGTGGCTGCAGCGCAGCATCGGGGCCAAGCTGGTTGAGTGCAAGGTTTCGTCCTTGGTCGAACCTGGAACGCTTGCAGGCACCTGTACCGCCGGCGGTCGTGATCTTGCGATCGAGATGCTGCGGGTCGGATGGGCGCGTGTAGTAGGCCCGTCCCCTTTCCGTCGCCAGTATCTCGTCTGGCAGCGCGGTGCGATGAACGCTCGCTACGGAATGTGGGCACATTATGTGCTCGACATGGAGGAATGGCGCCGCGCGGCTGTCGATAGGACATTGTCGCGCCGCCCGCTCGCCGATTTCAACCTGCTTGCTGAACGCGAGAGCGAAATTTCACCGCCATTCGAAGACGCTCGCAAGCGGCCCCAGACCACGGATCGATAACAGCCTAAGGAGATATCGAATGCGTCGTGCCATGCTGGCCGCCAGCGTCTCTGTCCTGGCATGCGGCTGGGGCGCGTTTCCGGCCAATGTTCAGGCCAGCAAATGGGGATGCGAAGTCCTGTTGTGTGCAGCCTCGTCCAACCCGTCATGGCGCAGTGTCCCGGCCTGCCACGCGCCAATGTCCCGGTTGATCTCGGCCATGAATGATTGGGGGTTCAAATGGCCAACATGTCCTGAAGCCGGAACAGGCAGGCCTGGCTACGAACGGTACGTTGCCTGCCCGGCGGGGTGGTCGATCGGATACAGCACCTACCGTCATGGCGATCGCAGGGCACCCAATCTCTGCATCCAGATCCGCGACCAATGTGGTGTTCGCAAACGGGAGCGCGACGGCTGTCGGAAGACCATTTCCAAGGCACGGCCGCTCCGTAATGAGCCCTACTACTTTGACATTCCGGCTCAGGATGGCCAGGTTACGCGCCACTGGTTCAGCCTCAGCCGGTGAACGGATCAGTCACCCGCCTGCTGACGACAGCTTTTGGCGCAACCACCACCTCAAAGCGTGATCGCTGGGATGCCTTTGTGCAGGAAGCGGCGCGGCGCGCTATTGAGGAGCATCAACGTCTAAACCTGAACGTGCGCGACAGCCGGGCGTTTATCGAGGTGTTGATCAGCCTGCCGCCAGTTAATGACCGCGCCTGCGCGATGCGGTTGCGCGCTACCGTCGGGTCATCGGCATCTGAGACGTGGCAATATATCCGGGAGAAACCCTGAGAGTGAACTTCTCGGTCAGTAGCACGACGGGCGAGATTTGGCAGCGGGGTCGAGGCGCTGGACCGCCATTATAGGCCAGGCCGGCCGGGATGCTCGCAAGAACATGGCGGCGGCTTTCGTGCTGGTCTCGCCGGATGCCGCCGTCGTGGATTTCTACACCTTGTCCTCAATGGCAGTAGATGTCGGAGACTAGCCGTTTGAGATCGCGCGCAAGCTGCCGCGCTATCCGTTCATTCCGGTGATATGTCTTGGCCGGCTGGCTGTTGTCCGACGCCGCCAAGGTCGCGGGTCTGGCCGCCACCGTCTGGCAGACAGCTTGTTGAGGGCGGTCGTGAGTGAGGTCGCGTCGTTCGCGGTCAGTGTTCACACCAAGGCCGATAATGCCCGCCGCTTTTACGAGCGTGAGGGCTTCCCCTTCCTAGGCCGTAGAAGCTGCCGATCATCGACATTGCCGAGCTCTTCAAATCGCCCAGAGAGCGGTGGCAGGGGCGCCGCGTCGTTTCGACGGCAAGCGCCCCCTGCGAGCCTAAGTCCAGACGAGTTCAGCTGATCATCAGCGAGACAGGTACTCGTCCGTTGCGACTACGTCGGCATAAGCAAACGCGAGCGCCGACATGTTTGCGGCATGCACTTCCGCAGCCGGGACCGTTACGCCGTTGAATTCGACCTCGCGAGTGGCGCAGGCGTCGTGGACGACGACGGTCTTGTAGCCGAAGTCCGAAGCGGCTCGACCTGTCGCGGCGATGCACATATGGCTCATCGCGCCGATGACCACGACCTCCTCGATGCCCTTCTGGTCGAGAACCTGTTTCAGACCGGTCTCTCGGAAGGAATTCGGATAGTTCTTCAGGATCACGTCCTCGTCGCCTTTCGGCTGGACGACGGGATTGATCTGCGCTCCATCGGTACCAGGAGCGAAGAACGGCGCTTCCGGACTGGCAAATTCATGGCGGACGTGGATGACGGTGTCACCCACGGCTCGCGCGTTCTCGATCACCTTGGCTGCATTCGCAGCCGCCTCGTCGATTCCCACCAGGGGCCACTTTCCGGAGGGCCAATAATCGTTCTGGAGGTCGACGACGACAATCGCTCGCTTCTTCATAAGCATTCCTTTTCTTGGAGGTGGACTGCTCTGGATATGGGCGAGCGGGGACCCGATATGAATTGGCGCTACCGACATAATGCGAGGCGATATCGACATGGCAGCTGATGACGTGCCAGAGATCGGCATAGTGATCTATCCTGGTGCACAGATAGCGGCAGTGCTTGGCCTCACCGACCTGTTTGCGGTTGCCGAAGATCTTGCAGGACAGAAGCAAAAGGCTGGCGATGCGCGGCTGCTGCGCGTCAGCCACTGGCAAAAGTCCTGCGAGGCGGAGTCCCCCGTTCGAGTGTTCGACACCCATCCCGGCAGCATGGGATCGCCGAGCGTTCTCATCCTTCCGCCGGCCTTGGGCGAACCGGTTTCGGGAGAGACGGCCGCGCTCTATTCGGATTGGCTCAGGGAGAAGCATAGCGAAGGGATTACGCTTGCCTCGGTTTGCGCGGGCGCACTGGTGCTCGCCCAGTCCGGCGTGCTGGCGGGCCGCACGGTGACGACGCACTGGGCCTATGGCGAGATACTCCGAGCCCGGTTCCCGGACCTGGGGCATGTGGAAACCGACCGCCTGATCATCGATGACGGCGATGTCATAACCGCCGGCGGCGTCATGGCTTGGACGGACCTGGGGCTGAAGCTGGTGGACAGGTTCCTGGGCCCGACGATCATGGTCGAGACGGCTCGGCACTTGCTGGTCGATCCGCCTGGGCGCGAGCAGCGCTACTACAGCACCTTCTCGCCGCGGTTTACGCATGGCGATGCCGCCGTCCTGAAGGTGCAGCACTGGCTGCAGGCCACCGAGGCGAAAGACATTGGCCTGCCGACGCTCGCCGCCCAGGCGGGACTGGAGGAGCGGACCTTCCTGAGGAGATTCCAGAAGGCCACCGGCCTGACCTCCACGGAGTATTATCAACGGCTCCGCGTCGGCAAGGCTCAGGAACTGTTGCAGTTCAGCACGCTCGCTGTCGACCGGGTTGCCTGGGAGGTGGGGTACGCCGATCCCAGCGCCTTCCGGAAGGTGTTCATGCGGATCGTTGGTCTCACGCCGACCGAGTTCCGGCGGCGTTTTCGGGCGTAGCAGCCGGGAACGCCTGCGGTCCTGGAAACGCCAGACCGCTAAAGGCGAAGGGCTGAGCTAACTCGCACATTCCAATCGTTCCAGGTCAAGGTGAACGAAGGCCGCCGCGCGTTCCAGAAAGTCCTTTCGCAGGTGGCGGTCCTGTACTCGTCCACTGCAGGACAGGCACGCGCTCCGCCGACCTCGGCATCGGCGAGTTTAGTGAGGGCGAGTTGGTCCCGCTAGGCCAATCTGTCGGCCTTGATCTCTTTGTGCAGTCAAGTGGCTGGACGCCAGAACTCCATCTTCTCAGGAGCGAACCATCCCCAAGCCACCCGTGAACGGTCTATTCGATCGCACCTTCTCGCTACAGTATGTCGTTGCGGACTGAAGAGCCGGAAATTGTCATCAGGCAGAGAAAGGTTCAGCAGCGTAGAAGCCCGACAGATCGACAGACCGATATTTCTGAAGGCTGATGCGTGATATAAACGCGTTGGAGCAACTACGTCACCGGTGTTGGAGCGATGCTGCAGGCGAGTCGCCGGAAGCATCCGGGTTCGTGTTCCTCAATCGAGGAGACAGCAAGAAAGCCGCGACGAGCAGAACAGCCAGCACCACGATTGCGATTGCGGGTCGCGACATTTTGGCCCTCCGCTACTGCCGCATCAGAAACGCATCCCATGGCGCGGAACCGCTTGCCTTTCGATCAAACTTTACAGTGAAATCCTCCCTAACAGCCGTTCGGACGGCATACTCCTCTATCTGGTCGTCTGTCAGTGTGCACGTCGGCACACTCTTTCGGACTTCGCCTACAAGCTTCGAGGTTGAGATAGCCCTCCCATCTACGTGCTTGCACAAAAAGAAGAGTACTGCCCGCTTCACTGCAGATGGCACATTGAAGGGGCAAGCCTTGGCAACTGATTCATAAGGGGATCGATACGGCTTGTTCAGCATGGGGTAGTCTCATTGCAATCGTCTCCAACCTTTGACCAGCAAAGAAGTTCGGCTCGGCGCGAAATAATTTTCGAGGTCTGCTCGCCGCTTCATTCGGATGGAACGCTAGGTGATCTACCGCTTTTTAAGACAGGGCGCCAATGGCCGGAGCAGGTTAGGAGGCTGATCAGACATGTTCGAACTTGAGACCTCGTTGTGGGAACTTATCGCGAGAGGCGCGCTTCTGTTTTTGGGTTTCATGTTCCTTTTCCGCGTGCTGCCGCGGAGGACCGGAGGCGAGATGGCCCCTATGGACCTGGTTTTCCTTCTTCTCATTACGGAAGCCGCGTCTCATTCGCTCGGAGATTATTCTTCCCTCACAGACGGAGCGGTTCAAATAGGCGTCTTCGTAGGCCTCAACTATCTGACGAACAAACTGTCCTATTTCTTTCCCGCTTTCCAGCGCCTGGTCGAGCAGCCGCCACTTCCCATCATCAAGGACGGTCGGGTAATCACTGCCAACTTGAAGAAAGAAGCGCTCACGCTGGATGAGTTGTTGGGTCATCTTCGCCTGGAGGGCGTGGATGACATTACTGACGTCAAATCCGCCCACGTAGAAAGCGATGGTCGGCTAAGCGTGGTTAAGGTCAGCTAGAGCGAGGAGCGACGAGTGTGAGACGTTGGCTGGACGCATAGTCAACACTCGCCGCCGAGCTGATGATGGTTGACATCATGAAATGGCAGTTTGCCCGAAGGCCCGTGGCGTGCGCCGAGGCGACAGGCCTTCTTTCGTGGGGTGAGGCAGTTTTTGTCTATCGCTACCATACGGAACCTAGTTGCCGGTCATTCATTCCACTCATTCGGGGGCCAACCTCACAACCAACCTCTCACAACAAGGACGGGACCATGGCAAAAGAAAAGACGCTGCAAGATATGTTCCATGATAGCCTGAAAGACATTTACTACGCCGAGCGAAAAATTCTGAAAGCATTGCCCAAAATGGCTAAAGGCGCCCAGGCTGCCGATCTGAAGGCGGCTTTCGAGAAGCATCGCGACGAGACCGAGCAGCAGGTCGAGCGGCTGCAGGACGTATTCGAAATTCTTGGCAAGCGCGCCCAGGGCAAGAATTGCCCGGCCATCGACGGAATCATCGAGGAAGGCGAGGAAATCCTCGATGAATATAAGGGAACGCCGGCGCTCGATGCAGGTCTCTTGGCTGCCGCGCAGGCCGTCGAGCACTACGAAATCACGCGTTACGGCACACTCAAGCGCTGGGCGGAGTTGCTCGGGATGAAGGATGCAGTAAAACTGCTTGACGCAACTTTAACCGAAGAATCCAAAACGGACGAGGCATTGACCGGACTTGCGGACAGTTTGGTGAATGAAAAGGCGCTAGGCAAGGCGGCCTGATTGCATCTCCGGTCACGCCAATGACAGTTCAGAAGGTCTTCACCGCCGCTGCTAACGTTATTGCTCGAGGCGCAGGCAACCCAGCCACGTTTACAGCCTGCGTCTCGATTGTTGTCGTTTGGGCGGCTACTGGCCCATTCTTCCACTTTTCCGACACTTGGCAGCTGATCATCAACACAGGAACGACTATTATCACCTTCCTGATGGTGTTCCTGATTCAAAATACCCAGAATCGAGATGGTACGGCTGTCCAGGCCAAACTGGACGAGCTCATACGCGTTAGCAGCGGTCGTAACCGTTTCATCGGAATCGAGCATTTGACCGTAGAAGAAGTCGAAGGATTTCGGGCTCTGTGCGAAAAAGCATGTGAACATCAGAAGGAGTCCGCTTAGGTTCCGTCCTCTTGCCGGCCGCTCTTTTGTCATCGCCGCCCGAACCTGTCGGTCCGGATCGGGGAAAAACTCGCGGCTGTCGCCAGTATGTCAGCCAAGCCACCGGATAATCTCGTATGCCAACATCGGGCGGTGAAAGCCTTTCAACATCAATTCGCCGACAGGAGCCGACTCAACCAATGATTCCACAATGCCGAGGACCCGTTGGCTGACAAGGATCTGCCCCGATTTGGCCTCGTGGCACAATCGCGCCGCATGGTTCGGAACAGTGCCGATGACAGCATAATCGGAGCGCTGATCGAATCCGATCTGTCCGATGGTTGCGTGGCCCCGGGCGATGCCGATGCCAAATCCAAGCAAGTGATCTCGCTTGCGCCACCGCTCTGAATGCTCGTCAATTGCGTCACGCATTGCCGCAGCCATTAAGACGGCCCGCTCGGTGTGCTCGGCGCAAGGCAGCGGATCGTTGAAAACGACCAATAGGCCGTCGCCAACGAACCGTTCCAAAGTCCCCCCGTGTCGGGTGATTTGTTTGCCCAGACAAGAGTGATACTCGCCAAGAACTGTCATCACCTCTTCAGGTTCGGACGTCTCGGCGAAGGCAGTAAAACCACGCAAATCGCAAAAGACGACGGTCACCTCGCGACGATGGCTTTCGAGAAGCCGGTCTCCGTTGCCCGCTGCCATGATGAGATCGGCGACTTCTGCGGGCAGAAACCGTCGCAGTCGGCTCATCCGCTCGATCTCCGTCACCTGCTCCGCCACGGTTTGTTCGAGGGATCGGTTCCACGCCGCCAACTGCTCCGCCTGATCCACGAGGCTGCGCGCCTGGCTCTCGATGGTATCGTGAAGCGCCTTCTGGCGTAGCATCGACCGCACTCGCGCAAGCAGCGCCCGGTGCTCGAACGGTTTGGTCAAATAGTCGTCGCCGCCGGCGTCCAATCCCTCGACGACATCTCGCGTATCAGCTTTAGCAGTTACAAGGATGACCGGAATCGACCGCAACGACACGTCCTGTTTGAGTTCGCGCACAACGCTAATGCCGTCAAGCCTCGGCATCATAACGTCCAGCAGGATCAGATCAGGTTTTAGGACGCGCGCTTCCGCGAGACCCTGTTCGCCGTCTCCGGCGGTCACCACTTCGTAACCGTTCGCCTCCAGGCGCATGCGCACGATTTCGAGATTTTCAGGCGTATCATCGACAGCGAGAATGCGAGGCGGATCGTGCAAGTGGAGCCTCCTAAGACAGAAATTCATTGATCATTGCCAGCAATCGGCGCGGACTGAATGGCTTGGCAACGTAACCATCGCACCCAGCAGCAATGGCCTTGGCCTCGTCGCCCGACAACGCGTAAGAGGTGACGGCGATTATCGGAATATGCCGGATCGCCGGATCCGCCTTTATGCGGCGAGCAGCTTCATACCCGTCCAACACAGGAAGCTGAATGTCCATGAGGATAAGGTCCGGCATCTGGGCCGCCGCAGCAGCTACGCCTGCAGCACCGTCTACCGCCTCGATCAGTTCGAAGTCGGTTGTGGCGATGAGGTCGCGCACGATTTGACGGTTGTCCTCCGTGTCCTCCACTATCAAGATTCGTTTGCTCATGCCGCCTTCACGCGCTCCTCTGCGTTGATCGGTATCGTCATACGGAAGGTCGAGCCGGCACCGGGCACCGAATCCACGCATATTGTTCCACCGTGCATTTCGACGAAGCGCTTCGAGATCGCGAGGCCAAGACCCGTGCCACCCTTCTGCCGGGTGCTGCTGCTGTCGACCTGCTGGAATTCCTCGAAGATGAGCGCCTGGTCTTCGGGTGCGATTCCGGGACCCGTATCCCGTACGGTTATCTCGAAATGTCCGTTGACAACATCGGCAAGAATGTCGACCCCGCCTCTCTCGGTGAATTTGACGGCATTGCCCGCCAAATTGAGAAGGACCTGTGTCAGACGGCGTTCGTCACCACGGCCCAGCGGGAGATGTCCAGGGACGGTCGCAGCGAGCGCAAGCCCCTTTGAACGCGCCAGCGGCTCCACCGCCGTAACCGCCGATCGAACGATCTGCCCCACTGAATAGTCTTCGAGGGTGAGCGTAAGCTGGCCTGCTTCGATCTTTGAAAGATCGAGCACATCGTTGATGAGGCCCAGAAGGTGACGGCCGTTTTCCTGCACGCGCGACACGGTCGCTTTGGCCCTTTCCGGCAGCTCGCCGTAAATCCCGTCAACCAGCAGTTCAGTGAAGCCCAAAACAGAATTGAGCGGCGTCCTAAGTTCGTGGCTCATATTGGCGAGGAACTTGCTTTTAGCCTGTGTTGCGGCCATGGCTTCATCACGTGCGATCTCAAGCTCCGCTTCGTGGCGTTTGAGTTCGGTTATGTCGGTGTAGACGGCAACCGTGTCGCCTCCGGCAATCCGCCGCTCATTCACTTGAATCCAACGACGATGACTGCGGTATTGGATGAGCGTTCCGGTTGGATTGCGATGCGCTTCCAGCCGCTCTGCAATCCACTCCCCCTCGCGACCGATTGCATCTTGGATAAGACCACTTTCTGCAGCTGCACGGATAATCGCCTCAAAACGGGCTCCGGATACCACGGCATTGTCCATGCCCGGATAGAGGATTTCACGATAGCGGCTGTTACAGAGGACGAGCCGGTCTTCCGCGTCGTAAAGCGCGAAACCCTCCGAAATGCTCTCTATTGCGTCAATGAGGCGTTGACGGGCCTCGGCCACCTCACGCAGGTTCTTTTCCTCGACCTCTACGGCCGTGTCGCGGAAAACGATAAGCGCATGACTCATGCGGCCGATCTCGTCGGCCCCATCCGCCGGGAGTGCGGCCTTGAGGTTCCCACCGGCGATCGCCTGCATGCTGTCGCTAAGTGCGGTCAAGCGCGCGATCACGTTGCGTCCGACGTAGAGCCAGACGATGAGGATCGAACCGACAAGGCTCAAAGCGACCGCCGCAATAAGGACATTGGTGCTGAATTGTCGTGCCACGGAGGCTTCGCGGCTAGCTTTGGCAATGTCCTCTTTTGCGCGCGAAACCAGCAGGTCCACGCCCGCAGTGAGATTGCCGGACAGCAGCACGTTGTCCTTCAGCAACCGCTCGCCTCTGGCTACTATTTCGAACTCGCGATCACGCAATCCTGGGGTCGTTGCGACGATGTCGCGGAATTCATCGAGCCGGGAAACTAGGTGCGGACGCAAACTCGGATCCAGGCTGGCCGCGGTGCCGACCCATAGGTCATGAGTAACCAACCGTTCGAAGATGGCCAGCATGTCGTTCAGCGGATAGTACAGCACCAACAAGTCTTTGCGTTTTTCGGCAGAGGCGGCCTTGAGCAAAAGGTCGTTGATTGCGGACGCCGCAGCCTGCGCCTGCTGCAGCCCGATAAAGGCTTGTATTGTCTGGGATAGATCGCTTGCAGTCGCGGTGCGCTCGTCAGCTGCGACGTTAGGGTCATCCAGCGGTTGCCGTAACTGAAGGATTTTTGTGCGCGTCATTGCAATCTGCGGAAGCAGCAGACGTTGCGTCGTGGCGTTCGTCTTGGACAGCCGGGAAAGCAACTCCTTCTTCTGTTCAGCAATCGACAGGCGCCGGCCGACGAGAGTGTCGAGTGAAGCGAGATTGGCGTGCAGCCGTTCCACGGCGGGCTCGATGCCCGAGCGAGAGAAGCTCTCACTTTCACTTGTCTTTATGTCGACCAGCCACAGCTTTAGGCGCTCGATGTCGGCGGCCACCGTGCCCCAGAGTTGCTTGCGCTCCTCGGGAGAGCTGGCAGTCAGCAAGGGCGGCGCTGCTGCTACGATCCGTTCGGCTTGGCGCGAGAGTTCCAGAGACCCAAAAGCCGAGGGAATTCGTCGCTGTGTGATACGGTCGAGACCCTTCCCGATCTCCAGGAACGAGTACATCGCCACAGCGGCGCCGAGCGCGAAGACAGCGCTGATTCCAAAAAACGCCAAAAGCAGGCGTCCACGAAGTCCCAGCTGGACTGACATCCAGATCGCCTTTCGCGAACGGAAGCGCACATGTGGCATGCCCGTTGACGTTACAGCGGGATGCTCAAGGGCTCCAACGCGCTACTTCCCGCAATCTGCAATTCGACATATCTCGGCGTTGTGGGATTCCGCTGGTCTCCCCCGAGCTTCGCTGCTCTCCGGAGACGATCGGCGAGCATGAACGTCGACCTAAGCAGGTTCACTCCCGGGCCGCGCCGTGGTCAAACCGCAATCAGCTTTCCCGCACCCTGATTGATTTGACTGGTCCGGAGAAGAGCCTTGGTGTAGATTTTTACACCGGACTGACGCGGATGAATAGTCGGTCGGCCATAGCGGCGAGAGGATCAAACGGACGTCGGTTGTTCAACGATCGACACGCCGCGCCAAGCGGGAGCTGCGACGGCGCGCCGAGATCCAAGGTGACAACTAGCCTCGAGGCAAATCATCCACTGGCCATGGCCATCGGCAAGAGGATGGTAGGGCGATATGCAGCAGAATCTGACGAGGCGTGCTGTCCTGACATTTGCGGTGTGGCTTGTCTTAGCCATTGGCGGTGTCTCAGCGGAAGAGCCAATCAGGATCGGAGCGATCTACAGCCTGACGGGGTCTTACCGTGCCCTTGAGGAACCAGCGCTCAAGGGGGCTCGGCTTGCCGTCAAGAAAATCAATCAGGGAGGCGGCATAAATGGCAGGCCGCTCGAACTCATCCACTACGATGGGAAGAGCACGCTGGCGGACATCGCCAATGCCGCCTTGCAGCTTGTCCATGAACACAAAGTCACAGCCATTATCGGAGTCACCGATTCCGAGTATTATCTGGCCAGCGCGCCGATCGCCCAGGACGCAGGAATCCCATATCTGGATACAGGCGGTACGGTGCCGAATTTGCCCGAGCAGGTGGGCGAGTTCGGTCACATGATGCCGTTTGGCGACGACTACCAGGCCTTCGTCGCTGCCGATTTTGCAGTAAATGATCTTGGTGCCAAGTCTGCCTTCCTGCTGCGCGACGCTGACTTCGCCTACACTCGTGCTATCGCTCAGTTCTTCAGGCAGCGGTTCGAAGAAAAGGGTGGCAAAGTTCTCGGCGAAAGTAGCTTTCACACGGGCGAGTCGGACTATTCCGTCCATATCAGCCGCATCCGCAGCATCGAGCCGCCGCCAGACGTGATCTACGCAGCTATGAACCCCGGTGATGATGCCACCTTTGTGCGACAGGCGCGCGAGGCTGGTATCACGCAGCCGATCATCGGGGGCGACGCTTTTGACAATCCTGGCCTGCTCAAGAACGCCGGCGTGAAGAACGCTCAGAACCTGTACTTCACCACGCATATGGCAATGATTAAGTCCGGCAAGCCGGGTGAGTTTATTAAAAGCTACGCGATGGAATATGGAGCCCCACCCGAGAATGCTTTCGCCGGCCTCGGTTATGATTCTGTGTATCTCATGGCAGAAGCGATGAACGAAGCGAGTGAACTTAGCCCGAGGGCAATCAACGAAGCCATATTCACAATCACCGAATTCGATGGAGTGACCGGAAAGGCAGACTTCTCGGACCGGACGCGCGCACCCGACAAGGAAGTAGCGATCATTGCAGTGCGGGACGGCAAGTTCGAACTGGTCGGTAACCGCAAGCCGTGAAAGCACCACCAGGTCTGTAGGCACCCGTTGTCGGTGCGGCTCCTGATGCGGGGTGCACACCAGAAACTAATCTGCATGCCGCAGGTGATGTTCAGTACAGCGTTCGAAGCGGGGCCAGCCTTGAATAACAGATTGTTGAATGACGTGCAGTAGGGGGCATCGCTCTGACGTTGCATGTTATCCACCGTTGACCAAGCCTGCTTAAAGTTGCTGCTGCAGTTTCTTGCTAATGCTCTGAGCAATCTTGAGGTCCGGCAGAGAAAAGCCCTCTGTAAGGCTTGAGTAGATTCCGGCGACACGCGCCACTGCTAAAGGCTCGGCCTTGTTTGCTCTTGCCAGACCGATCGCGGCGCGAAGCTCCCAAAGCCGGGCGCCCTGCGCTTGGGCCGTGGCCAGCGAATCCGAGAACCGTTCTCTCGCCAACGGCAATCTTGCCGGTCCAAGCTTCAGCAACGCCTCCCCCTGAAAGCGCAGCACCTCCGCCGCAAACCACCGCTCGCCTGTCCCCTCAATGGCCTGGTAAGCCTCTTCAAGCAGACGAACGGCTTTGTCCGCCTGGCCCGCCTTGAGCTCAATTTGGGCGTGGAGAGCGCCAAAATAGGGCAACATGTATCTGGCCCCGGTGCTTCTCCACTCCTCAAGCGCTCGCTGCAAGGCCTTGCGCCCGCCTTCGACATCGCCCCCTTCGGCAGCGGCCCAAGCCTGGAGGATGGCAGCGCCTGCAAGCCAAAAGCGAAAGCCGGCTTCGACCGCGATCTGAGAAAGCTCGGATGCTCGCGCCTGCACGCCCTCGCGATCGCCGAGGATTTGGTGAACCACGCCTCCGAAGAACAATGGCAGCGCGAGGCTATTGCGGTGGCCGATCCTTCTGGCTTCCGCGACCGCTTCATCGTTGGCCGCGAGTGCCTGCTCAGGGAAACCGAGCGGCAACATCGTTCGCGCGAGATAGTCCAGGCACACCACATGAGGGTCGAAGGCATAAACGAAAGCTGGCGAACGGTGCTCATTGGCATCATATAGAGCCAAGGCTTCCTTCAAGTGCGCCCGCGCACGGGAGAACTCGCCCGCCGGCAGCGCGCTTACGCCGGCGGCTCGGTGCGCAAAAAACGACAGCTTGCGGTCGTTGCTGGTTCGGGCCAACTCCAGTAGTTGGTCTGCTGCTCGACGAGCCTCCGGAAGCTCGGCGGCATAAAGGTGATAGAGGCATAGCCCGTATAGGACGGGGAACCGCTCGCGCACTTCGCCCAATTCCACGCATAGCACCTCAGCACGGCTGTACGCCGCACCCGTCTCCGACGCCGCGAAACCGTGTGCTGCGACTTGCGCACTGCCCACGGCGACCTGGATTGACAGTTCGCGCCGTGAACGCTCGTTGGATGGCGAAAGGGCTTCAAGACCCATCAGTGCGCGCTGAAAACGCAACAGCGCTTCCGACAGTGAAGAACGCGCGAGCGCCGCTCGTCCTGCCAACTCGTAATATTCGACCGCCTTTTCCCGAAGATCTGCGCGTTCGAAGTGCTGCGCGATCACTTCGGGTTCCGCCGCCACGGTTTCCGGAAACCGTTCCTCCAGAGTTTGCGCTATAACCGCATGCAGTTGCTGTCTGCGACTTAACAAAAGGCTCCCGTAAGCAGCATCTTGAACGAGCGCGTGCTTGAATGCATAGCTCGTCTGTCCGGCTCCACCCCTGCGAAACACCAGGCCGGCGGCGACCAACTGGCCTGTTGCCCGTGTTAGTTCGGCGGCCGGCAGCCGAGAAGCTGCGGCAAGCAACTCATGACTGAACTCCCGCCCGATGACAGCGCCGATCTGGGCGACCTCCCTCACCGATGCCAACCGGTCAAGGCGGGCCATCAAGGAGTCGTGTAGCGTTGCTGGGACTGCAAGCGGCGGCAGCGGTCCGGTCAGTTGAAGAGCCTCGCCGCGCTCCGTCAGCAGGCCGGATTCCAGCATCACCTTGGTGAGCTCTTCAACGAATAAGGGTATTCCTTCGGTTTTTGACAAAATTTGCTCGAGCAGGGAGGCTGGAAGCCGCTTTCCTCCCGTCATTCCCGCGATGATGGCGGCGGCTTGCGCACGGCTTAAGCGATTCAATGTCAGCAGCGTTGCATGCGGGCGGCCGTTCCAGCGGACCATGCCTTCCAGCCGCTGCGTTGCGATTAGCATGATTGGCAGCTGCTGCGCCTGATCCACGATCCGGTCGAAGAGTTCGGCGGATGTCGGATCGAGATGATGCGCATCCTCAAGCAGCATGAGAACCGGCCTGTTTCGGGCCAGTGCCTCTAATTGGTCGATCAAAACGTCGAACGTGCGCGCTTTCTGCGTCTGGGGCGTCAAATCAAGGTTGGGGTAGCGGTCACCGGTGGGAATCGACAGCAAAGACGCAATAAGCGGGATCGCCTGTTGCGGGTCACGGGTGACGGCAAGCACCTCCTCCAGAAAGGCCAACTGCCTTTCCGGCGGGTCAGATCGACTGATATCGTAATCGGTTCCTCCTTTAACCGCTCGCGAAGTTCCTGGAGGATTCGCGATTTGCCAATGCCTGCCTCTCCAAAAAGCTCTACAACCTGTCCCTCGCCAGATCTGGCGAGCTCCCAGCGATCAAGTAGGAGCGCGACATCAAGATCGCGCCCGACAAGAGGAGCGGTGCCTCCGGCATGGAGGGCATCAAAACGGCTCTCGACGCGGCCTTCCCCCAGGACTTGATAGGAAATCGTCGGGGTGTTGAAACCATGCAGTTTCTGGGGGCGGATGCGTTTGACTTCGAACAGTCTGCCGATCAAACGATACGTGAGTTCGGAAATCAGCACCGTTCCAGGCTCGGCGAGCGCCTGAAGGCGGGCGGCCAGATTTGGCGTCTCACCCACCACCTCGCTCTCCTGAAGGGGGCCGTTGCCAGTCAGGTCCCCCACCACGACAAGCCCTGTCGCGATCCCAATGCGAACCGAAAGCGGACGACCATCTGGCGTGGTTAATGCCTTGACGGTTTCGATGACCGACAGCCCGGCCCGAACCGCGCGTTCAGCTTCATCTTCATGCGCCTGTGGCCAGCCGAAATAGGCGAGCACCCCATCTCCCATCAACTTGGCGATATAGCCGTTGAAGCGGACGACATCACCAGCAACGGCATTTTGGAACTGTCTTAGCAGCCGGCTCATTTCCTCGGGATCAAGCTGCGTGGCCAAGCCAGTCGAGCCGACGAGGTCGATGAAAATCACGGTCAACTGCCGCCGTTCGGCCGCTCGCGGCCGGGCAAGGGCGCGTGGTGGATCGCGGGCGGATCGATGTGCATCGAAGCACTCATTCTCAACATCGGAGGCCCCGGCAAGTATTGCGGCCGCTTCGAGAATCTTTTTGCGGTGGGCGAGCGCTGCTACCCCAATCTCCTTGAGATCTTCTGCGGTGAGTTTGGGCAGCATCTCAACGTCGATCGCATTCGCTTCGAAGGCCGGCCCGTACTGCCCTAGCCCTAAGTTCTCAAGCCATAACGTGATGATCATCAGGGCCCCCTCTGGGTTCGACCCTTTATCCAATATACAACATCCAGCCGCGAAGAACAGTTTGACGTCGTTTCAAGGGGTTCAACCGCATTTGGTTGGACACCGTCGGCACCACCGCACAGGCATCGTTATCCGGACGGCGTGCAGCATTCTCGCGGAGATCATGCGCCATATTGGCAGCAAGCACGGCACCAAGTGGCAAATGCCACCAATCGCTACTCATCTCATTGCGAGCGAAAGACTATTTCAAGTCACATAAGTATGGTAAGCGGACATAGAACGTCGTTCTGATCAGCCGATCTTATACCACTCAAGCGCATCTGCTCTGCCTGCCTGATCGAGGCCCCCTTGGAGTCGCCGTAAGCATGGGGTCGTCAGGGTGCTGGCTCTGGCAAGCTAACTTCACCCGATCGTATTCGGCCGCAATTTTTTGGGTTTTCACGAAGATAGTGGCGGAACGCCAGATGCCGTGCGGTTTCAGGCGAGCCGTCCGCATAGCAATGGAGCTGGATAATTCCGCGTCCCGCTTCATTGGCTTTCGAGCAATAGCGCCGTCCCGACAAACCCAGTTCTCGCCACCATTCGTAAGCAAGCGCTTCTATCGCGCGCTGGCGAGCTTCGGCGCCGCAAGACTGCTGACGACAGGCATAAGGCCCAATATCGGCTTGGCGGGAATGCCCGGATCGCCGTTGAACCGATGTGATGAACGGTCAGCAGACATGGACCGACCGCTTCGACAAGACATTGTGCTTCGGCGTCGGCGAGATCGGACCAATTCGGATCATGGCCACCTGGAAAGGTTCAAAATGCCGAAATCAGCTAATGCTTAGCACGGAACACGTCGCGCTGCATCTTCGGCATCACAGGTTAGATTTTGTTAGCAACGGCGTTGGTAAGGAGCGGTTTGGCGCGGCGATTTTTCGATACAGGTCGGGCCTGACACTCTTGCGAAAGGCCAGGTTCATGCTCGCTGTTTCGGCGCGACTTCGTGATCATGAAGCTCCCTTCGGATCGGTTGAAACCCTCGAAGTCGAGCTTTTGCTACGCCGATGGCGGTCGGCGCTCAAGGACGGAGAGACGCTGCCGGCCTATGAGGACGTCGCACTCGGTGGTCTCGGCCGCATAAATGAGCAGATCGCTGTTGTCCGACAGGACGGCGATGATGGCTTTGAAGTTATCAGGATCGGCGAAATCTTCCAGAAATGGCTTGGCATCACAGCCAAGCGTCAATGGCTGTGCCAAATCCAGCCCGACTGCGCACTTGCGTTGACCAGCGTCATCGAGCCCGCATTGCGACAGCAAGCGCCGGCGCGGTCGGTCGCGCACAAGGTGCTCGATGGCGCCGTGGTAACGTTCGACGTCATGGCGCTGCCACTGGCAAGCAGGTGGGGACGGCCGATCCTCCTCGTCTGCATCAAGGAACATGTGTCCCGCTACAGCCTCGTCGACACGATCTTTGCCTCGACAGACGAGGGGATGCTGGCGCTTGCAGCGGTTCGCGACGCCAGCGGAGAGCCGATTGATTTTCAAATCATCGCCTTGAACGACGGCGCCACGCGGTTGATGGGCATGCCACGCGAAGCGCTGCAGTGGAAACGGCTCACCGAGACCAATCTGTGGCCTGAGCAATACGGGATCAGAGAGCATTTGTCGGTTGCCCTGGCTACGGGCGCGCGCAAATCCTTCGAGACAACCTATCCGGTCGAAGGTGAGCTGCGCCATTTCAAGGTCGGCGTGGTGCCGATCGGTGATCTGCTTTCAATCACCTTGACCGACATTGGTGACATCAAGGCGAAGGAGGAATCGTTTCGGTTGCTGTTCGAAGGCAATCCGGTGCCGATGTGGCTGTTCGATGCCGATACCTTCCGCTTCCTGCAGGTCAATGACGCAGCGGTGCAGCACTACGGCTACAGCCGCGAACGATTTCTCGACATGTCAGTCTTCGATATTCGGCCGGCCAACGAACGGGACGCAGCTCGCCGTGTGCTCGAGAATGTCGCCGAAGCCTATGAGCCCGGTCGTGCGTGGCACCATTTGAAGGCGGACGGCACCACAATCGATGTGTATCCTTATCTGCGTGTGCTCACCATCGAGGGACGTCGGGCAATCCTTGCTGCAGTCATCGACGTGACCGAGCAACGCAAGGCGGAAGCCCGCATCGTCCATATGGCGCATCATGATGCGCTGACGAACCTTCCAAATCGGGTTCTCTTCCGCGAGCGCCTGGAGGAGGCCTTGGTTCGCGCACAGCGAAACGGCGAGGCCCTTGCAGTTCTGTGCCTCGACCTGGATCATTTCAAGAGCGTGAACGACACGCTAGGGCATCCGGTCGGCGACAAGCTGCTGCAGGCGGTGGCCGGACGTCTCCAGGGCAGCTTGCGCGAAGCCGACTTTGCCGCCCGTCTAGGTGGCGACGAGTTCGCGGTAATTGGATCCTCCATCCCCGGCCCCACCGCCGCCAGCGACATCGCGGTTTGCTTGATTGAGGCCCTCAGCAAGCCCTACGAAATCGACGGGCAGCAAATAGTAATCGGCACCAGCATCGGTGTCGCTGTGGCGCCGGAAAATGGCCTCGAACCGGACATACTGCTGAAGAACGCTGACATGGCGCTTTACCGGGCCAAGTCGGACGGCCGCAATACGTTTCGCTTCTTCGAACATGAGATGGACGCGCGGTTGCAGGCGCGCCGTTTGCTCGAGCTCGATCTGCGCAAGGCGCTCGCCAGCGGCGAGTTCGAGCTGTTCTATCAACCACTGGTGAATGTCCGGTCGAACGCGATCACCGGCTTCGAGGCGCTGCTGCGTTGGCATCACCCTGAGCGGGGCATGGTCTCGCCGGCGGAGTTCATCACGCTGGCGGAAGAGATCGGGCTTATTGTCCAGATCGGTGAGTGGGTGCTGCGTCAGGCCTGCAAGGAGGCAGCGACTTGGCCAGAACATTTGCATGTTGCCGTAAATCTCTCGCCGGCACAGTTCAGAAGCCGCAATCTCCTCTCCGCAGTCGTAAGCGCTCTGGCCTCCTCGGGGTTGGATGCAAGCCGACTTGAACTGGAAATCACCGAATCCGTCCTGTTGCAGGACAATGACGACAACCTTGCCACCCTTCACCAGTTCAGAAGCTTGGGCGTACGGATTTCGATGGACGATTTCGGCACTGGCTACTCGTCACTCGGCTACCTGCATAAATTCCCCTTCGACAAGATTAAGATCGATCAGTCTTTTGTACGCGAGCTCTCAGAAAGAAAGGAAGCGGTGGCAATCATAAGAGCCGTGACCAGTCTTGGCGTCAGTCTTGGTATTTCCACCACCGCAGAAGGCGTGGAGACCCATGACCAACTCGAGCGCCTGCGGGCGGAGGGATGCACAGAGGTTCAGGGCTATCTGTTCAGCAGGCCCAGGCCGGCGGCCGACGTTGCGGCCCTGATAGCCGATTCTCGGGCTGCAGGACACAAGACTTCAACGGGATTTCGAGAGGACCGCGTTGCTCCCATTTCCGCTTCAAAGCCATCCGCTACGTAGCTATACACGCCGCGGTGATCCCGGTTTGCCTTGCTCACATTCCAGTTCGGTTCGCGGCCACTCCCCTGCATCCGCGGCCGCGCGGTAGGTGGACTCCAGAAAGCGCAGCAGCGTCCCTACGGGATCGCTGCTCTGGCGCACAGTCTCATAAGGAAGGAGGAACTCGCCCAACTCGCGGTCGAACCACGCTTCGTCAGGCTCCACCTTCCGTTCCACAAAGCCGTCGGGTACAGGATAGGCATAGGAGTAGAACATCGCGTCCTCCGCGCCTAAGCCTCCTGGCCAGAACCCCGCCGAAGACACTTCGTGGCTGTAGGCCTCCCGCGATACGCTGTCTGGCAGGTTCGGCACCCCGCCCGGATGCAGCGGAGCTTTCCGCCCGGAAAAGCGAGTGACTGCAAGATCGAAGGAACCCCAGAAGAGATGCACAGGCGATACCTTGCCGACAAAGCCGGTGCGGAACTGTTCAAACACCCGCGATACGCTGACCAGCGCCTGGTGGAAGCGGCGAACGGCCTCCGCGTCATAGGGCCTTGCTGCAGCGTCGTCCGCGAACGGCACCGCGTCAGCCACTTCGTTCGGGAAATCATGCATTGTCGGCTGGCCGCCTACCGTCCGGATGGCAGCCTTGGTCGCGGCGAAGAAGTCGGCGACGCTCATGGGTTGAAGCGGAAAGGATTCGCGCGCGCCTCCTTCTGCCTCAACCACCAAAGCGTAGTCGCAGAAGTCTAGGCTGACGGTCACCAACGCGTCACGATCCGGAACAGGCCCTGTGGTGAGGCCGCGCGGCGTGACGTACAGAGTGGCATGCCAGGAATGGTTTAGCCATGGCGTGTGGGCGAGCCGATACTTGCCTATGATCTGGCACCATAGGTGCAGCGCCGTGCAGGTCTCGCGCCACTCCGCGTAACGGATTGAAGGCCACTGGTCGCGCATGGCGTGACGTAGCACGCCCTTGGCCTTTTGGAAACGCTTCACCATTCAACTCCCAGGTTGGCCAACACTGATAGAGGTTCCGAAGGCTGGCAAAGAGCAATGTCCAAACTATGTGAGCCGGATTCGAGCTGATTTTTAGTCCGCGTTCCAGCTGCTGTTGGCCCGCACGGACATTCCCTTTCAAACACTCTCAGGTGCACCTCAGACGCAAACGCCCGCTTTCCACCGCCTTGCCGATTGCGTCGCAGGTTTCGTCAGCGCTCAGGCCCGCTACCGACAGCGCATGGCCTTCCTATGCGCCAGATCCCCCAATTGCTGGTGCGGGGCAGAAATTGAATGGAATCGGAAAGGGTATGGCCGCCTCGCTTGCGGCATCGTCTGATTGCCTCTTCCAGATCTGGACGAAGGACGACACAGTGCAGAGCCAATCCCAAGTTTCGGAACGCGTCCAGAAACCAAGTTCCAATGAAGCCATCCACCAGCACGAAGTAGCCGCCCTTGCATAGCGGGCCGCAGCCCCGGCCACCAAGTCGATTACTGTTGCATTCTGGTTGTGGACTTCGGTTTGCCACGGCGGAATCGAACCTGCTTTGATGAAATGCCAAAAGTCATCCGAATGGAGGTGGACCTTCGGGCTGCCGGGCAGTTGCGCGATGCTGTTCGCGGCCGTCGTTTTGCCTGAACCAGGTGTTCCTGTCAGGATAAGGATTTCTTTGGGCTTGAACATCTTGCGCTTTTGGTCTGGTCGTTCGCCGGTTGCTCTCGCGGCACGCGGCGGTGCGCGTAGCGACCTCGCGGACCCGATTTCATCTGACATTCGTCGCGATTCAAGTGGCGACAGGCGGATTTGTCGATGTTTGATCGATTCCGGCTTACCGAGACACAGCTCAAGCGTTCAAGCCAAGCTTCATCTGGCGACGTGACGAATGCGCGGTTGGTGCGCGTGCCTGGAACTTGGAACAAAGTGGCCCGTTGCGAGGTTTCAAGTGCCGCCAGGCGTTCTCCGAACAGGTTTCACTCCCGTTCTGCGGTGCATCTATTGGATAATCGCTCTCGACCTCTCGTCGTCCTTATGCATTACGCTCTTAGTGCGTGGGCGCAATGACGCAACGCGATCGTAACGCCAGTCCAAAAAAGGAACACAAGAAAGACGGGATAGGGCGAGCACTTGGGCTCGGCCTCATCACGGGTGCCGCTGACGACGATTGCTCGGCGATCGGTACCTATGCGAGTGCCGGCGCGCGCTTCGGCCCGGACCTGCTTTGGACCGCTCCTGTAACGCTCCCGATGATGTACACTGTCGTGTATCTCTCGTCGAAGCTCGGGCAGGTTTCTGGCCGAGGCCTTTTTCATGTCATCAAAGACTTCTACCCACGCTGGCTGCTCTGGGCCGTCCTCCTCGGCGTGCTGATCGGCAACACGATTGAAGCAGCCGCCGATCTCGGCGGCATGGCTGCATCCATCAACATCTTCCTTCCTGTTCCAATTCACCTCATCGTAATCGTCGTTGCGGCCGTGATTTTCGCTCTCCAGCTTTGGGGCTCTTACACACTCATACGCAACATCTTCCGCTGGCTTGCACTGGCCCTGCTTGCCTATGTCGGCTCGGCCGTCATGGCTAAACCGGATATGGCAGCGGTGTTGTGGGGCACTATTGCTCCTAAGGTCGAGTTCAGCCGCGAGTTCCTGTCCATCTTGGTCGCTATCATCGGCACCACCCTTTCAGCATATCTCTACACCTGGCAGTCGAATGAGGAGGTGGAGGAAGAGATTGCCGAAGGCAGAACGGCATTGAAGGAGCGCAAGGGCGCCACCGAAGGTGAACTGCGCCGCTCCCGGCGCGACATTCTGATCGGCATGACCTTTTCCAATCTGATCATGTACTTCATTATCCTTTCGACCGGGTCTACACTCTATGAGGCCGGTGAGCACGACATCGAGACCGCCGCTCAGGCAGCGGAAGCTCTGAAGCCACTCGCAGGTGCAGCCGCGGGTGTGCTGTTCGCGGCAGGCGTGATCGGGGTCGGCTTCCTTGCAGTTCCCGTCATGACGACGGGTGCCGCATACGATTTGGCGCAGGCGCTTGGATGGGAGCACAGTCTCCATGCTAGGCCGCGTGAGGCGCCAAAGTTCTATGCCGCGATCGGCGTTTTCACATTAATCGCGGTAGGGCTGAACTTTCTGGGCTTTAATCCAATGAAAGCGCTCGTCTGGTCCGGCATCGTGCAGGGCTTTTCCACGCCGCCGCTACTTCTTCTTATCATGCTTATGACGAACAATCCCAGGGTCATGGGAGACAAGGTCAACAGCCGCACCACCAACGCTCTGGGATGGATTACTACGGTCGCGATCTTTTCGGCCTCATTGGGGCTTGTGGCGACATGGTTTATTTAGGCCGTCGCGATGCTCACGCTCCACCTCAAAAACCTGCGAGCATTTAGACGCGAGTCAACAGCGTGGGGGCGCAATGTTATGGGGTGCGTTGGGTGCCGGAGGGCAGAAGGCATTCCTTTACCGGCTAAATCGGCGCCAGTTCTGCTGTTCGGGGCTTCTCACCCCCATTGTAGAAGCGCAAAGTGATCAGATGTGTTGCAGGCTGGCGCCCGCCCGTTGGAGGGAAACTGGCAGCCCAGCCCTTATGTCATGCCAATCTCAGCTTCTAGAGGGAAGCGGACCACTCGTTCGATGAGAGCGAGATTGCATCAGGTGTCAGTTTTTGCAATGTATGGCTTCACTGCCAGGGACGGCACGGAGTTGGGCGCCAGCCTCTTACCGTGGCCCGTACGCGGGTTCCCAACAACGTCCGGCGGTAATGCATAGCTCTTCCTGCGCCGGACGCGGGAGGTTCTGGCATGGAATCATGGAAAATATCTGAAGAGACCGGGTTGTGGGATTTTGCCGATCCAGCAGCCGCGGCGGAAATGACTCTCAGGCTTTTGGGGGCATCCGCCCTGACGACTGCTGCATGGGGTGCTTTTACGGCACACTGCGATGATCGACTAGGTGATTATAGATTCTGGTCGGCAGTATTTGCGGCCCTGAGCCAAGTTGCCGAGCCTGATGGGGCACCCGGGCTACGGAACTGTTAAGCTGCATCGGCAGAATGGCGCGTCTACGAGCGCGTACTGCCTGATTTCGGTGGATGGTTTAGACCTCCCAGTGCCCGTGGAAACGAGTGGAAAGTGCGCTTCCTCTTAAACCACAAACCTTGATAGGCCTACCAGGCGTAGGGGTATCGTTGTTCTAGAGACGTTCAAGCCACTCGCGATGCGGAAAACAGCGTTAAACCGTTCCTTAGGCTCCCGCGCGGGGTCATCAATAGTCGCCGCTCGGGTTTCTTGTTACCACCATGGCGGCGACCGCGTCGCCTCTCGCACGATCTTGCCTGATAAATCCACCACGCAAACGCTGCTCTGTTCCAGCGAGACATCAATTCTTGCAGGATAGTCCATGGTTGTCCCTCGCTTGATGCTTGGGGCGGACATAATCAGACCCGTTCAACATCATCACTCTGAGGGACAGCCGCCTTCTTGGCTATTGGAGCAGCGCGGTCCCATTACGGCATCTAGGCCTCTAGCTCTTCCTGCGGAATGTCATCAAATCCAGTGATCTTACCTATGTTACCAAAGTAACCAGGAGCCTCAGGGTCTGCGACCCCACCGGGTGCATCGTAGCCGTCAAACACGATACCCTCATATGGCGAAGCTAACCTTCTCAACAGCCGATGTTCACCAAATAGCTCGCCAAGGTACTTTCCACCTCTGTCGACGAATATTTGTTCCTTCTCCAGGTATCGACCGATGTTCCTTCCGCTTGGGCTATACAGGTAGCCTTCCACCAAACTCGCAATGTGCTTACCACCGCTGCTGAACAAATGCTTCTTCTTCACCTCAATCTCCAGACTTTCGGTTCGGACTGCGCTATACGGTGTATCCTTGAAATAGATGGAAGGTATTCAACTTTCGTAGAATGCTGTCAGGGTTGAAATCGAACCACGCAGTTCTTCGGCGGGGTTTTCTTGCCCTGCCTTTACGGCGCTTTCCGCTTTCACGCCAATCATCGAACAGCCGGTCGATGCGCTTGCCGTGCGGCTGGAGCCGACGCGGCTGAATGTAGGTGAGTTCCGTGGATATTTGCTCAGTTGCAAGCGGTTATTGGATTGCTGGATACTCCGGACAATCAAACCGACATGATTGACCGTGGGTGCTCGAGATTGATGCCGATTGGCACACTTCACCTAATGACGGGAAGCTCTGCTGGAGAAATCTCGCTTAGAAATTCTACTCCCTGCTCACCAACGTAAATCACCTCCTCGAACTGAAAAACCGCACCATCGAGTTCGAGTTTAGGCTCCAAATGCAAAATCATTCCCTCCTTGATGACTTGCGGATTATTTTTGCTGATTGAGGGCGGCTCTGTCACTTCCAGCCCACCTCCGTGCCCGATACGCGACACCATGCCGTAGGCCGGCGGCAAATCTGCAGATCGCCATAAATCTTCAAAGACATCGAAAAGATCGCCGCACGTCATGCCTGACTTGGCGCTTCGGGCAAGCGCAATCGTCAGGTTTCGTGTCGTCTCATAGGCTTTCATCTCCCAACTTTCTGGATCTCCACCCCTGGCGATCCTGTTGCGATCGGCTGGATAGCCGCCATAAGGAGCCCGAAAATCTGTCCATAGATAATGCCCGACTTCCAGGCGCCGCTGCGACGGCAGCCTGCTGTAGATGAAGTCCCCTCGCCCGAAAATCATGGCAATCTGATCTGCACGATCTGCTCCGTTGTCCATGATATGTGCCTGGAGGGTCCGGCACAAATCTGCTTCCGAGACACCGAGGCGGGCCCCTGCGATAACACGGTCGAATGCTTCGTTTACGATCGCAAAGGATTGTCTTTTCAGCGCGGCCTCGAACGGTGTCTTCTGCATACGTGTGCGCCACAATGCAGTGGCGCCGCTTTTCAAGGTCACGTCGCTGCGTGCTGCCATGTCTGCGACGATCTCGACACATCCGCGTCCGAACATGTCTTGGCCCCAATCAATGGCAATTCCCAGCTTCCCCGGGCCTCGGTAGGCCGGGAGTGTGGCCAGCAACGTCTGCGCGCCTTCGGCGAGATAGCCCTGATAGTAGACCGTTGAAAAACGGCGCACCTGCGATTCGAGATTCCTCGCCTCGATCCGATTGGCGCAGATTATAAACCTTTGTTCATCAATCAAACCAAACAGCGGTCGGGCATTGTATGCCCAGGACAACGTCCTGTAGTCCGTGAAATATTCAATGTTCTTCTGCCCGGTAAGAAGAAGAACATCAATTCCTTCCACAACCATTTCTCGCCGGATGGTGTTCAGCCTGTTGTCCAGCTCAGCAGGATCCGTCGCCGGTACCGGCGACGCCGGCACAACTGGGTTTTCCATTATGTTTCCTTTCGTTATGAGGGTGAGCGATCTGGTTTGTTGCGCTTGCGCTCGGCGCGAGAGGGGCCAGTCCGTCCTCGTTTGCTAAGGTCCAGGTCCACAGTGCAGGCCAATCGGTCGAATGGTGAGGCTGCGATGCCGAGCACGAAAAGGGCCGGATCTTCTGTCGCCAGCCTATAAAGCCTGCGCAGCATGGGATAGCCGTTGGGGATCTCAAAGACTTCCTGGGCATCTCGCGACGCCGGCGCCGCGTCTATCAGGAGCTTGCTCGTGGTAAAGTGGACGTCACGCTCCTCCAGCGCCTCCATGATGAGTTTGGAGGCGAATACGGCCATGACAGCCTCGTCGAACTGAACGGGCAAATACGACGTATCGTGCATCACCGCCGTTTCGCCGATGCTGATGACTCTGCGAATGCAGAGCATGGGCCGATCCGGCGGGTCGAAAATAGCAAAGGCGGGATCTTTGGCCTTTTCATTCGATATCGAGAGCAATTGTATCGTCACATCGAGCCCGAGGCGTCTGGCGTCTTCAAGCGAGTTGAAGGAGAAGCCGAGGTCGCGGATGAACCGGCTGCGTTCGCGCACAAAAGTCCCAAGCCCCGCAACTGCACGCAAGACGCCAGTTGTTTGGAGGTCTCGCAAGGCTCGCTTGACCGTGATCGCGCTCACCCCGAAGGCTTCGGCGAGTTGCGCAGTTGACGGCAGCGGCTTTCCTGCAGGGTAAGTGCCGTCATCGACGCGCCGCAGAATCTCTCGGCGGATCTTTTCATGTAGCACGCCACTCATCGTTTTTCCTTTGTTCGCGATCCCTTTTGCAGACGACCGCGCGTAGCGCTCTATCTGCGGCAGGACATAAAAAGTTCATCTAGAGTTCATAAACATTGACACACTTGGTATACCTAGTCTACCTTTAATCGCATCGTCGCCACAATGGAGCAGAGCTGATTATCGCTTCGGACCCGGCGACACCCATTAAGCCGGCGACATTCGCAATACCGGCTCATTGAACGGGAGGAAGAAATGATGAGAAACAGCATCCCGCACCTATCAAATCTAACAGGCTTTCTGTTTGCGTTGCTGCTGGTTCTGGGCGCACACCCCACGCCGGCATCTGCGACGCAGAGTACGAAGGAGCGCGTTCTTCAAAACGGTACGTTGATCATCGGCATCCACAACCGCGCACCGTGGGGTTATCGGGATGAAAAGACTAACGAGCTCTCCGGATGGCACCCTGACCTCATGAAGGCGGCATTCGCCGATCTAGGCGTCAAGGAAATCGAATTGCGCGTTACGGAATTCGGTGCCCTCATTCCCGGGCTGCTTGCGGGAAGGTTCGATGCTATTGCCTCGGGTCTCGCCATCACGCCCGAAAGATGCAAACAAGTCGCCTTCGGCACGCCTGACCTCAAGGTGCCGGACGCCGCGATCGTTTTGACGGGGAATCCGAAAGCGATCCACAGCTACAGCGATATCGCGTCCCGACAAGACATTGTGATGGGGGCAGGAAGAGGCAGCACCACCGCCAAGCACGCGGCCGCCGCCGGTGTCCCTGAAGAGCGCATGCTGCTTTTCCCGGATGTGGAGTCCAATCTTTCCGCGCTTCGAGCAGGCAGAATTGATGTCACATTGTTCTCTTCGCCGACGGTTATCGGCCTTCTTTCGCAAGGCAGCGCCACTGACCTTGAGCGGGCAAGCCCTTTCACCGTGCCTGAGAGTTCGGCGAACTACGCCGCCATTGCCTTCCGTCTGGAAGATCGCGAGCTGCGCGACATCTACAACAGGAGACTGGAGACGCTGAAAGCCGATGGAACCCTGGGAGGGCTCATGAACAAATATGGTTTCGGCGATCCTGAAGCGGTGCCACCCGGCCTTACCGCAGACCAGCTCTGCGGCAACAGCAACTGAGTTGGGCCCGCAGATGACAGTCTTTCAAATATGGCTCGGAATCTTCGAAGGGTTTCGTGTCACGGCACTTGTGACCTTGTACGGCCTAGTTTTCGCTATTCCCTTCGCACTGGTCTTCGGCATCGCGCAATTTCTTGCAAACGGGCTGCTGCGCATGCTCGTGACTGCGATCATCGAGTTCTGGCGCAGCTCCGCGGTAATAATCCTGTTGTTTGTATTCTTCTATGCTCTGCCCGTTTTCGGCATCGAGCTATCTGCCATGACGGTAAGCGCCATGGTACTCGGGCTCAACATTGGCGGCTATGCCAGCCAGGCGGTGCGGGCGGGATTGCAGGCCATAGATCGCGGTCAAGTCGAAGCTGGCCGCGCGCTCGGTCTTTCCCGACGCAAGATACTTATGCTGGTGGAATTGCCCCAAGCCCTCGTCGCGATGGCGCCCACGTTCATGAACCTTCTCATCCAACTGGTGAAAGGAACGTCGCTGGTATCGCTCGTAACACTCACCGATATGACCTTCCGCGCCAAGGAAATTTCCCAACTCGAGTACAATCCTGCAGGCATTTATACCTCCCTACTGCTCGCCTATTTCGTGGTTTGTTACCCGATAGCTTTGATTGGCCGCTGGGTGGAGGTGCGGATCGGTATAGCCGGGAGGCTTCCAAGTGAGCTATGATTTCGCATTTGCCCTGACCACCATTCCGATCATAACGGGTGTGATCGGCACAACCTTGGGCGTTGCTCTGGCAAGTTGCGTCGGCGCCGTGGCGCTTGGCTTTACCTTAGAAATCACTCGCCGAACCGGGCGCGCTCTCGGCTGGGTAAGCCGCTTTATTGTGGACTTCATCCGTTCGACACCGGTCTTGGCCTGGCTCTATGTGCTTTATTTTATCCTGCCATTCTATGGAATTCGGCTGCCTGCCCTTGTGGTGGGAGTTCTTGGCCTCAGCGTTTATTTCAGTGGTTACCTGGCCGAGGTCTTCAAGGCCGGCATCGATGCGATTCCGAAAGGACAGCAGGAAGCAGCCGTCGCCCTTGGCTTGAGTCGCCTCGACACCGTTGCTTTCGTCCTGGCTCCGCAAATGCTGCGCAACATAGCTGCGCCGCTTGGAAACTATTTTGTTTCCATCTTGAAAGCCACGCCCTACCTGGCCGTCATTGCCGTCCCTGAAATGCTGGGCCGCGCATTTGACATCGCCTCGGACACCTATCGCTACGCCGAACCTCTGACCGTTGCCGGTCTCCTGTTCCTGGCCCTGGCTCTCGTTGCCGCACACGCGGTGAAACGGCTTGAGGACAGGATGTTTCGGTCCTCGCGCCGCTAGACCACTTTACAAGGACACACGAAATTGCACTCCACCCCTCATGCTGTCGAGATCACCGCGCTTAACAAGTGGTATGGGAATTATCACGTGTTGAAAGACGTAGAGCTTCGCATAAACACAGGATCCCGCGTCATTATCTGTGGCCCATCAGGATCCGGCAAATCGACATTGATCCGCTGCATAAATGGGCTGGAAGCCTATCAGGAAGGTTCCATTTCCCTGCACGGCTGTCAGCTGGGCTTGAATCCGGGACAGAGTGCACAGTTGCGACGCACGACCGGCATGGTGTTCCAGAGTTTTAATCTCTTCCCGCATCTTACTGTCCTCGCCAACTGCACACTTGCGTTGAGGCGGGTCAGAGGAAAATCAAAAGGTGAAGCAAACGAAATTGCCCTACATTATCTGACACGGGTTAAAATTCCCGATCAGGCTTCGAAGTATCCGGCCCAACTGTCCGGTGGTCAGCAACAGCGAGTCGCGATTGCGAGGGCGCTATGCATGAACCCCCAGCTCATGCTGTTTGACGAACCGACGTCGTCGCTAGATCCTGAGATGATCAAGGAAGTCCTGGACGTCATGGCCGATCTCGCTCAGACCGGCATGACAATGCTGTGCGTCACTCATGAAATGGGTTTCGCCCGCGAAGTAGCCGATCAGGTGATCTTCATGGACCAGGGTCGCATTGTAGAGCAAGCGACTCCTGAGAAGTTTTTCTCTTCGCCTGAGAACGAGCGGACGAGACATTTCCTCGACAAAATTCTCCACTGATATCTACTTGGGAACGAGCATCATGCAAGCCATAACCAGGATCTGGACGCCCGTCGACTTCAACGCCGAGGGCAAGCAAACCGACTGCCTCAGGCTCCCCCATTCGACCGACGTTTCGGCCTACGGTTGGATTCCCATCCCTCTGGTTTGCATTCGCAATGGTGAGGGCCCAACGGCGCTGCTGGTTTCAGGCAATCACGGCGATGAATACGAAGGCCAGGTCGCTTTGCTCAACCTGGCCAGGATGATCAGCCCAAGCGACCTGCGCGGGCGACTGATCATACTGCCCGCCCTCAACTACCCAGCTGTGGTTGCGGGCCGCAGGGTTTCGCCAATTGATGAAGGTAACCTCAACCGGATGTTCCCTGGAGGAGCGTTCGGATCGCCAACGCAGATGATCGCTCACTACGTAAGCGAGGTGCTGTTTCCGCTGGCCGATGTCGTTATTGATCTGCATTCTGGCGGACGTTCGCTTCAGTATGTCCCCAGTGCACTTGTGCGCCCCGGCCGGACCGATGAAGAAAGCGCACGGCTTCGCAAATTGCTGGAAGTCTTCGGCGCACCGATAAGCTTCGTCACCGATGGCGCTGGTGGAGGTGGTCTGACGACGCTTGCAGCGGCGGCGCAAGATAAAAACATTCCAGCCCTGACCACAGAACTTGGCGGCGGTTCCACACTGTCCAGAAATGGCCTGGAGCTCGCCGAGCAGGGAATTAGACGCGTGCTCAAGCATTGCGGCATACTGCCCCGTATTGTGATCGAAAAAGCGCGAGCGACACGCGTGATGAAAGTTGCCGGGCGAAGCGCTTTCGTCTACGCCCGCTCGCGTGGGATCTTCGAGCCTGCAGCAAAACTCGGTGAGGAAGTTCAGGCAGGGCAAGTAGCCGGCTCAATACATCACTTCGATTGGCCAATGAGGCCGCCTGAAACATTGCATTTCGAAGCGTCGGGAGTGGTTGCCTGCCGGCGCGCACCATCGCTTACCAATCCAGGAGATTGTCTTTTCAAGGTGATGGCAGACGCCGGTTGATTCAACGATCGCACTGGATTTTGGATTCACGTCTATTGTGGTGTCCGGACACGATACAAGGGGTACGTTAACACCTCCAGCTCGCCCAAAGGCCCTTCAATGCGCCTGCCACTGTCCACGTACCCAACGCTCATATAAAGCCGGATGGCTGCAGCGTTTCGCAGGTTGACCGCGAGTTCCATATAATTTGCTCGCGGCCGGTTTTCTGCGCACCATTGTGTTGCCAAGATCAATCCATGCCGACCGTAGCCGTTGCCTTGGAATTGCTGGCCTATCGAGAAGTTGTGAATGGTGATTGCACCGTCGCTTGCCCAAACGGGTAAGGCAAGGCGCTCCTTGAGAATGAAGAAGCCAACAGCTTGCTCGTCTTCCACGATTGCAAAGGCATGTTGCATGTCAGGATAGCGGGCATTTTGAAGGGACCGAAAAACAGATGCTGGCGGCCCTCCAGCGAACTGGCTTTGCACATGGTCCAACATGAGCCCCGCTATGACGGCGCTGTCCCATATCGTAAGCGATTTAAGTTGAAGCGGCACAAGCCCCTCTTTGATCGGCAGCCATGATTGCGCGGCTTGCAGCGATCGCAATCACGCAATTTCGGTAGTGCCCGGACTGTCACAGGACGGTGCGCCTCCATAACCGGGGATCGCTTTTTCACATGTCAGTTGTGGCGAGAGCATATCCGGCTGAACGCACGGTGCGGATCAGGTCCTTATTCATGGCTTGCTTCAGCATCTTTCGCAGTTTGGCGACATGCACATCGACGCTGCGCGCGTCCACTTGCCGGTTGTCCGGCCACGCAGCCTGTACCAGTTCCTGTCTGTGGAAGACTTTCCCCGGTGAGCGCATCAAGTGCCGCAAGAGCCTGAATTCGATTGGAGCCAGATGGATGTCGCGATCGCCATAGCGGACACGATAGGTTTCAAGATCGAGTTGAAGCCCGTCGTGATTGAGACTTTCCGGGCCATCGGTCTGGCTGCGGCTCGTTGCCCTCGCTGTTCGCAGATAGGAAAGCAAATTTGCCGGCGCGAACGGCCGGATGAAGCATTCGTCGATCCCGGCCTTGAGGAGTTCAAGGTGTTGGATGTCTGCTTTTGGCGCAACCAATGCGGCAATCGATATGTGTCGAGTTGCTTCGCCATGCTTCAATTGCTTGCAAAGCGCAGGGGCGGACTCGTCATCCGCTTGGCAATCCACAATGACCGCAACAGGCTTTTTGTCAGCACACAGCCGACCGGCAGCTGATCGTGCAGCCAGTTCGCATGAAAAACCGTCTGCATCCAGTATGTGGCTGAAGATCAGGAAAAACTCCGGATCCTGAGAGACGATCAGGATCAGCGGTTTCATTGATTGACCATCTCCGGATTCATGGGCCAAAACTAGCGAAATGCACAGTGCACAGCTCACGTCCACTCGCCAATTAGAACCTACACTCGCATTTACGGAGTTGTCGCGCTACCCGCGGGCGAGCCCGCCGTCCTTGCCGAACCATCGGACGACGGCCTGATTTTGAGAGAAGTGGCATACGGCGCCACGTTTGCGCACCGTTTGCGCATAGGGGCTGCGGCTTGCGCGCCGCCATCGGCCTCTGTCGACTGATCACCTGCCGCACACCCAAGCCGCCGAGAATCACGGAGAGTTCGGATGGACAACCTGTTGAACGCTTACATATGAGGGCCGGTCAGCGTTGAAATCAATCTTAAGAGACCACTCAAATCCTTCGAGTGAGCGCTGAATAATTGCGACCTCCCTAGAGGTGAATATCTGGCCTCTTCCTATGGACAAGGCCATGCAATAAAGGACCTTCTGCAGCGCATCCGCCGATCCCAGCGCCTTCTGCCGCACAAAGCGCCGGCGCGCCATGTATTCAAATGCACGGGCCACTTGAATACTCGAACGCTTCAAGGAAGAAGTCCCGACGCCAGGTCCGGTCATCAGCGAATGGAGCCGCAAGGAGCAGCGCTGGTGCCGTTCTATCGCGTAACTCATTGCCGCGGACACTGAAGTATCCGCACACTGCATTGTCGAGCAGGTCTCCATACTCTATGGTTTTGACGCGAACGGGTTTGTTGGATCCGCCAGACAGGATTGGTTGATCGTGTAGAACTTGCGGGTCGTGACGAGCGCGTGAGTAGACATCTCTACCATCAGCCCCACTAACGACTCACCGCCTCGTTCGACTGCCCTTCCAAGTTGCTTAGGACGCCAGCCGAGTTCGCTCAGGCGTGCTACCCAGAATTGCTCGCACACAATCGTCACGTGGCTAATGCTATTGCGCAAGCAGTGCTCGAGAATGGCGCAATACATCATTCCGGCCGCCTTGCTGGGCCGACCTCGTTCGCGAAAATCCTTCGCGACAAAGATGCGGGTCCATTCGAAGATATCCGAAGCGCGCGGAACCTCTCCTTCGACAAGCATCGGAAAAACGTCATTCAGGAGATGTGGACTGATCGTGGGGACTAAACGAGATCCTGCCACCACACCTCTGCCAGGCAAAATTCCCAGAAGATAGACAGCATCTGAGGTGTCGAAGGCGTCAATCTCCCGTTTGTCCGGGCGATCAAGTTCCTGCCAGCCTCGTTCCTTGACATAAATCTCATATCGCAGCCGGTACATTTGCTCGATATAGGATGCGTAAGCAGTCTGGTTGCTTTGGTCGACAATGTGCACTTGAAACATAGCAAGCTCCTGCAGCCATGTTTCTTGTCTGGGCAGCGTGTTGGCCATACCGAGATTCTGGGATTGTCCGTCGCAAATCGGAGAACAGAATTACAGATCTTCTCCCTCCTAAGTTGGGCGCGTCCACCCCGCCCAAGACTTGCGATCGAAGTTCAGCGCTACCTTATCCGAAGCGTGCTCAGGGCGATCGCTCTGGATCACACCGGGCTAACGCAACGCCATTTTGGCGGCCGCCTTGTCGGTGAGAAGCATATGCGTTGCAGGGCCGGATCGCCAGCGGGCGTCCGTCCAATCTCCGGCGAGCCTAAAGCTGTATCAACTGCCGGCGTAGCGCCTCGACGACAGCATGCGCAATATTGGCTGTATCGAGCTTCCGCCGTATATTGCGCAGGTGAGTGGCGATCGTGTGCTCGGACACGTTCAAGATGCATGAAATTTCCCAGGCAGTCTTGCCGAGAACCGTCCACTGCAGGATTTCACACTCGCGTTTTGACAGTATTGATGCGTTGTCTTCTGTGTCTTCGCCGACCCGCGAGACGGCCCGGAACGCCTCCCTTGCAAGCAATGCTATCATCCGAACGCACGATGGTGAGAGTTCGGGAGACAATCCCGCTGCCGTTACGACCGCCGGTTCCCTGAAAGGAGCGTGGATGGGAACGCAAATGCCGTTGCGAAGGCCAAGTTCGGCCGCCTCGTCCATCACGCGGCGGGCTGGCGGTGCAAGATCACAGTGCACGATGTCATTCCAGACGAACGGATAAGCCGTGTTCCGGGATTTGGCCGCGCATGGGTCGAAGCGGTAGTGTTGGCGTGATGTGTAACGATCATACCAATCGATTGGCCAACCATTGAAAATAACCCGCTCGTACCAGCGTCGATCAGACGGGCGCGGTAGGTTGGTGACAAGGCAGGCGGTAAGGCCAAAACGTTTCAAAGCATTACAGAACGTAGCGACTATGTTGTCGATATCCGTCGCGTCGTCGATCTCTCGAACCGTCTTCAGGATGCCAAGCAGTTCATTCTCGTTCATCAATGCGGAGCCGGGCCATTTTGTATCCTGATAGCAATAGGTCCGTGCCTGTTTGTCGGACAAGGGTTCCGCATCCGAATGATTACTAAAGTAGGTGGCGAAAACAGTATTCGTTGGGCGGCCTTATCTCATGAAAATGAGATCCGTATTCGCCCGAAACCTTCGGTTATTACGCCAACGCTCCGCCTTGTCTCAGGAAAAGCTGGCAAGATTGGCTGGCCTTGATCGGAACTACGTCGGCAAGCTGGAAAGAGAACAGAATTCCCCAACCATCGACACCGTGGAAGTCCTGGCAGTGGCGTTAGGAGTCGACTTCCAACGCCTGATTGCCAACCCTCCGACGCAAGTAAAAGGTGAAAAGCGCGCGGACTAACCGCCGTTTCCGTTGCGCGTTTTCTGGTTCGCTTCGGCAAACGGGGGTCGGATAAGTTCTTCGATCTCGGTGTCCAGCGCCTGGGCTAGTTTCGAAAGCGAATCGATCGTCGGGTTTCGACGGCCAGCTTCAAGACCACTTAGATATGCTCGTGTGAAGCCGGAACGGAAGGAGAGTTCCTCTTGGGACAGTCCCCGCTCACGCCGCAATCTCGGTACGTTGAAGCCTACAATCGCGCGAATGCCCATCAGGGCAAATCAGCGGCGTGTACACTTTAATGCGACACACTATAGTGAACATTTTACATTGACATGCCCAGCCGCGACTGGTTCATTGCAGACGTTTAAACGTAACGTGCAGCAAGGATCTCTGCTGGTTCGCAACACGCGAATCCCGACCAGCGGGGGAAGTTAATCAATCCATGACAGCAATTGGGAAAGCCTGTGAAGGCGTAGCAATCGGCCGTGCCCATCTATACGTCTGTATCCGCTGTGGAACGTCGTTCCCGTTTGATGTGCACATCGATTCCCGCGGCTGTCCACATTGTTTTGCTGACGCAGCATCAAACCTGCAGGTCATTTCGACAGATGATACGAGGTTGCCGGGAGGCGACACGCCTTCGCTCTGGCGATACGCCGACAGGCTCCCCTGCGAGATCGAAAAGGCAATCTCCCTCGGCGAAGGACTGACACCCCTGCTGAGAGCAGATCAACTGGGGCAGGAATTCGGACTGGACCAGCTTTACATCAAGGACGAGGGCAGGAATCCGACGTGGTCTCACAAGGATCGTTTTTCGACAGTCGCCGTCTCAATGGCGCGCCTGTCTGGTGCCCGGGTTGTTGCAACGGCCTCGTCGGGCAATGCGGGTGCCTCGCTCGCGGCCTACGCGGCCAAGGGAGGGCTCGACTGCGTCGTCGTCACCTTTGCTGGCATCGGGACCCCTATGCTGGCGCAGGTCCGGAAATACGGCGCAACCGTCCTGACGCTCGCCAACAAGGCCGACAGATGGCCCCTGCTGCAAAAAGCCAGCCAGGAATTGGGCTGGTTCGTCACGTCGCCTTTCCACGAACCGGTAGTCGGCAGTCATCCCGCAGGCATCGCCGGTTACAAAACCATTGCCTATGAACTTGTTGCGCAACTTGGCGGTATTGCTCCCGATTGGTGCGCGCTTCCGGTTTGTTATGGAGACGCGCTCGTCGGCCTCTGGCAAGGGTTTGCTGAATTGCTGAAGGCGGGTGAAATCAGCGCCTTGCCGCGCTTTGTCGCTGCCGAGGTGCATGGGTCCCTAGGGGCGACACTGAAAGTGGACTCCGATGTTATCGTCGAGGCGCCGGCAAAATTCGAAACGCTCGCCGTATCGATTGGTGCCAAACGTAGCACCTACCAGGCTTTAGCTGCCTTGCGGGCATCCAATGGTGTCGCAGTGAGCGTCGACAACAATCACCTCATCGCCCTGCAAGAGGAGCTGGCTCGGCGCGAGGGTATCCTGGCGGAACTGGCATCTGTAACGCCCTTGTCAGCTATCGCATCCTTAAAACAGCGGGGAATAATTGCACGAGAGAACAAGGTGGTTGCTATTGTCACTGCGAGTGGGTTGAAGGATCTTGATAGGTCAGCTGAGGCAGCTGCGGCAGACCCCAAGCCATTTGTTTCAGTTCATGATGCCATGGCTTGGCTTGAGAGCCTTTACCGACGAAATCACTTTGAGAACCCTGTCTAAGGTGCAAGCTTTCCCAGTGAACGACGTCGCCACAAAAAGCGTGTCCAATCCGTTTCTCCAGTGTTCTGGATGCGCGTGAGAGTCACAGGATTTTTCGGTGGCCGCATCGGCCAGCCGGGCACCCGGGCCAGCCAGTCATCATTGTAGACTGTCTCCAGGTAGCGGTGGCCTTCATCAGGAAGGATCGCCAGCGTGACGGCTTCGGGATGGCTTGCCGAAACCCACCTTGCGACCAAGACTGCCGCCCCACTGGTCGGGCCCATGAAGATGCCATGCGTCCGATAGAGCGCATGGGTCTCACAAAAAGCAGGAAGCGCACCGACCCAATGAACCTCGTCCACGATCTGATGACGGAGATTGGCGGGTAGGATGGAGTTGCCCAGCCCTCGCAACAAGCGCTTGCGTGCACGTTGCCCGAAAAGAACGCTTCCCTGCGTGTCGACTGCTACTACCTGCAAGGTGGGAAAGAGGTGCCGCAGAAATCCTCCCGTACCGCACAGCGACCCACCTGATCCTACGCAGCCGACAAGGTAGTCTACCCTGCCGATTGATCGCGCAATTTCCTCAGCAAACGACGCATAGGCCAAAGCGTTCTCCGGATTGTGATACTGCTGCGGCCAGTAGGATTGCGGATGAGCGGCCATTACTTCGCGAAGCCGCTCAAGGCGACCAACTTGATTGCCGTCGCCTCGGATATCGTTCGTGACGATTACCTCGACGCCAAGTTTTTCCAGGCGATGAATGAAGGAAGGACCGACCAAACTTGAGGCAGTGATCAGGGTAAGATCGTAGCCAAATGTTGCAGCCACCATGGCAAGGGCTAGCCCGAATGTTCCCGACGTCGTCTCGACAATGCGCCCTCTCGGTACAAGCTGACCCGAGGCGGCTGCCCGCTCGATAATGTAGCGAGCAGGCTGAAGCTTCATGAGATGAAAGCAGGCAGCATGCAGGTTGGGCGCCAGTTTGGCAAACCGCGGACTCTCGCAAGCGCGCAGGTATTCAGTGTTAGAGCTCATCGGCTCGGCTTCTCGGCATTGATCAGGAAGATTTGATGAGCTTCAAGTCCTATAGCTGTTGCCGCTTGGGCAATTTCGCGAGCACGCCGCGCCGCGTTTCTCATTGCCGGGTCCAGCAGGATACCCATTGCCGTACCGCTGTGGGCAACCTGGACACCGCAAGCGCGATGGTGCTCAGCAATCTCCTGCACCGCTGCCAGCTGTGGTTTGGGAAGGTAGCGCTGATTGATATGCGCACTTACTGTCGCTACCCGCCCGGCAAGCCATGGGTTCTGTTGGTCGACAGCGCGCCGCATCAATCCCCTAAGCACCTTGAAAACCTGTATTTCTTCACTGCCATAGCGGGCACGGGGAAAACGCAAGGTGTTGACTTCTTTTACGCCCGGCTCTGTTAAGCCAACGACGAGCAGCGGCGGGAGGGATGGCCCGAAATGTTCGAGTATCGAGCCCTCTCGGTGGGCAAACAAGATCGCTTGGTCGTCGTAGACAATGGCATCACTGGCGCCTTCTGCCTGGACTGCGAGCTCGGCAATTGTCTGCCGTGGCAAAGCTACGTCCTTGGCCGCAGCAACCGCGCGGATCGTGGCCACCACATCGGCGGTAGAGGACCCATAGCCGTGCCCAACAGCTATCCTGCTGTCGAGCGTGAGGCGCCCTCCTTCATGACAACCGAGATGGCCGAGTACAATTGAAGCAGCATGGGCAGCCTTGTGGCGATCGGGGGGCTCGACGTAGATATCGGAGGCGCCATCCAGGTGCGCTACTGCGTGGGTTTGCAAGGCCGGCATCGGCAAAGTGACAAGACCACGATGAAGTCGACCATCGTGACTCTCGAACACGCCTTGCAGCAATTCGCCGTGGTGGGCGATAGCCCAGCCCTCGCCTATTCCCGGTCCCGATTGGACGACCCTGTCTGCGGCATCCGGAACGGAAGACGCTGCAAGGCTGGTGTGTGAGAGCGGCTTCTTCATTGCATCTGCCTGTCGCAACGATTGATTCATTCGAACAGAGAGGCAGTGCGATTTCACTCGCTGAATTCTGGTACTGGAGCTGAATGTGTGATGCCGTAATGTGCGGCGGGCCGCTCTAATGCCTTCTCTAGGCGCGCCTGCCATCGGCAACGATCGGCAACATATTGGACCTTTTCACGTGACCCAGGGCGAAGCTCGATTCAATGGATGCAACACCATCGAGCCGCGTAAGCTTGTCCTTCAGAAAGCGCTCGTAAGCTTCAAGATCCTTAACGACGACGCGCAAGAGATAGTCTCTTTGTCCCGTCATCAAAAAGCAGTCGACCACTTCCGGCCATCGGCAAACAGCTTGCGAAAACCTGTCCAGTTCTTCTTCCCGTTGGCGCTCAAGTTTGATCGATGCAAATACGCTGATGGGCAGGCCGACTTTCGCCTGATCGACCACTGCGACGTAACCGCTGATGACACCTGCCTCTTCAAGCAATCGGACACGTCGCGCGCATGGCGATGCCGACAGGCTGACAATTTCCGAGAGGGCAAGGATCGACAGCCTGCCATCCGACTGCAGTGCGGAAATGATTTTTCGGTCTATGTCGTCCAAATCGTGCATTAGCAGATTTCACCAATTTTTCTATCGCAATTGGCAGGAGTCGCCAATTGGGTGGCTTTTTCCGCTCAACTTTAGCACCGCTCTCCAATGCAGTCACGCTAGCCTCGGCGTTGTTGAGGAGGATGACTGAAATGAATGAATTGACAATCCTGGAACAGCTTGAACGCAAGGTGCTGTGGCTCGCCGCCTGGATGGTCCACCACGCCAACCATATTCGACCCCACGAGGACGGGATCAAGGTCGGAGGGCACCAGGCTTCCTCGGCATCCCTGGTTACAATCATGACAGCGCTCTATTTCGACATCCTTCGTGCGCAGGATCGCGTTGCAGTCAAACCCCATGCCAGCCCTGCATATCATGCGATCAAGTATCTGCTTGGGAGCCAGACGCGCGAAAAGCTCGAAAACTTTCGAGGCTATAAAGGCGCGCAGTCCTATCCGTCGCGAACCAAGGACACGACAGGAGTCGACTTTTCCACCGGTTCGGTAGGGCTTGGTGTGGCACAGACGCTTTTTGCTTCCATCGCCCAGGACTATGTTCAGGCGAAGGACTGGGCAGTCTCCCGACCGGAAGGGCGGATGATCGCGCTTCTCGGCGACGCTGAAATGGACGAGGGAAACGTCTTTGAAGCCTTGGTCGAAGGACGCAAACACGGCCTGAGAAATACCTGGTGGATCATAGATTACAATCGTCAAAGCCTCGATGCAGTTATCCAGGAGGGGCTTTGCGAAAGATTGCAAGCGGTCTTCACCTCTTTCGGATGGCAGGTGGAACTGCTCAAGTATGGCTCACTGCTTCAGCAGGCATTTCTGGAACCTGGCGGCGACAGGTTGCGCCAGTGGATCGATGAATGTCCAAATCAGGTCTATTCTGCTCTGACCTACCAGGGAGGCGGAGCCTGGCGCTCGCGTTTGCTCCAGGATCTGGAAGGCAGCAACAGCGCGATCGATATCATCAACCGCCGATCCGACGATGAACTGGCCTGCCTTATGACAAACCTTGCAGGCCATGATCTGGCGACGTTGCTTGACACGTTCAGAAAGCATCGAGACAGCGACAGACCCGTCTGCTTCATTGCGTATACGATAAAGGGGTTTGGGCTTCCCCTCGCCGGTCACAAGGATAACCATGCCGGCTTGTTAACGCCCGCTCAGATCGGCGGACTGCAGGCCTCCATGAACATCAGGAAGGGTCACGAATGGGATCTCTTCGAGGGTCTATCGCTGCCAGCAGCCGAGGTGAAAGCTTTTCTCAAGGAAGTTTCGGCGCGCTGCGAGGCAAGCTCGCATCGTAAGGCAGATGCCATCGCTATTCCGCAGCGGCTTACGGCTCCGCAACAACGCGTTCAGTCAACCCAGGCAGCCTTTGGCTCGATCCTCAACGAGATTGGCAGACAGGAAACGGACTTCGCGCGGCGTGTCGTGACCACATCGCCGGATGTCAGCGTGTCTACCAATCTAGGCCCATGGATCAACAAGCGTGGACTTTTTGCCCGCCAACACGAAGACGACATCTTCCGAAAGGAACGCATTGCATCGCCCTTTGTGTGGGAAGGGTCCCCGGCCGGTCAACATGTTGAACTCGGCATTGCCGAAATGAACCTTATGACCCTTTTGTCGGCATTCGGCTTGTCGCACTCGTTGTTTGGTGAACGTCTGTTTCCGGTAGGCACGCTCTATGATCCCTTCATCCAGCGTTCTCTGGATGGATTGAACTACGCCTGTTATCAGGATGCACGCTTCATGCTCGCCGCGACGCCCTCAGGCATAACCCTCGCTCCCGAAGGAGGCGCGCACCAATCGATCTCGACGCCGCTGATAGGATTGGCACAGGACGGGCTCGCTTCCTTCGAGCCATCCTTCGTTGATGAGCTGGCTGTCATCATGCGGTTCGGCTTCGACTACATGCAATGCTCTGGCGGAACCAGCAGAAACGCCGAAACCTGGCTCTTAGATGATGCAGGCGGTTCAGTATACCTGCGCCTGTCGACCCGTCCACTCGAACAGCCGGTGCGTCAATTGTCAGAGGGGGACGAGAAGAATATCGTGAGCGGCGGCTACTGGTTGAGGCGACCGGGACCCAATGCCGAGGTCATCATCGCCTACACCGGAGTTGTAGCGCAGGAAGCGATCCGTGCGGCTGGCCTACTGGCCGAGGACAGGCGTGATATCGGGCTGCTCGCAATCACATCTGCCGACCGACTCTATTCCGGCTGGACAGCGGCAGGGCGGGAAAGAGAGGCGGGCAACCGCGAGGTCCAATCTCATGTCGAAAGGCTTTTGGCGGGCGTTCCGACACATTGTGGAATTGTCACCATTCTGGATGGACACCCAGCCACTCTTGCGTGGCTAGGTTCTGTCCATGGCCATCGGACTCGCTCACTTGGGGTAGAACACTTCGGGCAGACGGGAACGATAGGCGAATTATACCGGCACTATGGCCTGGATACTGCCGCCATTCTCCGCGCGGCCGAAGCGATCGCACCGGGGCGTCCGCTACGTCATCTCGCAGCGTGAAGAAGGTAAAGCACCTATGGAATACACATCGCAGACCTTGGCGCATTTCTGTTCGAGTGTTTCCACTGACGATGTTCCAGAACAGGTCCTCGATGCAGCCGAGCGGGCGCTGCTCGACACGATCGCTGCCATTATTGGTGGGGCCGGCACAAAAAACGCGCACTGCATGCGAAGTGCAGGTCTCAACATTTTTGGTGAGGGTGCCTTTAAGGCATGGTTCTGCGACAGCGATCCCATGCATTTTCTAGGCGCCCTTCTGGCAAATTGCGCAGCAGCTAGCGCTCTTGATATCGACGACGGGCATCGCGGTGCGGCTGGTCATCCGGGAGCCGCCATTGTTCCAGCCGTTCTGATGCAATGTCAAAAAGCGCCGCCTCTGCCCGGAAAAGACATCCTAGCAGCCATTGCCATTGGATATGACGTCGCACTCAGGATTGGGCAAAGTCGGCATCGATACGAACAAGTCAGCTACGCGAGCGGCATCTGGACTTGTTATGGCGTCGCGGCTGCGCTTGGAAGGTTGAATGGCTTATCGGACAGCAGCATGGCGCACGCGATTGCGATTGCTGGCGCGGAGGCACCCCAGAACCTGCCTCAGGGTGCTTGCTTGGCCAGTTCCGTTAAGGGTAGCAGCCCGTGGTCGACGGTTACTGCTGCAGTGGCGGTAGCCCGTGCGGCTGCAGGTGCATCAGGGTCGATCGATCTTCTCGACAGACCCGCGGCATATAACGTCGCAGCCATCTGCCAGGACCTGTCGGTGCGCTGGCTGATCACGGAAACCTACCAAAAACCATATGCGTCGTGCCGATATACGCACCCCGTGATCGATGCCATCTTGCAGTTGAGACCTGCAGGTGGATGGAATTTGGCGCAACTCCAATCCATTACGGTCGAAATCTTCCCGGAGGCGGAGAAGCTGCCCAACAACGTAGCCCCTACTTCCCTGGAGGATGCGCAGTTTTCTATCCCCTTTGCGGCCGCTCTCGCAATCGTAACGGGAGCTTCCGGGTTCCGACCGCTTCAGCCAGATAGCCTTGAGGATTCGCGTATTCTTGGCTTGGCCCAGAAGATACGGCTCGACTATTCATCTACCGATTTTCACAACATCTTTCCTGCTCGCACCCCCGCGCGGGTCACGCTGGTGATCGATGGCAAGCACCAAAGCGTTCAGGTCGACTACCCCGTTGGAGATGTGGCAAATCCAATGAGTACGGAAGCTATCGCCTCCAAGCTTGCCGATCTTGATTGCCACGCCAGCTCCAGAACCGGGGACCTCCTGGCCGCCGTGAAGAATCTACGGCGGTCGGACAGCAAGCAGCTGCTGGATCTGTTAGTGTAACGTTCCGAGAAGCGAGGTGGCCAGGCGTCCGTCGACTGCGTGACAGCAGTGCGTCCGTTCGTTTGGGCGAACAATCTGTCCGGACCTGGATTCTGGCTGAAGAAGGTCAGCTGAGTCGCATGCGCTGTCCGGGTCCGGCTGAGTCGCGAATTTACGCCAATATCGGTCCGTGGCGGCGGTTCGTGGCCTCCCAACTTTGTCTTGAGACGTTCGTTGTTTGAGACCCAACTCGTTAGGTTCCGAGCCTGCCTCCTCTAAGTGCCGGAAAACATGCATGAAGCGCCCGACCTTGTTGTTTGACGGCCATCACGGGAAGAAGGCAACCGGCCGTTAACCATTAAGCAATGGATGTTGAACGAGAATGTGTCCCGTTGTCGGCTATTTGCCGACAAAACGCCGATAGGCCGACAAAGAGGGACAGTGACGATAATGAATGCGTACACAGCGGCAAAGGCGCAGGACGAACATCCAGCCGAAAAGATTGTGCGGCACGCTACGACGCTGTCTGAGCATCTTCAGGCGCGCCGTGAGCAGATGTATCCCCCAAATGCGCAAAAAGGCCTTCGACACTTCATGACGCACGAAGTGTCGAAGTTGACGTTGATTCCGGAATCGACGCTTAAGCTTATGTCCAACGAAGGAAAGGGTCCCCTCCCCGCGCGGCTGGAAAACAATCATCGCGCCTACACCTTGGCCCAGATAAATGAGCTGCGAAAGCTTTTTGCCGAGCAAAGACCCGGCGACGCGCTCAGGTACCTGCCTCATCGCAGGCAAGGTGAGCACTTGCAAATTCTCGCAGTGGCAAATTTCAAGGGCGGTAGTGCGAAGACGACGACCAGTGCGCATCTGGCGCACTATCTGGCACTATATGGATATCGAGTGCTTGCCATCGACCTTGATCCTCAGGCATCGCTGTCAGCGATGTTCGGGGCACAGCCGGAAATTGATGTTCGCCACAACGAAACCATCTATGCCGCGCTTCGCTACGATGAAGAAAGACGCCCAATCAAGGAAATCGTCCGCACGACCTATTTCACTGGAATAGACCTGATTCCGGGAAACATTGAGGTGATGGAATATGAACACGAGACGCCACGAATGCTGGCGTCCCGGCGGACGGACCCGGATAGTCTTTTCTTCGAACGGCTACGTCTCGTATTGTCCGAAGTGGAAGACAATTATGACATCGTGATCCTCGACACCCCCCCTTCCCTCGGATTTCTAACATTGGGTGCGATCTATGCCGCGACAGGCCTGTTGGTCACGGTGCATCCGGCAATGCTCGATGTAATGTCGATGAGCCAGTTCCTGTTGATGATGGGAGATCTGATTTCGGTCATCAGAGATGCGGGCGCCGATATGCATCAGGATTTCTTGCGCTATGTCGTGACGCGTCACGATCCCATGGATCATTCCCAGGTACATGTCGTCTCGATGCTGCGTCACCTTTTTGGCAATGACGTTCTGACTTCGACAGCGGTGGAAAGTGCCGCGATCGAGACGGCGGGCTTGGCCAAACGCACACTCTATGAGCTCGAGTCTGGCAACGTTTCGGCAGCAACCGTAAAGCGTGCCCGCGAGTCAATCGATGCGGTAAATTCTCAGGTCATGGACCTGATTGTCCGTAGCTGGGGGCGAAAATGAGTTCTAGACGAGCCGGTAAGTCCATCCTGGCAAGCTTTGGCGCTTTCGCCGATCCTGCCCCCATGACCGAGGACGCCATATCGGCTCGCTCGGACACCCAGCAGCAGCACCTCCCCCGTGTGGGCGCAGGCGTAATCGGGGCGACACAGCGTTCTTTGAACGAGCTTCGACTTGAGCACAACCGGCTACAGGCTTTGGTCGATGCCGGAGGCATTCTCGAACTAGATCCGGAGCTGGTGGACCCCTCCCCGTTTCCCGATCGCCTACCGGATGCGGACGATTTCCAGTTTTTAGAGTTCAAAAAACGTTTTGGCGAAGACGGACAGAAAGTTCCGATCTCTGTTCGGAGACACCCTCAAGTGGACGGCCGTTATCAGGTTGTCTACGGACATAGGCGCCATCGTGCCGCGCGCGAACTGGGCATCAAGGTTCGCGCTGTCCTCGCAGATTTGACTGATGCTGAACTGGTTGTCGTCCAGGGTATCGAAAACTCCGCTCGCGTCGATTTGAGCTGGATCGAGAGGGCATTGTTCGCATGGCGCATGGATGGGGCGGGCATCAAGGCGAAGGACATTCGAGCCGCACTCTCGATTGATGATCCTGAGCTGGCGCGTATGAGGAACGTCATGCGGACAGTTCCTCTGGAGATCATCCAGATTATAGGCCGGGCAGAAAAGGTCGGTCGTCCGCGCTGGGTCGCACTTGCCAGGGCCATAGACGACGACAAGCAATCGGTGGAGCGCATTACCAAAACCTTGTCAGCTGACAAGGTTTTGGCTCAGCCGTCGGATCAACGGTTTCGTCTGGCGTTCTCGGCGGCCCAATCACCGTCACAGGCTGGATCTGCCGAAGCCCAGCTCATAAAGGCACCGTCAGGCGAGGCTTTTGGCAAGATGCTGTATTCAGGAACGGCGGTGCAGTTGAAGATATCGAAGCCGCACGCCGCTGCGTTTGCCCACTTTCTAGAAGGTGAACTTCCGGCACTGGTGGAAAAATTCTTCGCTCAGGAAGGCCAGGAATAATTCGAATGTCGGCGAAACCTTGTCAGCTGACAAGGTTTCCGAGGGCTGAGTGAAACAAACAACTGCTAACTCGGCAAGACCGATGTGAAAAAAACTCCCGAGCGAGGGTACGGAAGCCCTTCTCAAGTGGATAGCTAGAGAAATTCACTTCGAGAGTATGCGCGTCCTCGGCGGACACCCAGCGGCCATCATTTCAGCCGCAACATATTGGAGGGCTGAACAGACCAGACAATGCCGGCGGGTATGTGCGCAGCCTGCGCAGGCCCAGCCGGGCAATTTCTCTACTTGGCGGATAAAGCGCGTACCGGCGTGCTCCCACATTCTCATCGGTGCTCATGCAGCCTAAAACCGTTTGCTGCTGTTCGCTCGCGTTATCAGCCGCTATCGTAAGCTGTTCTCGATATTGAGACTGATGACACTTAGCGCCTGGGTGCAGAGGAGGGGCGTTGTCGTGATTTTGGCCGCAACCTACAACCCGCTTGCTTTGGTGAGATTGACACGGAAGCGGTCGCGGCGGCGCTGGTAGCGGCGGGTCATTTCGGCCGAGGCATGGCCGAGCTGCTTTTGCACGTAACGCTCGTCGACCTCGGCCGAGGAGGCGAGGCCGGCGCGCAACGAGTGGCCGGCAAAACTCTGCGCCCGCTCGCCCTGGGCAAGATCGCCACGCACACCGGCGGCAAGCGCGGCGCGCTTTACCAGGCGGGCGACCTCCTGGGCATTGAGGCGCTCGGCGCCCGTCTTCCTGCCCTGTCCGGTGACGCGGCGGAACAGCGGGCCATGGGCGATGCGGGCCAGCGAGAGCCAGGTCTGAAGCGCCACGACCGGGCAGGTCGCATCCGTTGAGCCGCGGCCGATCTCGACCTCGCGCCAGCCGGTCTTGCCGCGCAGCGTCACCAGCATGCCCTTGTCGAGGATTTCGACCCAGCCGCTTCCGTCCTCGGTCTGGTCGCGGCCGACGTCCAGCCCGACAATCTCGGAGCGGCGCAAGGCCCCGGCAAAGCCGACGAGCAGCATGGCGCGATCGCGCAGGCCGCGCAGCGAGCCCCGGTCGAGCGTTTCCAGCATGGCGATCAGATCCTCCGGCAGGATCGCCTCCTTCTGCAGGGGC
>NZ_JBLLVA010000011.1:0-164068 GCF_047739745.1 Borborobacter xinjiangensis | reverse complement strand
AAGGGTTGAATGTCCGCATCAACCAGCTTCGCTCGATGACCATTGCTTCGGCAAATCGTCGAGAGCCGGCTATTGCCGAGATGATTGAAATCATGAGCGCGATCCGCTCACGCGACGCCGATGCGGCGGAACGGGCGGCCCGACACCATGTTGAGCAGGCTTGGCGTATCGCGCGGCAGTCGCTGCAGCCGAAATAGACAATCGCTCTGCACGCTTACCTGTTGGGCCCCGACGTCGCACGCCGACAGGTGTGATGGTTCGTCCGCAAGCATCCGACGCCGAAAGCCGAAGCTGACGGGCGAGACCGATATGTCGGGGCGCGAAACATCTGTGGGCAAGAGCATCCGACAAGTAGCGCGAAGCCTCGCCGATCTCGCCGCCAGAGATGGCAACCTGTTTAACAGCGCAACGCCCGGTTCGTGACCCTCAGTGTTCGTGTTCGCACAAGGAGTGGTCCGACAGCGCCCGGATGACGTAGCAGTGGCCAACGGTCTCGCCGGTGCAGCAGGTGGCTATGCGCTCCAGTTCCGTCTCCAGTTTCTGGAGTCGCGCGATGCGCTCACGGACGGAGGCAAGCTGCTCCTTCGCAATTCGGTCCGCATCCGCGCACGGCCTGTCCGCATGGCCGCTGAGTTCGATCAATTGCCGGATGGCGTCTATCGTGAGGCCGAGATCGCGCGCGTGACGAATGAATGCCAGCCGTTCCAGCTCCGCCCTCCCGAACCGCCGCTGGTTGCCTTCAGACCGCTCGGGCACATCTATCAAGCCCATTTGTTCGTAATAGCGGATGGTTGGGACTTTCACGCCCGTGCGCCGCGACAGGTCGCCGATCGAGTACATCGCCATTTTTCCTCTTGAACCTCTAGCTACTAGAGCAATTAGGTTGCGTGGAAAGCAATGGCAACAGGTGGCACATGAGTTCTCCGAATATTCCAACTCCAGACAATCCCGGTGTGATCGCGCCGCCGCCGCGGGTCTTTGCGAGCATGCTGGCCACGGGAATTCTCGTGGACCGCTACGTCGCGGAAAGCTCGATGGCACTCGCTACATCTCCGCGCCAGGTGTTCGCCTTCATTCTTTTTGTCGCCGGGTTGCTTTTTCTCGCGGGGGCGATCGGTCGGTTCCGCAGGGCCGGCACCCGTGCCGAACCTTGGCAGCCGACGACAGCAATCGTTACCAACGGCATCTATCGATATACGCGCAATCCCATGTATGTCGGCATGGCGTTGGCTTATGCCGCTGTGGCGGTCTTTGCCGATAGACCGGCCGCGCTGCTGCTACTTCCGCTTGCCGTTCTGGCTATCCACCATGGCGTCATCCTTCGGGAGGAGCGCTACCTCGCGGCGAAGTTCGGTGCCGAGTACCTCGACTACAAGTCTCGCGTACGACGCTGGCTTTGATCTCCGCCGCGTCTTTGGCTTGAAACTCCAGCCGGTTGAGCACGTAGCGTCGGCGGCTGCCGAACAATTTTCAGGAATGCAAGCATGGAAAACATCTCTACTCGAACGCGCTACCGGGTCAGCGGCATGGACTGCGGCTCCTGCGCAACGAAGATCGAGACCGCCGTCAGACGGATCGCCGGTGTGGAGGAGGTGTCCGTATCCGTCACAAACGGGAGCCTGACCGTTACCCATGGCGGCACGGTGACGGACAATGTCATTGTCCGTCAGGTGTCGAGATTGGGCTACAAGGTCACGCCTTCCGAAGGGGGAGCAGCGCATGCCGAAGACATCGGCCAATGCACCCATGATCACTCGCACGGGCGCGCGCATGATCACTCTCATGGAGGCTCGCATACAAGCAGCGACGAACGCTGGTGGCGGTCGGGCCGCGCATTGCTGACCATTGCCTCGGGCGTGGCGCTGTTGGTGGCGTACACGCTGGGCAAGCTCGTCCCTGCAATTGAACACTGGGCATTTCTGGCGGCATTGCTGGTAGGACTGATCCCTGTCGCACGGCGGGCGGTTACTGCCGCGTTTGCCGGGACACCCTTCTCAATCGAGACCCTGATGACGATCGCCGCCGTTGGGGCGGTGCTTATCGGCGCAACGGAAGAAGCGGCGGCCGTTGTGCTTCTCTTCCTTGTCGGCGAAATGCTCGAAGGCGTGGCCGCGGGCAGGGCACGCGCCAGCATTCAGGGTTTGGCTGATCTTGTGCCGAAGACTGCTTTGGTGGAGCGGAACGGCGAGGCTGTCGAGATTGCGGCAGGTTTGCTTGCTGTCGGCGATGTGATCCTCGTCCGTCCCGGCGACCGGATTCCGGCGGATGGCGAGATCGTGGAGGGATCGAGCGAGGTCGACGAGGCCCCCGTCACCGGCGAAAGCACCCCGAAGCGGAAGGCGGAAAAGGACCCGGTTTTCGCCGGAACGATCAGCACGGATGGCATGCTGAGGATCCGTGTCACCGCGACGGCTGAGGACAACACGATCGCCCGCATTGTCCGTCTGGTCGAGGAGGCCCAGGAAAGCAAGGCTCCGACCGAGAGATTCATCGACCGTTTCTCCCGCTACTATACGCCGGGTGTCCTGGTGGTTGGTTTGCTCGTGGCCGTGCTCCCGCCGCTGCTGTTCGGTGCGGGATGGAGCGAATGGATCTACAAGGGGCTGGCAATCCTGCTGATTGGATGTCCATGCGCGTTGGTCATCTCGACCCCTGCCGCGATCGCCGCCGGTCTTTCGGCAGGTGCCCGCCGGGGGCTGCTGATGAAGGGCGGTGCGGTTCTGGAGAACTTCGGCAAGATCACGGCGGTGGCATTCGACAAGACCGGCACTCTGACCGAAGGCAGACCTGTCGTTACCGATCTGGTTGCATATGACCGGACGGAACGTGAGATGCTCTCCATGGCGGCGGCGCTCGAACAGGGGTCCAGCCATCCCTTGGCCCTTGCCATCGTCGCAAGGGCCAAAGCCGACAAGGTTCCTGTCCCTCCCGCATTTGGCGCGAAGGCCGTCTCGGGAAAGGGCGTTGAGGGCAATGTCGGCGGCGTGCAGGTGTTTCTCGCGTCAAGCCAGGCGGCGGGCGAACGCGTGGTCCTTGCACCGGAACAGGTTTCCCGAATCGAGGCGCTGAATGGCCAGGGCAAGACGGTGTCAGTGTTGTTGGCCGACGACAAGGTGGCGGGCCTGATTGCAATGCGCGACGAGCCGAGAGCCGACGCCAAGGCCGGATTGGCGGCGCTCAAAGCTCAGGGCATTCGGACGGTCATGCTGACCGGAGACAACCGGAAGACGGCCGAGGCGATTGCGGGCGGCCTGGGAATCGAGCCGCGTGCCGAACTCCTGCCGCAGGACAAGCAGCGGATCGTCGCAGAACTGCAGAAACAGGGCCTGACGGTCGCCAAGGTCGGCGATGGCATCAATGACGCTCCGGCCCTTGCGGCCGCCGACATCGGGATCGCGATGGGCGGCGGCACCGATGTCGCACTCGAGACGGCGGATGCGGCAATCCTTCACGGACGTGTCGAAGATGTTTCGCGCATGGTCCGGCTGTCGCGCACCGTGATGGCGAACATCAAGCAGAACATCGCCGTTGCCCTCGGTCTCAAGGCGGTATTCCTGGTAACGACCGTGGTGGGTGTCACCGGACTTTGGCCCGCAATCCTCGCCGATACCGGCGCGACGGTTCTCGTCACCGCGAACGCCATGCGCCTTTTGCGGTGGGGGCGTGGCTGACAGGGAACAGAGTTCAGAAACATAGGGCCGAAATTTAATCCGGTGTTTCGAGAGACTGCAATTCGGGTGGTGGAGCCTTCAAGCGGCTCTGCCGCCCCGCTTCATATATTCGATTGAAGGATGGTGGGCGATGACGGACTCGAACCGCCGACATCTTCGGTGTAAACGAAGCGCTCTACCAGCTGAGCTAATCGCCCTTTGAACGGCGAACGTGTAAGCGGTTCGTTGACGATCCGCAAGGTGAATTGACGCCTTTTTTCAGGCCCGTCCCCTGTAGTGTCGCCGTTGGAGGCCGAAGTGCGAAAACCTTTCGACGATTGTTGGAAATGGCGCTTCGGGCCGCTTGACACTCACTGCCGAACCCCTTAATGCCAGCCCACGACGCGGCACGGTTCGTTGCAGCGTCAGTGCGCGGGTGTAGCTCAGTCGGTTAGAGTGCCGGCCTGTCACGCCGGAGGTCGCGGGTTCGAGCCCCGTCACTCGCGCCATTCTTTTCAAGGCTTTAGCAACGATCTTTCGCAGGCTTCTCGCTGCTCTATGCGAAGTCGGCGGTTGACCCTCGGCAAGGGACGCCGTTGCGATTGCGGCTGCGGATCCCTTGAACTTCATTCAAGTGGCCGGCTAAGGAGACGGTGCGGCGCCGCCGATCAGCGCGGTCACCGCTGCCGCTGCCTTGCCGACCAGCGGGCCGATCTGCGCGACGCGATCGGGAGTGATGCGGGCCGATGGTCCCGACACGGCAATGCCCGCCAGCGATTCGCCAAATTCGTTGAAGATGGCGGCTGCCACGCAGCGCATACCTGGATAACGCTCTCCGTCGTCTATCGACCAGCCGCGCGACCTTGTTGCGGCGAGATCGCGGGCGAGGGCGTCTGTGTCGACCAACGTCTTTTGCGTATAGGCTTCGAGACCCGCCTTGCGCACGATTGAGCTGCACGATCGGGCGGCAGGTAGGCGAGGATCGCCTTGCCTATGCCAGAGACGCATGCAAGAGGCTGCGGGTGCCTGGCTGAAAGAAGGCACGAATCGCGCCTTCGCCGAGGCCGAGCGGCTGATGATGGAATACCAGGTGCCGTGGTGTTTGAATTCATCCTGGAGGGGGTGACGAATATTTCCATGGCACGGAAATCGACAATATCGTCGCGTTCGAGGAACTTGTCGAACGAAACGAAGATGCGCCGACGGCGGTCACGCTGCTCGACTGACAGATGAGGAAGACCATGCCGCGTTTTTCAGCCAATCTTTCCATGCTCTTTACGGAGCACGATTTTCTCGATCGCTTCGATGCAGCGGCGAAGTCCGGCTTTGTCGGCGTGGAATATATTGCGCCTTACGACCACGAGCCGGAGACGGTTGCCGCACGCCTGAAGCAGAACGGGCTGGTGCAGGTGCTGTTCAACCTGCCGCCCGGCGACTGGGCCAAGGGCGAGCGCGGCATCGCCGTGCTGCCGGATCGCATCAATGAGTTCCGCAAGGGCGTCGATACGGCGATTACCTATGCCAAGGCGCTGGGGTGCAGCCAGGTCAACTGTCTCGCCGGTATCGCGCCTAAGAATGTGGATCACGCCTCATTGGAGACGGTGTTCATTGAAAATCTCCGCTTTGCGGCCGAAAAGCTGAAGGCAGCCGGCATCAAGCTGCTGATCGAGCCGATCAATACGCGCGACATTCCGGGTTTCTTCCTGACGAATACCAAGCAGGCACTCGACATCATCGAGCGCGTCGGCTCCGACAATCTCTATCTGCAGTACGATATCTACCACATGCAGATCATGGAGGGGGATCTCGCCCGCACGATCGAGGCCAATCTCGGCCGCATCGCGCATATCCAGCTTGCCGACAATCCCGGTCGCCACGAACCCGGTACGGGCGAGATCAACTGTCCGTTCCTCTACGAGCATCTGGACCGGATCGGCTATGCCGGCTGGGTGGGTGCCGAATACAAGCCCAAGGCCGGCACGGTCGAGGGGCTCGGCTGGTTCAGAGAATTTGCTGTCGGGAAAAGTGCTGCGGCTAGTTGTGGTGAGTAGCGAGTAGTGAGTAGGGGATTGGCCCTACTCGCCATTCGCTATTCCCTATTCGCTATCCCCAGGTGCTTCCTCGCCGCGTAAAGCGACACCGCCGCCGCATTCGACACGTTGAGCGAGCGGATCGCGCCGGGCATGTCGAGCCGGGCGAGTACGGAAACGGTCTCGCGCGTCTTTTGTCGCAGTCCCTTGCCTTCGGCGCCGAGCACGAGAGCGATTCTGGTGCCGTCGAGGGATTTTTCCAGATCTTCGGGACCTTCCGAATCGAGGCCGATGGTCTGAAAACCGGCTTCGTGCAGTTCGGCGAGTGCTTCGGCCAGGTTTCGCACCTCGATCAGATCGATATGTTCCAGCGCGCCTGAAGCCGATTTCGCCAGCACGCCCGATTCATGCGCGCTGTGGCGCGAGGTGGTGATCAGCGCGCCCGCGCCGAAAGCAACGGCGGAACGGATGATGGCGCCGACATTGTGCGGGTCCGTCACCTGATCAAGCACCAGCACCAGTGAGGTTTCGCCCAGCGCGCTGAGTGCCTTCGGCTTCAGTGGTTTGGCTTCGATCAGCGCGCCCTGATGGACCGCATCCGTGCCGGTGATCTTGTCGATGTCGCGCGGCTCGACGATCTCGACGGGAAAGGGCAGGGCGGAGGTGTCGGCGATTTCGAGCCGCTCCAGCGCGTTGCGGGTAACAAGCATTTTGCGGATTGTTCGGCGCGGGTTGTCGATTGCCGCACGCACCGTATGCAGGCCATAGAGCCGCAGCAGCCCGTCCGGTGCTGCTTCGCCGGGCGGCAGAGGCTTTTTGGGCCGAAAGGCGGGCGGGCCGCCGGCTTTCTGGTCGCGGTAGCTGCGCCGCAATCTGGCGTAGTGCGTGTCTTTGGGCGTTCCGGATTTCTTGTCGTCGGTCATTGGAGCTCTATAGCCGGGTGCTCGCCGTTTGGATATGGCGCTTGTGAAACGCAGGCGGGCTTTGCGCGTCGAACCGGTTTTCTCGTCCAGGCGCATGGTCTTGTTGGAAAAGTCCGCAACTTTTCTGAAACATAGCCGACAGCGCGGTTGACAGTGTTTTGCCTTGACGCCATAAGGCGCTTCGCAAGGCTTGGGTGCCCGGTCGTCTTCATGACGGAATGACGGACCTTTCGCACAATGCCTCGCTGCACGGCTCCCGGCCGCAATTGGAGGGGTGTCCGAGTGGTTAAAGGAGACGGACTGTAAATCCGTTGGCTAAGCCTACGCTGGTTCGAATCCAGCCCCCTCCACCACCGGCCGGAAACGTGAAGCGCGCGGTACCTGGAACACGCGGGTATAGCTCAATGGTAGAGCAGCAGCCTTCCAAGCTGAATATGCGGGTTCGATTCCCGCTACCCGCTCCAGAACTCCAAGGTCGGACGGCTATTCCATTTCCAGCAAAACGTCCCATATGGACGGCGATCACTCAATCGCGGCCGTTTCATCGCAAACAGGCAAGGTGCGGGCAAAAGACTCTTGTGTTTTTTGGCCTTTGTCGCTAATCGCCCGCATTCGAACCCAAACCGAAGTTCCCGCCGCCAAGGAAAGTAAACGATGGCTAAGAGTAAATTCGAGCGCACCAAGCCGCATGTGAACATTGGCACGATTGGTCACGTCGACCATGGCAAGACGTCGTTGACGGCTGCGATCACGAAGTATTTCGGGGATTTCAAGGCGTACGACCAGATCGACGCGGCGCCGGAGGAGAAGGCGCGCGGCATCACCATTTCGACCTCGCATGTTGAGTACGAGACGGCCAACCGCCACTATGCGCATGTCGACTGCCCGGGCCACGCCGACTATGTGAAGAACATGATCACCGGTGCGGCGCAGATGGACGGGGCGATCCTGGTGGTTTCGGCCGCCGACGGCCCAATGCCGCAGACGCGCGAGCACATCCTTCTGGCGCGCCAGGTCGGCGTGCCGTCGATCGTGGTGTTTTTGAACAAGGTCGACCAGGTCGACGATGCCGAGCTTCTGGAGCTGGTCGAGCTCGAGGTGCGCGAGCTGTTGTCGAAGAACGAGTTCCCGGGCGACGATATTCCGATCGTCAAGGGCTCGGCGCTGGCGGCGCTTGAAGACAGTGACAAGAAGCTGGGCGAGGATGCGATCCGCGCGCTGATGGAAGCGGTCGACAGCTACATCCCGACGCCGGAGCGTCCGGTCGACCAGCCGTTCCTGATGCCGATCGAGGACGTGTTCTCGATCTCGGGCCGCGGCACGGTGGTGACGGGCCGCGTCGAGCGCGGCATCGTCAAGGTCGGCGAGGAGCTGGAGATCGTCGGCATCCGGCCGACGACGAAGACGACCTGCACGGGCGTCGAGATGTTCCGCAAGCTGCTCGACCAGGGCCAGGCCGGCGACAACATCGGCGCGCTGCTGCGCGGTGTGGACCGTGACGGGGTCGAGCGCGGCCAGGTTCTGGCCAAGCCGGGCTCGGTCAAGCCGCACAAGAAGTTCAAGGCCGAGGCCTACATCCTGACCAAGGACGAGGGCGGCCGCCACACGCCGTTCTTTACCAACTACCGGCCGCAGTTCTATTTCCGCACGACCGACGTGACCGGCATCGTGCAGCTGGCGGAAGGCACCGAGATGGTGATGCCGGGCGACAATGTGACGGTCGACGTCGAGCTGATCGTGCCGATCGCCATGGAAGAGAAGCTGCGCTTCGCCATCCGCGAGGGCGGCCGCACCGTCGGCGCCGGCGTCGTCGTCTCGATCACGGAATAATCGATACGCGGCTACCGGCCGCGAACAACGTTGCAAACGCGCTCCGCGCGTTTGCAGGCCGCTACGGCGGCACGTCTTGGGAATTTCGGTTTATGGAGAGGGTGGCTTTGGTCACCCGCTCCTGATGGAACCAAGGCTTCAGCATCCCGGTCGATATAAAGCGGGATTGCAGCGCCCGAAGCATGGCTTCGGCACTTGAAACGTCGCGACGTTTGTGAAATGAACGCAGCCGCGATAGGGGTATAGCTCAGTTGGTAGAGCGGCGGTCTCCAAAACCGCAGGTCACAGGTTCGAGCCCTGTTGCCCCTGCCATTTCAATTCCCTTGCCATTTGTCTTTTGAGACGCAGCGCAATTGGATGCGCCGGATCATTGATTACTGACGAATCTCCGCTGAAATGCAGAGGGCAAGGCCACCGCGATCAAAGTAGCGCTCAAGAGTCCGGCATGGTCAGGGCGTCCAATTTCTGAATGTGGCGCCTGCCGCGTTGCCGGTACCTGGTCGAGGCAAGCGGTGCACGTTGATTGCGGTCTATCGTCTTTCGACGATGTTTGACAGGCAGGATGGGTTTAGCACTTGCAAGTGCGCGAAATCGGTTTTATGTAGAGGAAACAGACACGCGGCGCGTGGAGCTGGGTAGCCGGCTTTACGCGCCCGAAATGCATGGGCCGAACACAGCGCTGATTCGCGGCGGTTTTGGTGTCACGCAGAGAATTGCCCGGCCAACGGGAGCGTCCAGAAAGGCCCACCTCAAGGGCTTTCGAAAGCAGAGCGGCATATGGCGTCAAAAACCACCAATCCTTTTACCTTTCTCCAGCAGGTCAGGTCGGAGACGGCGAAGGTGACCTGGCCTTCGCGGCGCGAGACGGTGATCTCAACGATCATGGTTCTTGTGTTCTCGGTGCTGACGATGGCCTTTTTCTTCGCTGCAGACCAGTTAATGGCCTTCGCGGTCGAATTGATCCTCGGCATCGGCCGCTGAACTCAGCGATTACGGAGAAGCATCCAAGATGACTGCGCGCTGGTACATCGTCCATGCCTACTCGAATTTCGAGAAGAAGGTTGCCGAAGATATCGAGCACAAGGCGAGGCAGAAGGGTCTGAGCGACCTGATCGAGCAGATCGTCGTTCCGACCGAAAAGGTGGTTGAAGTGCGCCGCGGCCGAAAGGTCGATGCGGAGCGCAAGTTCTTCCCCGGCTACGTGCTGGTTCGTGCCAATCTGACCGACGCGGTGTTCAGCCTGATCAAGAACACGCCGAAGGTCACGGGATTCCTTGGCGATTCGAAGCCGGTTCCGATCACCGACAAGGAAGCGGACCGCATCCTTCACCAGGTGCAGGAAGGGGTCGAGAGGCCGAGGCCGTCGGTCACTTTCGAGATCGGCGAGCAGATTCGCGTTTCGGACGGGCCTTTCGCGTCGTTCAACGGGTTCGTCCAGGAAGTGGACGAGGAGCGGGCGCGGCTCAAGGTGGAAGTTTCGATCTTCGGGCGCGCCGTGCCTGTGGATCTGGAGTTCGGACAAGTCGAAAAAGGCTGATCCGAAAACTGCCGCCAGCTTGGCGGCGGGCGCGGCGGGGCGCGAGCTCTCCGTCGAAGCGGTGGGAGGAAGGTGCTGGCTTAGCCGGCCGCATCGACCGGACCACCAGACTGCAACCGCCGGGATCGTCCGGCTCTAAGACAAGGCAGATTAGAGATGGCTAAGAAAGTTGCGGGCCAGCTCAAGCTTCAGGTTCCCGCGGGTTCGGCGACGCCGTCGCCCCCGATCGGTCCTGCGCTTGGTCAGCGTGGCATCAATATCATGGAATTCTGCAAGGCGTTCAACGCGCAGAGCCAGGAGATGGAGAAGGGATCGCCGATTCCGGTCGTGATCACCTACTATCAGGACAAGTCGTTCACCTTCGTCATGAAGACGCCGCCGGTGACCTTCTTCCTCAAGAAGGCCGCCAACCTGAAGTCGGGCTCGAAGGAGCCTGGCAAGGCCAAGGCCGGCCAGATCAGCCGCGACAAGGTGCGCGAGATCGCCGAAGCAAAGATGAAGGACCTGAACGCGAACGACGTCGAGGCGGCGATGCGCATGGTCGAGGGTTCCGCCCGCTCGATGGGCCTGGAAGTGGTGGGCTGAGATCATGGCAAAGATTGCAAAGCGCGTAGCAAAGTCCCGCGAGGGCATCGACGCCAACAAGGCTTACGACCTCGGCGAGGCGCTGAAGCTGCTCAAGGAGCGGTCGTCGGTCAAGTTTGACGAGACGGTCGAAATCGCCATGAACCTGGGCGTCGATCCGCGTCATGCCGACCAGATGGTGCGTGGCGTCGTCAATCTGCCGAACGGCACCGGGCGCACCGTGCGCGTGGCTGTGTTCGCCAAGGATGCCAAGGCCGATGAAGCTCGTGCCGCGGGTGCCGACATCGTCGGAGCCGAAGACCTTCTCGAGATCGTGCAGAAGGGCGAAATCAATTTCGACCGCTGCATCGCCACGCCCGATATGATGCCGCTGGTCGGCCGTCTGGGCAAGATTCTCGGCCCGCGCGGCATGATGCCGAATCCCAAGGTTGGCACTGTCACCACCGATATCGCCGGTGCTGTGAAGGCCTCCAAGGGCGGCGCCGTCGAGTTTCGCGTCGAGAAGGCCGGCATCGTGCATGGCGGCGTCGGCAAAGTGTCTTTCGACGTCAAGGCGCTGGAAGAAAACATCTGTGCCTTCGCCGATGCGGTTAACAAGGCCAAGCCTGCCGGCGCCAAGGGTGTCTACGTCAAGAGGGTTTCAGTCAGCTCGACCATGGGTCCGGGCCTGAAGCTTGATCTGGCAACGATCGCCCAGGCATCGTGAGCCGGTTGAAGGTCGGCTCGTAACGGGCTGACCATGTGAAGAATTCCGGGCCTTATGGGGCCTGGATAGCGGAGGTGAAAACTTCCGCGCATCCTGTCCGAGATTGCAGGCGGCTCGCCTTAATTCATATGGGCCTGCATGAGACGGGTGAAGACCCGACAACGGAGCCTCAAGCTCCAATGAAAGGTTCGAACCGTGTTTGCCTTTTGTCTGCGCATCGGGGCGACGCCAATGTCGGCCGGTGTGGCGAAAGGGGGCAGGATCCTCGAGCGCCGTTCGGGAGATCTGGAAGTCTGGATCGCCCGCCCGGCAAAAGGCAACCCGATGGCCGTTTCGAGTGAAGCGGTTGTCAACTGGAGATAGGCAGTGGACAGAGCGGAAAAACGCGAACTCGTCACGGGCCTGAATGAAGCGTTCTCGAACGCCGGTTCAGTCGTCGTGGCCCACTATGCCGGTATCACCGTTGCGCAAATGAACGACCTGCGGTCGAAAATGCGTGCAGCCGGCGGCACCGTCAAAGTCGCGAAGAACCGCCTCGCCAAAATCGCTCTTCAGGGCACGGAATCCGAAGGCATCGTCGATCTGTTCAAGGGACAGACGCTGATCGCCTATTCGGAAGATCCGGTTGCGGCGCCGAAGGTCGCGTCCGATTTCGCCAAGGGAAATGGCAAGCTTGTCATTCTCGGCGGCGCAATGGGCTCGACCTCGCTCGATGCCGATGGTGTGAAGGCCTTGGCCACCATGCCGTCGCTCGACGAACTTCGCGCCAAGATCGTCGGCATGATTTCCACGCCGGCGACCAGGATCGCCCAGGTCGTCAACGCACCGGCAGGCCAGCTTGCCCGCGTATTCGGCGCCTATGCCCGGAAGGACGAGGCGGCATGAGGCCGTTCCTCGCTGTCATCAACATGTGTTCGAACTTTAAAGGAAAATGAAAAATGGCTGATCTCGCAAAGATCGTAGACGACCTGTCGAGCCTGACCGTCCTCGAGGCGGCTGAGCTCTCCAAGCTCCTGGAAGAGAAGTGGGGCGTTTCGGCTGCCGCTCCGGTTGCTGTTGCCGCTGCTGGCGGTGGCGCTGCCGCTGCTGCTGCTCCGGAAGAAGAGAAGACCGAATTCGACGTCGTTCTCGCCGACGCCGGCGCCCAGAAGATCAACGTGATCAAGGAAGTGCGCGCCATCACCGGTCTCGGCCTGAAGGAAGCCAAGGATCTGGTCGAGGCTGCGCCGAAGCCGGTCAAGGAAGGCGTTGCCAAGGCGGACGCCGAGAAGATCAAGGCCCAGCTCGAAGCAGCCGGCGCCAAGGTCGAACTGAAGTAAGTACCCAGGGTTTCGGCGGGCGGCTTGCCGCTCGCCGGCCCGCGTGGCGGGAACTGATTGGAAACCTCTTTCCTGAGGGCCGAAAACGGCTTTCAGGAAACGGGTTTTTGCCCGTTTCAGAAGAACCGTCGGCGGAGACGGTAACGAGTTGCAAGGCGCGCCGTGCGAGGCCGCGCCCCAAGAGAGGCAGCAAGGAGCGACGATGGCCCAGACCCAGACTTTCAATGGCCGCAGACGCGTACGCAAGTTCTTCGGGAACATCCCGGAAGTTGCGGAGATGCCGAACCTGATCGAGGTTCAGAAGGCATCGTATGATCAGTTTCTCATGGTGGAGGAGCCCAAGGGCGGCCGTCCCGACGAGGGGCTGCAGGCCGTTTTCAAGTCGGTCTTCCCGATTTCCGATTTTTCCGGCGCCTCGATGCTGGAATTCGTCAAGTATGAGTTCGAAGCGCCGAAGTTCGACGTCGACGAGTGCCGTCAGCGCGACCTGACCTACGCGGCGCCGCTCAAGGTAACGCTTCGTCTCATCGTGTTCGATATCGACGAGGATACGGGTGCCAAGTCGATCAAGGACATCAAGGAGCAGGACGTCTATATGGGCGACATGCCGCTCATGACGTCGAACGGCACCTTCATCGTCAACGGCACCGAGCGCGTGATCGTCTCGCAGATGCACCGTTCGCCGGGCGTGTTCTTCGACCACGACAAGGGCAAGTCGCACTCGTCGGGCAAGCTTCTGTTTGCAGCGCGCGTCATTCCTTATCGCGGGTCCTGGCTCGATATCGAGTTCGATTCCAAGGATGTCGTGCATGCGCGCATCGACCGTCGCCGCAAGATTCCGGTGACGTCGCTGCTGATGGCGCTTGGCATGGATGCCGAGGAAATCCTGTCCACCTTCTACGAGAAGATCACCTACAAGCAGTCCGGCGATCATTGGCGCATTCCCTTCACCGTGGAGCGCTTCCGCGGTCTCAAGGCCGTTGACGACCTGATCGATGCCGACACGGGCGAGATTATCGTCGAGGCCGGCAAGAAGATCACTGCGCGCCAGGCCAAGCAGCTTGCCGACAAGGGCCTGAAGGCGATCAAGGCTACGCAGGACGATCTCTACGGCAGCTACCTGGCCGAGGACATCGTCAACTATGCGACGGGCGAGATCTTCCTCGAAGCCGGTGACGAAATCGATGAAAAGACACTGAAGGTTCTGCTCTCGACGGGCGCGGAAGAGTTCAGCGTGCTCGATATCGATCATGTCAATATTGGCGGTTACATCCGCAACACGCTGGCGGTGGACAAGAACGAAAGCCGACAGGACGCGCTGTTCGACATCTACCGCGTCATGCGTCCCGGCGAGCCGCCCACGCTCGAGACGGCGGAGGCGATGTTCAATTCGCTGTTCTTCGATGCCGATCGCTACGATCTTTCGGCCGTCGGTCGCGTCAAGATGAACATGCGCCTCGACCTCAAGGCGGAAGACACCGTGCGCGTGCTGCGCAAGGAAGACATCCTTGCCGTGGTCAAGACGCTGGTCGAACTGCGCGACGGCAAGGGCGAGATCGACGACATCGACAATCTCGGCAACCGCCGCGTGCGCTCGGTCGGCGAACTCATGGAGAACCAGTATCGCGTCGGCCTGCTGCGCATGGAGCGCGCGATCAAGGAGCGTATGTCGTCGATCGAGATCGACACCGTCATGCCGCAGGACCTGATCAACGCCAAGCCGGCGGCTGCAGCGGTGCGCGAATTCTTCGGTTCCTCGCAGCTCTCCCAGTTCATGGACCAGACCAACCCGCTTTCGGAAATCACCCACAAGCGTCGCCTCTCGGCGCTTGGACCGGGCGGTCTTACCCGCGAGCGCGCCGGCTTCGAAGTGCGCGACGTGCACCCGACGCACTACGGCCGCATCTGCCCGATCGAGACGCCGGAAGGCCCGAACATCGGTCTGATCAACTCTTTGGCGACCTTTGCGCGCGTCAACAAATACGGCTTCATCGAGACGCCTTATCGCAAGATCGTCGATGGCAAGGTCACGCTTGACGTCGTCTATCTTTCAGCGATGGAAGAGGCCAAGCACTATGTTGCTCAGGCCAACGCCGATCTCGACAAGGAAGGCGCGTTCGTCGACGAATTCGTCATCTGCCGTCATGCCGGCGAAGTGATGATGGCGCCGCGCGAGAACGTCGACCTCATGGACGTGTCGCCCAAGCAGCTCGTTTCAGTTGCCGCCGCACTCATCCCGTTCCTTGAGAACGACGACGCCAACCGTGCGCTGATGGGCTCCAACATGCAGCGTCAGGCCGTGCCGTTGGTGCGCGCCGAAGCGCCGTTCGTCGGTACCGGCATGGAGCCGATCGTCGCTCGCGATTCAGGCGCCGCAATCGGCGCTCGCCGTGGCGGCATCGTCGATCAGGTCGACGCGACGCGTATCGTCATTCGCGCGACGGAAGATCTCGATCCGGGCAAGTCGGGCGTCGACATCTACCGGCTGATGAAGTTCCAGCGTTCGAACCAGAACACCTGCATCAACCAGCGCCCGCTGGTGCGCATGGGCGATCACGTCAACAAGGGCGATATCATCGCCGACGGCCCGTCGACCGATCTTGGCGATCTGGCGCTCGGCCGCAACGTGCTCGTCGCGTTCATGCCGTGGAACGGCTACAACTACGAGGACTCGATCCTTCTGTCCGAGAAGATCGTGTCGGACGACGTCTTCACCTCGATCCACATCGAGGAGTTCGAGGTCATGGCCCGCGACACCAAGCTCGGGCCCGAGGAAATCACCCGCGACATTCCGAACGTCTCGGAAGAAGCGCTGAAGAACCTCGACGAAGCCGGCATCGTCTATATCGGCGCGGAAGTGCTGCCGGGTGACATCCTGGTTGGCAAGATCACGCCGAAGGGCGAAAGCCCGATGACGCCGGAAGAGAAGCTTCTGCGCGCCATCTTCGGCGAGAAGGCGTCTGACGTGCGTGATACCTCCATGCGCATGCCGCCCGGGACCTATGGAACCGTGGTCGAGGTTCGCGTGTTCAATCGTCACGGCGTCGAGAAGGACGAACGTGCGATGGCGATCGAGCGCGAGGAAATCGAGCGCCTGGCCAAGGACCGCGACGACGAACAGGCAATTCTCGACCGCAACGTCTATAGCCGCCTGAACGACATGCTCATCGGCAAGGAGGCGATTGCCGGGCCGAAGGGCTTCAAGAAGGGCAGCACGCTCACCAAGGAGACGTTCGACGACTATCCTCGTTCGCAGTGGTGGCAGTTCGCACTCGAGGACGAGAAGCTCCAGGGGGAACTCGAGGCGTTGCGCGGCCAGTACGACGATTCCAAGAAGGCTCTGGAACAGCGCTTCATGGACAAAGTCGAGAAGGTGCAGCGTGGCGACGAGATGCCGCCCGGTGTCATGAAGATGGTCAAGGTCTTCGTGGCCGTGAAGCGCAAGATGCAGCCGGGAGACAAGATGGCCGGCCGTCACGGCAACAAGGGCGTTGTCTCCAGAATCGTTCCGGTCGAGGATATGCCGTTCCTCGAAGATGGCACCCATGCCGATATCGTGCTCAATCCGTTGGGCGTGCCGTCGCGCATGAATGTCGGCCAGATTCTGGAAACGCATCTTGGCTGGGCTTGTGCCGGCATGGGCCGCAAGATCGGAGACCTGATCGAAGCCTACAGGGCTGATGGCGACATCAAGCCGCTGCGGGCCGAGATCGAGAACCTGATCCCCGAGAACGACCGCAACGAGTCGGTTCGCGAATTCGACGACGAAAGCATCGTTCGCCTCGGCGAGCAGATGAAGCGTGGCGTGTCGATCGCGACGCCGGTCTTCGACGGTGCGCATGAGGTCCACATCAACGAGATGCTGGAGCGTGCGGGCCTTCACTCGAGCGGACAGTCGCAGCTCTATGACGGGCGCACCGGCGAGCCGTTCGATCGCAAAGTGACGATGGGCTACATATATATGCTGAAGCTCCATCATCTCGTGGACGACAAGATCCACGCGCGTTCGATCGGACCGTACTCGCTGGTCACCCAGCAGCCGCTGGGCGGCAAGGCGCAGTTCGGCGGTCAGCGCTTCGGCGAGATGGAGGTCTGGGCGCTCGAAGCCTACGGTGCCGCCTACACGCTGCAGGAAATGCTTACGGTCAAGTCGGACGACGTGGCCGGCCGCACCAAGGTGTATGAGGCGATCGTGCGCGGAGACGACTCGTTCGAGGCGGGTATTCCCGAGAGCTTCAACGTGCTCGTCAAGGAAATGCGTTCGCTCGGTCTCAACGTCGAACTGGAGAACACCAGATACGACGAAGTGCCGACGCCGCTGCCCGACGCGGCCGAGTAAGAATACGGCGCGCCGCGGGATGACGAGCATCCCGCGGCTGCACCACGACTATCTCGCGACCGCCCATGCGGTCGATCGTACGGATCCGGTGATGCCAGCGAAGCGGCGGCGTTCGAGCGGATCGCCATGGGGCTTTTGCCCGTCAATATTCGAAAGGGGCCTTCGGTCCCGAGAAGGAGAACGGCATGAACCAAGAGGTCATGAATCTCTTCAACACCAACGCCCCGGCGCAGGTGTTCGATTCCATCCGGATTTCTCTCGCCAGCCCGGAGAAGATCCTGTCCTGGTCGTTCGGTGAGATCAAGAAGCCGGAGACGATCAACTACCGCACGTTCAAGCCCGAACGCGACGGCCTGTTCTGCGCCCGCATCTTCGGGCCGATCAAGGACTATGAGTGCCTGTGCGGCAAGTACAAGCGCATGAAGTACAAGGGCGTCATCTGCGAGAAGTGCGGTGTCGAAGTCACGCTGTCGCGCGTGCGTCGCGAGCGTATGGGCCATATCGAACTGGCGGCACCCGTCGCCCACATCTGGTTCCTGAAGTCGTTGCCGTCGCGCATCGGCACGCTGCTCGACATGACGCTCAAGGATATCGAGCGCGTCCTCTATTTCGAGAACTACATCGTCACCGAACCCGGCCTGACGGCGCTGAAGGAGCATCAGCTTCTTTCCGAAGAAGAATACATGATTGCCGTCGACGAGTATGGCGAGGACCAGTTCACCGCCATGATCGGCGCCGAGGCGATCCACGAGTTGCTGTCGGCGATGGACCTGGAGAAGATCGCGGGCGACCTGCGCACCGAGCTTGCCTCTACCACGTCCGAACTGAAGCAGAAGAAGTTCCTCAAGCGACTGAAGGTCGTCGAGAACTTCATGGAATCGGGCAATCGTCCGGAATGGATGATCATGAAGGTCGTGCCGGTTATCCCGCCGGACCTGCGCCCGCTGGTTCCGCTCGACGGCGGCCGTTTTGCGACTTCCGATCTCAACGATCTATATCGTCGCGTCATCAACCGTAACAACCGCTTGAAGCGGCTGATCGAACTGCGTGCGCCCGGCATCATCATCCGCAACGAAAAGCGCATGCTGCAGGAGGCCGTCGACGCACTGTTCGACAACGGTCGCCGTGGCCGCGTCATCACCGGCGCGAACAAGCGTCCGCTGAAGTCGCTCTCGGACATGCTGAAGGGCAAGCAGGGCCGGTTCCGCCAGAACCTGCTCGGCAAGCGCGTCGACTACTCCGGACGTTCGGTTATCGTGACGGGTCCGGAACTCAAGCTGCATCAGTGCGGCCTGCCGAAGAAGATGGCGCTGGAGCTGTTCAAGCCGTTCATCTATGCGCGGCTGGACGCAAAGGGCTATTCGTCGACCGTCAAGCAGGCCAAGAAGCTGGTCGAAAAGGAACGTCCCGAGGTTTGGGACATTCTCGACGAGGTTATTCGCGAGCATCCGGTGCTGCTCAATCGCGCGCCGACGCTGCACCGCCTCGGCATCCAGGCGTTTGAGCCGACCCTTATCGAGGGCAAGGCAATCCAGCTTCATCCGCTGGTCTGCACGGCCTTCAACGCCGACTTCGACGGCGACCAGATGGCTGTGCACGTCCCGCTGTCGCTGGAAGCGCAGCTTGAAGCCCGCGTGCTGATGATGTCGACCAACAACATCCTGCATCCCGCGTCCGGCGCGCCGATCATCGTGCCGTCGCAGGACATGGTGCTCGGTCTCTATTATCTCTCGATCGTCAACCAGAACGAGCCGGGCGAGGGCATGGTGTTTGCCGACATGGGCGAACTCCAGCACGCGCTGGAGACCAAGGTCGTCACGCTGCATTCCAAGATCAAGGGGCGCTTCCGCACCGTCGATGCGCAGGGCAATGTCGTTTCCAAGATCTATGAGACGACGCCGGGCCGCATGATCATCGGCGAGCTTCTGCCGAAGAACCCGAATGTGCCCTATGAGATCGCCAACCAGGAGATGACCAAGAAGAACATCTCCAAGATGATCGACACCGTCTACCGCCATTGCGGTCAGAAGGAGACGGTCATTTTCTGCGACCGCATCATGGCGCTCGGTTTTGCCCATGCCTGCCGCGCCGGTATTTCGTTCGGCAAGGACGACATGCTCATCCCCGACACCAAGCACAAGCTGGTGGCCGATACTGAGGCGCTCGCGAAGGAGTATGAGCAGCAGTACAATGACGGCCTGATTACCCAGGGCGAGAAGTACAACAAGGTCGTCGACGCCTGGGCCAAGTGCTCCGAGAAGGTCGCCGACGAAATGATGGCCCGCATCAAGGCCGTGGAGTTCGAGGACAGCGGCCGTCAGAAGCCGATGAACTCGATCTACATGATGTCGCATTCCGGTGCGCGTGGCTCGCCGACCCAGATGCGCCAGCTTGCCGGCATGCGCGGCCTGATGGCCAAGCCGTCGGGCGAGATCATCGAGACGCCGATCATCTCGAACTTCAAGGAAGGCCTGACCGTTCTTGAATACTTCAACTCGACCCACGGCGCCCGCAAGGGTCTTGCCGATACCGCGTTGAAGACCGCGAACTCCGGCTATCTGACGCGCCGACTGGTCGACGTGGCCCAGGACTGCATCGTAAACTCGATCGACTGCGGCACTGAGAAGGGCCTGACCATGCAGCCGATCGTGGATGCAGGGCAGGTGGTCGCATCGCTCGGCCAGCGCATCCTTGGACGCACCGCGCTCGACGACATCAATCATCCGGTTTCGGGCGAGTTGCTCGTCAAGGCCGGAACGCTGATGAACGAGCAGGACATCGAGCAGATCGAAAAGGCGGGCATCCAGTCGGTTCGCATCCGTTCGGCACTGACCTGCGAGGTCAGGACCGGCGTATGTGCGGTCTGCTACGGGCGCGACCTTGCCCGCGGAACCCCGGTCAACCAGGGTGAAGCGGTCGGCGTCATTGCCGCGCAGTCGATCGGCGAGCCGGGCACGCAGCTCACCATGCGCACCTTCCACATGGGCGGCACCGCGCAGGTGGTCGACAGCTCGTTCCTCGAAGCTTCCTACGAGGGTACCGTCCAGATCCGCAACCGCAACGTGGTTCGCAATTCCGATGGTCAGCTCATGGTCATGGGCCGCAACATGGCGGTCCTGATCCTGGACGAGACCGGCAAGGAGCGTGCCGCGCATCGCGTCACCTACGGTTCGCGCATTTTCGTCGACGATGGCGACAAGGTGAAGCGCGGCCAGCGCATCGCCGAGTGGGATCCATACACCCGCCCGATCCTCACCGAAATCGAGGGCAGGGTGGTGTTCGAGGACCTGGTCGACGGCATCTCCGTGCAGGAGACCGCGGACGAATCGACCGGCATCACCAAGCGCGAAGTCATCGACTGGCGCTCGACGCCGCGTGGTGCGGACCTCAAGCCGGCGATCGCCATACACGATGCCAAGGGCAAGGTCGGCAAGCTCGCCAAGGGCGGCGATGCGCGCTTCCTGCTGTCGGTCGAGGCGATCCTGTCGGTCGAGCCCGATGCGATGGTGCGTCCTGGTGACGTGATTGCGCGTATTCCGATGGAAAGCGCCAAGACCAAGGACATCACCGGCGGTCTGCCGCGTGTTGCCGAGCTGTTCGAGGCGCGTCGTCCGAAGGATCACGCGATCATCGCCGAAATCGACGGCACGGTGCGTTTCGGGCGCGACTACAAGAACAAGCGCCGCATTGTGATCGAGCCGCACGACTCGACGCTCGAGCCCGTCGAATACCTGATCCCGAAGGGCAAGCCGTTCCATCTTCAGGACGGTGACGCTATCGAGAAGGGCGATTACATCCTCGACGGCAATCCGGCGCCGCATGACATCCTGGCGATCAAGGGCGTGGAGGCGCTGGCCTCTTATCTCGTCAACGAAATCCAGGAAGTCTACCGGCTGCAGGGCGTGTTGATCAACGACAAGCACATCGAGGTGATCGTTCGCCAAATGCTGCAGAAGGTGGAGATCACCGCGCAGGGCGATTCGACCTACATCCCTGGCGATCATGTCGACGTGATCGAGCTGGATGAGATCAACGAACGCCTGATCGAGGAAGGCAAGAAGCCTGCCGAAGGCCAGCCGGTGCTGCTCGGCATCACCAAGGCCTCGCTGCAGACGCCGTCCTTCATTTCGGCAGCCTCCTTCCAGGAGACGACCCGGGTGCTCACCGAAGCGGCTGTGGCCGGCAAGACCGACATGCTGCAGGGCTTGAAGGAAAACGTCATCGTTGGCCGGCTCATCCCGGCCGGCACCGGCGGTCAGATGAGCCAGATCAGGCGCATCGCGACCTCGCGCGACGAACTGATCCTCGACGAGCGCCGCAAGGCGAGCGGAGCGGAAGTCGCCGAGCCGATGCTGACCGACATGGTCGACGCGGCGCAGTAATCGGGCCCGCGCCCTTTGCTAAAACGAAAAGGCCGCCGGGCACTCCCGGCGGCCTTTGTGTTAGCGGTAATGCGAAATTGGCTAACGCTTTTCGTTGAAGGTCACGATCGACACTTCACCCTCCAGCGCCCCTTGATAGGCTGACAGGTGAGGCTCGTCGTCAGGCTCGCCGTCCATATCGCCGATCTGGTCGAACTCGACTTCCGCGAACCCTTCGGCGTTCAGCGCTTCGAGCGCGCGGCGCACGGCCGAATCGTCGTCAGGCGCCACCAGAAGGACGTGAACGCCCTCTGCGCGACCGTCCTTGCGGCGCCAGACCCGGCCGGTGATGATGGTTACCGGTCGTTCTTCATTGTCGTTCATGAGGCGATTCTCTGCTCCGGTAGAGTTGGCATGCGTCGAATGCGAATTCTTGCATGAAGCGAGGGTAGGTGACAGGCAAAACTACGCCACATTCTGTTTCGCGGATGCGAAGATGCGCAAGAAAATTTCTCGGGACTGCCAACCTTGTTCCAAATGCCCGGATCGTTAAGATAATCTGCGTTGCGGGGTTGACGATTGGTGGTCTTGGGCGTATTACCCGCGGCGTCTGAACCGATGTGAGGTCTGGCTTTCCGGAGCGACGCGTTCTGGAGTTCGCCTCAAACAGGGTTCGTTTTACGAGCGAATACATATTTCCGGCGTGCAAGAGGCGGTTTCCGCTTCCTCTGCTTTTTGGATCGGGCGCACCGCGAATTGGCGGTTTGTGGCCCGATTTGCGTATGGAAACGACGCTTGAAGCCGCCCGTGAATGGGCTCGAGACGGAATTGAGAGACAAGAGGGTTTAATGCCTACCGTCAACCAGTTGATCCGCAAGCCGCGCATCGCGCCGGTGAAGCGCAATAAGGTTCCGGCCATGCAGGCCAATCCGCAGAAGCGGGGCGTCTGCACGCGTGTCTACACGACGACGCCGAAGAAGCCGAACTCCGCGCTCCGCAAGGTCGCGAAGATTCGCCTGACGAATGGCTTTGAGGTGATCGGCTACATTCCTGGCGAGGGTCATAACCTTCAGGAGCACTCCGTGGTCATGATCCGCGGCGGCCGCGTCAAGGACCTTCCGGGCGTGCGCTACCACATCATCCGTGGCGTGCTGGATACGCAGGGTGTGAAGAACCGCAAGCAGCGTCGTTCGAAATACGGCGCCAAGCGTCCGAAGTAAGGTTTCCCGGCGCGGTATGTTCAGGCGTACCGAGCTTCGAAGTTGAAAGACGAAAGCCATGTCCCGTCGCCATAGTGCAGAAAAGCGTGAGATCAATCCGGACCCGAAGTTCGGTGATCTGGTCATTACGAAATTCATGAATGCCGTCATGTATGACGGCAAGAAGTCGGTCGCCGAAACGATCGTCTATGGCGCGCTCGATCAGGTGCAGGCCAAGACGAAGCAGGAGCCGGTCACGGTGTTCCATCAGGCGCTCGACAATGTCGCCCCGCAGGTCGAGGTGCGTTCGCGCCGCGTCGGCGGTGCGACCTATCAGGTTCCGGTCGACGTTCGTCCCGAGCGTCGCCAGGCGCTTGCCATCCGCTGGCTCATCACGGCTGCGCGCAACCGCAACGAGACGACGATGGTTGACCGTCTGTCCGGCGAGCTGATGGATGCCGCCAACAACCGTGGCACCGCCGTGAAGAAGCGCGAAGACACCCATAAGATGGCGGAAGCCAATCGCGCCTTCGCGCACTACCGCTGGTAACAGCGAACGGACTTACAGGAAGGCACGACCCCGATGGCCCGCGAATATAACATTTCCGACTACCGCAACTTCGGCATCATGGCGCATATCGACGCCGGCAAGACGACGACGACGGAGCGCGTCCTTTATTATACGGGCAAGAACCACAAGATGGGCGAGACGCATGATGGCGCCTCGACCATGGACTGGATGGAGCAGGAGCAGGAGCGCGGCATTACCATCACGTCCGCCGCGACGACCACGTCCTGGCCGGGTCGTGACGGCCGTCGCCGGCGCTTCAACATCATCGATACGCCCGGACACGTCGACTTCACCATCGAGGTGGAGCGTTCGCTCCGCGTGCTGGACGGCGCTATCGCGCTTCTGGATGCCAATGCCGGTGTCGAGCCGCAGACGGAGACTGTCTGGCGCCAGGCCGACAAGTATCACGTCCCGCGGATGATCTTCTGCAACAAGATGGACAAGATCGGCGCTGACTTCTACCGCTCGGCCGAGATGGTCAAGTCGCGTCTTGGCGCGACTCCGGTCGTCATGCAGTTGCCGATCGGTGCGGAAACCGATTTCAAGGGCGTCGTCGATCTGATCGAGATGAAGGCGCTCATCTGGCACAATGAAGAGCTCGGCGCGCAGTGGGACGTCCTCGATATCCCGGCCGATCTTCAGGCGAAGGCCGAAGAATATCGCGAGAAGATGATCGAGACGGCCGTCGAGATGGACGAGGCGGCGCTCGAGGCTTACCTCGAAGGCACGATGCCGACCAACGAAGAGCTGCGCGCGCTGATCCGCAAGGGCACGATCGGCGTGAAGTTCTTCCCGATGTTCTGCGGCACCGCGTTCAAGAACAAGGGCATCCAGCCGCTGCTCGATGCGGTCATCGACTTCCTGCCGGCTCCGGACGAAGTGCCTGCCATCAAGGGCATCGACCCGAAGACCGAGGCGGAAGTGGTCCGTCGTTCGACCGACGAAGAGCCGCTGTCGATGCTGGCCTTCAAGATCATGAACGACCCCTTCGTCGGCTCGCTCACCTTCTGCCGCATCTATTCGGGCAAGGTCACCAAGGGTGCCTCGCTTGAGAATACGGTCAAGGGTAAGAAAGAGCGTATCGGCCGCATGCTGCAGATGCATGCGAATGCCCGCGCCGACATTGAAGAGGCCTTCTCCGGTGACATCGTTGCCTTGGCTGGCCTGAAGGAAACGACGACCGGCGATACGCTTTGCGATCCCGCGAAGCCTGTCATCCTGGAGCGCATGGAATTCCCCGAGCCGGTCATTCAGATCGCGATCGAGCCGAAGACCAAGGGCGACCAGGAGAAGATGGGTCTGGCGCTTCATCGCCTCGCGGCCGAGGATCCGTCCTTCCGCGTCAAGACCGACGAAGAGTCCGGCCAGACCATCATTGCCGGCATGGGCGAGCTTCATCTCGACATCATCGTCGACCGCATGAAGCGCGAGTACAAGGTCGAGGCGAATGTCGGCGCGCCGCAGGTGGCCTATCGCGAGACGATCACCCGTACGCATGAGCAGGACTATACCCACAAGAAGCAGTCGGGTGGTTCCGGCCAGTTCGCGCGCGTCAAGATCCTGTTCGAGCCGAATCCGGAGGGCGAAGACTTCCTGTTCGAGTCGAAGATCGTCGGCGGCGCCGTTCCCAAGGAATATGTGCCGGGCGTCGAGAAGGGCATCGAAAGCGTGCTTTCGTCGGGTCCGTTTGCCGGCTTCCCGATGATCGGTGTGAAGGCGACGCTCATCGACGGCGCCTACCACGATGTCGACTCGTCGGTTCTTGCCTTCGAGATCGCCGGGCGTGCCTGCTTCCGCGAAGCGGCGCCGAGGGTCGGCGTGCAGTTGCTGGAGCCGATCATGAAGGTCGAGGTCGTGACGCCGGAAGATTATGTCGGCGATGTCATCGGCGACCTCAACTCGCGGCGTGGCCAGATCCAGGGCACGGAGGCCCGCGGTGTGGCGACCGTCGTCAATGCGATGGTGCCGCTCGCCAACATGTTCAAGTATGTCGACAATCTGCGCTCGATGTCGCAGGGCCGTGCCCAATACACGATGCAGTTCGATCACTATGAGCCGGTGCCGACTGTCGTGGCTCAGGAAGTTCAGAAGAAGTACGCGTAATCCGCGGGTTACGCCGATAATTTAATTCAATGCCCTAACCGGCTGCTAGAATGGAGACTTCACATGGCTAAGAGTAAATTCGAGCGCACCAAGCCGCATGTGAACATTGGCACGATTGGTCACGTCGACCATGGCAAGACGTCGTTGACGGCTGCGATCACGAAGTATTTCGGGGATTTCAAGGCGTACGACCAGATCGACGCGGCGCCGGAGGAGAAGGCGCGCGGCATCACCATTTCGACCTCGCATGTTGAGTACGAGACGGCCAACCGCCACTATGCGCATGTCGACTGCCCGGGCCACGCCGACTATGTGAAGAACATGATCACCGGTGCGGCGCAGATGGACGGGGCGATCCTGGTGGTTTCGGCCGCCGACGGCCCAATGCCGCAGACGCGCGAGCACATCCTTCTGGCGCGCCAGGTCGGCGTGCCGTCGATCGTGGTGTTTTTGAACAAGGTCGACCAGGTCGACGATGCCGAGCTTCTGGAGCTGGTCGAGCTCGAGGTGCGCGAGCTGTTGTCGAAGAACGAGTTCCCGGGCGACGATATTCCGATCGTCAAGGGCTCGGCGCTGGCGGCGCTTGAAGACAGTGACAAGAAGCTGGGCGAGGATGCGATCCGCGCGCTGATGGAAGCGGTCGACAGCTACATCCCGACGCCGGAGCGTCCGGTCGACCAGCCGTTCCTGATGCCGATCGAGGACGTGTTCTCGATCTCGGGCCGCGGCACGGTGGTGACGGGCCGCGTCGAGCGCGGCATCGTCAAGGTCGGCGAGGAGCTGGAGATCGTCGGCATCCGGCCGACGACGAAGACGACCTGCACGGGCGTCGAGATGTTCCGCAAGCTGCTCGACCAGGGCCAGGCCGGCGACAACATCGGCGCGCTGCTGCGCGGTGTGGACCGTGACGGGGTCGAGCGCGGCCAGGTTCTGGCCAAGCCGGGCTCGGTCAAGCCGCACAAGAAGTTCAAGGCCGAGGCCTACATCCTGACCAAGGACGAGGGCGGCCGCCACACGCCGTTCTTTACCAACTACCGGCCGCAGTTCTATTTCCGCACGACCGACGTGACCGGCATCGTGCAGCTGGCGGAAGGCACCGAGATGGTGATGCCGGGCGACAATGTGACGGTCGACGTCGAGCTGATCGTGCCGATCGCCATGGAAGAGAAGCTGCGCTTCGCCATCCGCGAGGGCGGCCGCACCGTCGGCGCCGGCGTCGTCGTCTCGATCACGGAATAATAGTGGACCAATCGATCTGTCGCGGGCGCAGGACAAGCCCGCGCCGCGCCAGAACAAGGAAATGACCATGAACGGACAGAATATCCGAATTCGCCTGAAGGCGTTCGATCATCGGGTGCTCGATGCCTCGACCCGCGAAATCGTGTCGACGGCAAAGCGCACCGGCGCCAATGTTCGTGGGCCCATTCCGCTGCCCACGCGGATTGAAAAATTCACTGTTAACCGTTCGCCGCACGTCGACAAGAAGAGCCGCGAGCAGTTCGAGATGCGCACCCACAAGCGCCTGCTCGACATCGTGGATCCGACCCCGCAGACGGTCGATGCTTTGATGAAGCTCGATCTGGCTGCAGGTGTCGACGTCGAAATCAAGCTGTAAGGCTTGGAATAAGAGGCGTGGAGGGGTGTTGAACCCCTACGGGAACTCTAGAGGAAATCGAACCGATGCGTTCAGGTGTTATCGCACAGAAGTTGGGCATGACCCGCGTCTATAACGACGCTGGCGAGCATGTCCCCGTTACGGTTCTTCGCATGGAGAACTGCCAGGTCGTGGCGCAGCGCACGAAGGAAAAGAATGGCTACACCGCCGTTCAGCTCGGCGTTGGGCTGGCCAAGGTCAAAAACACGTCGAAGGCGCTGCGCGGTCATTTCGCTGTCGCTTCCGTCGAGCCGAAGGCCAAGCTTGCAGAGTTTCGCGTCTCCGACGAGAACCTGCTCGATGTCGGCGCCGAGCTGACGGTTGAACACTATGTTCCCGGCCAGAAGGTCGACGTGACCGGCACCAGCATGGGCAAGGGCTTTCAGGGCGTCATGAAGCGCCACAATTTCGGTGGCGGCCGCGCGACGCACGGTAACTCCGTGTCCCACCGCACGCACGGTTCGACCGGCCAGCGCCAGGACCCGGGCAAGGTGTTCAAGGGCAAGAAGATGGCCGGCCACATGGGTGCTACCCGCGTGACCACGCAGAACGTCGAAATCGTGTCGACTGACAGCGATCGCGGCCTGATCCTGATCCGCGGCGCGGTTCCGGGCACCAAGGGCGCCTGGATACTGGTTCGCGACGCCGTCAAGGAAGCGCTCCCGGAAAATGCTCCCAAGCCGGCCGGCATTCGTGCCGCCTCAAAGAGCGAAGCTCCGGCCAAGGAAGGAGCTGAATAATGGATCTCAAGATTTCAACGCTTGGCGGCGAGGATGCCGGCAAGGTGAAACTCTCCGAGGAGATTTTCGGCCTTGATCCGCGCGAGGATATCCTGCAGCGCGTGGTGCGCTGGCAGCTTGCCAAGAAGCAGCAGGGCACGCACAAGGCGAAGGGCCGCGCCGAAATCGCGCGCACCGGCGCCAAGATGTACAAGCAGAAGGGGACGGGCCGCGCTCGTCACTCCTCGGCTCGCGCACCGCAGTTCCGCGGCGGCGGCAAGGCCCACGGCCCGGTCGTTCGCAGCCACGAGCATGATCTTCCCAAGAAGGTGCGCGCTCTCGGCATCAAGCATGCGCTGTCGGCGAAGGCCAAGGGCGCCAGCCTGATCATCGTCGATGATCTGGTGGTCAAGGAAGCCAAGACCAAGGCGCTGGCCGAGAGCTTCGCCAAGCTCGGCTTGAACAATGCCCTCGTGATCGGCGGCGCCGAGCTCGATCGGAACTTCAAGCTCGCCGCGGCCAACATCCCCAATATCGACGTGCTGCCGATCCAGGGCATCAACGTCTACGACATTTTGCGCCGCGGCACGCTGGTCCTTTCGAAGGCCGCCGTCGAGGCTCTCGAGGAGCGCTTCAAATGACGGATCTCCGCCACTACGACGTGATCGTCAGCCCGGCGATCACCGAAAAGTCGACCATGGCGTCGGAGCAGAACCAGGTCGTCTTCAATGTCGCCCGCAAGGCGACGAAGCCGGAAATCAAGGCTGCGGTCGAGGCGCTGTTCAGCGTCAAGGTCACCGCAGTGAACACGCTGGTCCGCAAGGGCAAGGTGAAGCGTTTCCGCGGCACGATTGGCCGTCAGAGCGACGTGAAGAAGGCGGTTGTGACGCTGGCCGATGGTCAGTCGATCGACGTCGCGACGGGCCTCTGACAGGCGCGAGGACAGAACAATGGCATTGAAGCACTTCAAACCGGTAACGCCTGGCCTTCGCCAGCTGGTCATCATCGACCGATCCGGCCTCTACAAGGGCAAGCCCGTCAAGGGACTGACCGAAGGCCTGACGAAGTCGGGCGGCCGCAACAATTACGGCCGCATCACCGCTCGTTTCATTGGCGGCGGCCACAAGCGCTCCTACCGCATCGTCGACTTCAAGCGTCGCAAGTTCGGCGTGTCGGCAACTGTCGAGCGGATCGAATATGATCCCAACCGCACGGCGTTCATCGCGCTGATCAAGTATGAGGACGGCGAGCTCAACTACATCCTGGCGCCGCAGCGCCTGGCGGTTGGCGACCAGGTCATCGCCGGCGAGAGCGTCGACGTGAAGCCGGGCAATGCCATGCCGCTCAGCGCCATGCCGGTCGGCACGATCGTGCACAATGTGGAGCTGAAGCCGGGCAAGGGCGGTCAGTTGGCGCGTTCGGCCGGCGCATATGCGCAGCTCGTCGCACGCGACCAGGGCATGGCGATCCTTCGCCTGAACTCGGGCGAACAGCGTGCCGTTCCGGGCGCCTGCATTGCCACCATCGGGGCGGTGTCGAATCCCGACCATGCCAACATCAACCTGGGCAAGGCCGGCCGCAACGTCTGGCTTGGCAAGCGTCCGCACAATCGCGGCGTCACCATGAACCCGGTTGACCATCCGCATGGCGGTGGTGAGGGACGTACCTCGGGCGGCCGCAATCCGGTGACCCCGTGGGGCAAGCCGACCAAGGGCAAGAAGACGCGGTCCAACAAGGCGACCGACAAGTTCATTCTGCGCTCGCGTCATCAGCGCAAGAGCTAAAGAGAGGTAACGCCAAGTGACCCGTTCAGTTTGGAAAGGCCCGTTCATCGATGGCTTTCTGCTCAAGAAGGCCGAGAAGGTGCGCGAGGGTGGCCGCAACGAAGTGATCAAGATGTGGAGCCGCCGCTCCACCATCCTGCCGCAGTTCGTCGGATTGACCTTCGGCGTGCACAACGGCCAGAAGCATGTTCCGGTTAGCGTGTCGGAAGACATGGTTGGCCACAAGTTCGGTGAATTCGCCCCGACGCGAACCTACTACGGTCACGGCGCGGACAAGAAAGCGAAGAGGAAGTAACATGGGCAAGGCCAAAGCTCCGCGCAGGCTTGCTGACAACGAGGCACGTGCAGTTCTGCGCACCATCCGCATCAGCCCGCAGAAGCTGAACCTGGTTGCAGCGTTGATTCGCGGCAAAAAGGTCGAGACCGCGCTTTCGGATTTGGAATTCTCGCGCAAGCGCATCGCCGGCACCGTTCGCAAGACGCTGGAATCGGCGATCGCGAATGCGGAAAACAATCACGACTTGGATGTCGACGCGCTGGTCGTCGCCGAGGCCTATGTCGGCAAGTCGATCGTCATGAAGCGTTTCCAGGCTCGTGGCCGCGGCCGCGCCAGCCGCATCGAGAAGCCGTTTTCGCATCTCACGATAGTCGTTCGTGAAGTCGAAGAGAAAGGGGAGGCCGCCTGATGGGTCAGAAAATCAATCCGATCGGTCTGCGCCTCGGCATCAATCGCACCTGGGATTCGCGCTGGTTCGCGAACACCGGCGAGTACGGCAAGCTGCTGCACGAAGACATCAAGATCCGCAAATATCTTGAGGGCGAACTGAAGCAGGCCGCGATTTCCAAGGTCGTCATCGAGCGTCCGCACAAGAAGTGCCGCGTCACGATCCATGCTGCCCGTCCCGGCCTGATCATCGGCAAGAAGGGCGCCGACATCGAGAAGCTGCGCCGCAAGCTGACCGAGATGACCAAGTCGGAAACGCATCTCAACATCGTCGAGGTGCGCAAGCCCGAGACGGACGCCACGCTGGTCGCGCAGTCGATCGCGCAGCAGCTCGAGCGCCGCATCGCATTCCGCCGCGCTATGAAGCGCGCCGTTCAGTCGGCGATGCGTCTCGGCGCCGAGGGCATCCGCATCAACTGCTCCGGCCGTCTTGGCGGCGCCGAGATCGCGCGCATGGAGTGGTACCGTGAAGGTCGCGTGCCGCTGCACACGCTGCGCGCCGACGTCGACTACGGAACCGCCGAAGCGCAGACCGCCTATGGCATCTGCGGCGTCAAGGTTTGGGTATTCAAGGGCGAAATCCTTGAGCACGATCCGATGGCTTCGGAGCGTCGTGCGACGGAAGATCATTCGCATGGCGGTGATCGTGGCGACCGCGGTGGTCGTCGTCGCGAGAACGCCTGAGAAGCACTGAGAATTTGGAGTAAGAACGATGCTGCAGCCAAAGCGCACAAAGTTCCGCAAGCAGTTCAAGGGCCGCATCCACGGCGCCGCCAAGGGTGGCACCAATCTGGATTTCGGTGGTTTCGGGCTGAAGGCGCTGGAGCCGAACCGTGTCACGGCACGTGAGATCGAAGCGGCCCGCCGCGCGATCACGCGTGAAATGAAGCGCCAGGGCCGGGTGTGGATCCGCATTTTCCCGGACGTTCCGGTCACAGGCAAGCCAACCGAAGTCCGCATGGGCAAGGGTAAGGGCGCGGTCGACTACTGGGCGTGCCGTATCAAGCCGGGCCGGGTGATGTTCGAGATCGACGGCGTGCCGGAAGACGTTGCCCGCGAGGCGCTCCGTCTCGGCGCCGCCAAGCTGTCGGTGCGCACGCGCTTCGTGCAGCGCATCGCTGAATAAGGAAGGTCAAGTCATGAAAGCCGCAGATGTCCGGTCAAAGACCCCCGACCAGTTGGACGATGAGTTGGCCGCGCTGAAGAAGGAGCAGTTCAACCTGCGTTTCCAGAAGGCGACGGGCCAGCTCGAGAAGACAGCACGCGTGAAGCAGGTCCGCAGGGACATTGCGCGCATCAAGACCATCGCCGCCGAGAAATCGGCAGGCAAGAAGGCTTAAGGACGAATACCATGCCAAAGCGCATTCTGCAGGGCACCGTCGTCAGCGACAAGAACGAGAAGACGGTCGTCGTCAAGGTCGAACGGCGCTTCACGCACCCGGTGATGAAGAAGGTCGTGCGCATGTCGAAGAAGTACAAGGCGCACGACGAGAACAACGCCTGCAAGGTCGGCGACCAGGTCTTTATCCAGGAATCGGCTCCGATCTCCAAGGACAAGCGCTGGGTCGTCATCACCGAGACGCAGGCGTCTTAGTAACGATATTTTGGACAAGCCGGGCAGGGCGCGACGTCACTGCCCACGAATGAAGAAGGCGGCCAGTCATGATTCAGATGCAAACAAACCTCGATGTCGCGGACAATTCCGGCGCGCGTCGTGTCATGTGCATCAAGGTGCTGGGCGGCTCGAAGCGGAAATACGCTTCCGTCGGCGACATCATCGTGGTGTCGATCAAGGAAGCCATTCCGCGCGGCCGCGTGAAGAAGGGCGATGTGATGAAGGCGGTCGTTGTGCGTACCGCCAAGGACATTCGCCGTCCCGACGGCAGCGTGATCCGCTTCGACAAGAATGCGGCCGTTCTCGTCGACAACAAGAAAGAGCCGATCGGCACGCGTATCTTTGGACCGGTTCCGCGTGAACTGCGCGCCAGGAACCACATGAAGATCATCTCGCTCGCGCCTGAAGTGCTGTAAGGAGCCGCAAAGATGCAAAAGATTCGCAAAGGCGACAAGGTCGTCGTTCTTGCAGGCAAGGACAAGGGCCGCTCGGGCGAGGTCGTCCGGGTCATGCCCAAGGACGACAAGGCCGTCGTTCGTGGTGTCAACCTGATCCGCCGCCACCAGAAGCAGACCCAGTCCCAAGAGGGCGGGATCATTACCAAGGAAGCGCCGATCCATTTGTCGAACATCGCACTGGCCGATCCTAAGGACGGCAAGCCGACCCGCGTCGGCTTCAAGATCCAGGACGACGGCAAGAAGGTGCGCGTGGCAAAGCGCTCGGGAGAAGTGATCAATGGCTAAGGCAGAATATCAGGCCCGGCTGCGCAAGGTCTATGACGAGACCATCCGCAAGGCGCTGCTCAAGCAGTTCAAGTACGAGAACGAGATGGAAGTCCCGCGTCTCGACAAGATCGTGCTGAACATGGGTGTGGGCGAGGCGACGGCGGATTCCAAGAAGCCGTCCGTGGCAGCCGCAGATCTGGCGCTGATCGCCGGTCAGAAGCCGGTCATCACCTATGCGCGCAATTCGATCGCCGGCTTCAAGGTCCGCGAGAAGATGCCGATCGGCACCAAGGTGACGCTGCGCAAGGAGCGCATGTACGAGTTTCTGGATCGCCTGGTCAACATCGCGCTGCCGCGCGTTCGCGACTTCCGCGGCCTTAACCCGAAGAGCTTTGATGGCCGCGGCAACTATGCCATGGGCATCAAGGAACACATCGTGTTTCCCGAGATCAACTACGACAAGGTAGACCAGGCTTGGGGTATGGACATCATCGTATGTACGACGGCGAAGACGGACGAGGAAGCCCGGGCACTGCTCAAGGCTTTCAACTTCCCCTTCCGCCAGTAACGGCAGCGAGCAAAGGAAAGATCTGAAATGGCAAAGACCAGCTCAGTCGAAAAGAACAATCGGCGCCGCAAGCTTGTGGACCAGAGCGCTGCCAAGCGTAAGGCCCTCAAGGCGACGATCATGGACAAGAGCCTCCCGATCGAAGAGCGTTTTCGGGCGCAGCTGAAGCTTGCGGCGATGCCGCGCAATTCGTCCCGGACCCGCATCCGCAACCGTTGCGAGATCACCGGACGTCCGCGCGCCTACTATCGCAAACTTAAGATGTCGCGCATCGCGCTTCGTGAGCTTGGTTCGCTGGGTGCGATCCCGGGCCTGGTCAAGTCGAGCTGGTAAGGAGCACACGATATGTCCCTAAGTGATCCTCTCGGCGATATGCTGACCCGCATCCGCAACGCTTACGGCCGCAAGAAGACGAAAGTCTCGACGCCTGCCTCGCGTCTGCGTGCCCGCGTTCTGGACGTGCTGAAGTCGGAAGGTTACATCCGCGACTACAGCCAGGTCGACTACGGCAACGGAAAGTCCGAAATCGAGATCGAGCTCAAGTATTTCGACGGCGCTCCGGTTATCCGCGAGATCGCCCGCGTCTCGAAACCCGGCCGCCGTGTCTACGTCTCGGTGAAATCGATCCCGCAGGTCGCCAACGGTCTCGGCATTTCGATCCTTTCGACGCCCAAGGGCGTGATGGCCGATCACGATGCGCGTGAGCAGAACGTCGGCGGCGAGGTGCTCTGCCAGGTATTCTGACCGGGGCAGGCTGAAACATACAGAAAGACGAGGACAACGACATGTCTCGTATTGGCAAGAAACCCGTTCCGCTTCCGCAGGGCGTGACCGCGACCGTGGACGGCCAGACCGTTACGGCCAAAGGTCCCAAGGGCGAGCTGAAGTTCGTGGTCAACGATGAAGTGCTGGTCAAGCTGGAGAATGGCGAAATTTCCGTCCAGCCGCGCGATGAGTCGAAGGACGCCCGCTCGAAATGGGGCATGTCGCGCACCCAGATCGTCAACATCCTTCAGGGCGTGAAGGAAGGTTTCGAGCGTCGGCTCGAGATCAACGGCGTCGGCTATCGCGCCGCCATGCAGGGCAAGAACTTGCAGCTTGCCCTTGGCTTTAGCCACGACGTGGTCTACGAGGCACCCGAAGGTGTCACGATCAGCGTTCCGAAGCCGACCGAAATCGTCGTCGCCGGCATCGACAAGCAGGTCGTTGGCCAGGTCGCGGCCGAGATTCGCAAGCATCGCCAGCCGGAGCCCTATAAGGGCAAGGGCGTGAAGTATGTCGGCGAGACGATCGTGCGCAAGGAAGGCAAGAAGAAGTAACGCCGCGGTGCGCGGTTGCGGGAGCGATTTTCCTACCGCACATGGCCGCTCCCGTCTGTTGAAGGCAAGGAAACGAAGAGATGGCTTCCAAGGAAACCACCCAGCGGCGCGCCCAGCGGGTACGCCGTCAGCTCAAAAAGGTCGCCGGCGACCGGTTGCGCCTGTCGGTGTACCGTTCGTCGAAGAACATTCATGTGCAGATCATCGACGATTCGAAGGGGCACACTGTTGCCGCCGCCTCGACGCTCGAGAAGGATCTGAAGGGATCGCTCAAGACCGGCGCGGACATAGCGGCGGCTGCGGCCGTCGGCAAGCTGATTGCCGAGCGAGCCACCAAGGCCGGCATCAAGGAAGTGGTCTTCGACCGCGGACCGTATATCTATCACGGCCGCGTCAAGGCGCTCGCCGAGGCAGCTCGCGAAGGCGGCCTCAGCTTCTAATCCGCCCCGGCGCCCTAGTGGCGCCGGATCGTTGTTTTAACCGTGCTTCCGGAAAAAAATAAGGAACAGGATAATGGCACAAGAACGTAGGGACAGCCGCCAGGGCGGTCGCGAGCGCGAAGAGCGCGATAGCGAATTCGTCGACAAGCTCGTCCACATCAACCGCGTCGCCAAGGTCGTCAAGGGCGGCCGGCGCTTTGGCTTTGCAGCGCTCGTCGTCGTCGGCGACCAGAAGGGCCGGGTCGGCTTCGGTCACGGCAAGGCGCGCGAAGTTCCGGAAGCGATCCGCAAGGCGACCGAATCGGCCAAGCGCGATCTGATTTTCGTGCCGCTGCGCTCGGGTCGTACGCTGCATCACGACGTCGAGGGCCGTCATGGCGCCGGTCGGGTTCTGCTGCGCACCGCCAAGGCCGGTACCGGCATCATCGCAGGTGGCCCGATGCGCGCTGTCTTCGAGACGCTTGGCGTTCAGGACGTGGTCGCGAAGTCCATGGGCTCGTCCAACCCGTACAACATGGTTCGTGCGACCTTCGATGCGCTGAAGAGCCAGTTGCATCCGAAGGATGTGGCCGCCCAGCGCGGCATCAAGTACTCGACGCTCCAGGCGCGCCGCGGCACCGCCGTCGCCGCTGACGAGTGATCGGCCGGCAAGGATTACGACCATGGCAAAGAAATCAAGCAAGACGATCACGGTCGAGCAGATCGGCAGCCCGATTCGCCGTCCGAAGGAGCAGCGCGCGACGCTGGTCGGCCTCGGCCTCAACAAGATGCATCGCCGCCGCACCCTTGAGGATACGCCCTCCGTGCGCGGCATGATCGCGACAGTGCAGCATCTCGTCCGCGTCGTGGACGAGGCGTAGTCTTGAGCGCAGGAGAACAATCATGAAACTCAACGAACTGCGTAACAGGGACGGCGCAACCCACGCGAAAAAGCGTGTCGGGCGCGGCATCGGCTCGGGTTCGGGCAAGACCGGCGGCCGTGGCGTGAAGGGTCAGAAGTCCCGCTCGGGCGTTTCGATCAACGGCTTCGAGGGCGGCCAGATGCCGCTTTACCGGCGCCTGCCGAAGCGTGGCTTCAACAACATTTTCGCCAAGAGCTACAACACCGTGTCGCTTGCCCGCGTCCAGGCCGCAATCGATGCCGAAAAGCTTGATGCAAAGGAAACGGTAACCGCCGAGGCCCTGGTCAAGGCTGGGGTTATTCGTCGCGTCAAGGATGGCGTGCGCCTGCTCAGCGGCGGCGAACTGAAGGCCAAGCTCGCATTCGATATCGCCGGCGCGTCGAAGGCCGCCGTCGAGAAGGTCGAGAAGGCCGGTGGATCGGTCAAGGTCCCCGAGAAGGCTGCGGAAGCCGAATAACGATCTTAGATCAGGCGGCGGGCATCAGCTCGCCGCTTGCATCTTTGCCGTCCGAAGCCTATCTCGTGGCTTCGTCGACACGTGCCGCCCGGCGCGGGCTTTCGAGCGTGACCAAGCGGAGAATTTTGCATGGCATCGGCTGCTGAACAACTTGCCTCGAATCTGAATTTCGCAGCCTTCGCCAAGGCCGACGATCTGAAGAAACGCATCTGGTTCACGCTCGGCGCACTGCTTGTCTATCGGCTCGGCACCTATATTCCGCTCCCCGGAATCAATCCGGAGGCGTTCGCGCAGGCGTTCCAGCAACAGCGCGGCGGCGTGCTCGGCATGTTCAATATGTTCGCCGGTGGTGCCGTCGAGCGGATGGCGATCTTCGCCCTCGGCATCATGCCGTACATTTCCGCCGCCATCATCATGCAGCTCATGACGTCGGTGGTGCCGACGCTTGAGGCGCTGAAGAAAGAGGGCGAGCAAGGCCGTAAGGTCATCAACCAGTATACACGCTACGGAACCGTGCTTCTGGCGATCGTGCAGGCCTACGGGATAGCGGTGGGGCTTGAGAGCGGCAACGGTATCGTCAGCGATCCGGGCATGTTCTTCCGCGCCTCCACGGTGATCAGCCTGCTCGGCGGTACCATGTTCCTGATGTGGCTCGGCGAACAGATCACCGAGCGCGGCGTCGGCAACGGCATCTCGCTGATCATTTTCGCCGGCATCGTGGCGGGCATGCCGGGTGCGATCAGCGGCACCCTCGAGCTTGGCCGAACCGGCGCGCTGTCGACGGGCCTGATCCTGGCGATCATCGTGCTTGCGGTTCTGGTCATAGCATTGATGGTGTTCGTCGAGCGCGCGCAGCGGCGGCTGCTGATCCAGTATCCGAAGCGTCAGGTCGGCAATCGCATGTTCCAGGGCGACACGTCGCACCTGCCGCTGAAGCTGAACACCTCCGGCGTCATTCCGCCGATCTTCGCCTCGTCGCTTCTGCTTCTGCCTGCGACTATCGCCGGCTTTTCGACAACGACCAATTTGCCGGGATGGGCGAGTACCGCGCTAGCCGCGCTGGGTCACGGGCAGCCGCTCTATATGGCGCTCTACGCGGCGATGATCGTCTTCTTTACATTCTTCCACACGGCGATCGTGTTCAATCCGAAGGACACGGCCGACCAGTTGAAGAAGCATTCCGGCTTCATTCCGGGCTATCGTCCGGGTGAGCGCACCGCCGAATATATCGATTACGTGCTGACCCGCATCACGGTCATCGGCGCCATCTATCTCGTCCTCGTTTGCCTGTTACCCGAATTTCTGATCTCGGCCACTGGCATTCCATTCTATCTTGGTGGAACATCGCTGCTGATCGTCGTCAGCGTCACACTTGACACGATCGCGCAGATCCAGGGCCATTTGATCGCTCACCAGTATGAGGGACTGATCAAGAAGTCGAAGCTTCGTGGGGGCAAGAGGGGTAGATGAGACTGATATTGCTTGGGCCGCCCGGAGCAGGGAAGGGAACGCAGGCGCAGCGCCTCGTAGAAAAATACGGCATCCCGCAACTGTCGACCGGGGACATGCTGAGAGCGGCGGTGAAGGCCGAGACCGAAATCGGTAAGCGCGCCAAGGCGGTCATGGATGCGGGGCAACTCGTTTCCGACGAGATCGTCAATCAGATCGTCTCGGAACGCGTTGATGCTCCCGATGCGGCGAACGGCTTTATTCTCGACGGCTTTCCGCGCACGGTTCCGCAGGCCAAGGCTCTGGGCGAGATTTTGTCCGGCAAAGGGCTGAAGCTCGATGCGGTGATCGAACTTGCGGTCGATGAGTCGGCGTTGGTGAAACGGATGGAAAAGCGCGTCGCCGAGACGGTAGCGGCCGGCGGGCAGGCGCGGGCCGACGACAATCCGGAATCATTCAAGAAGCGTCTCGTCGAATTTCGCGAAAAGACCGCACCGCTGTCGGCATATTATGCCGGCACCGGTGAGTTGAAGAAGGTCGACGGCATGGCGCCGGTAGATGAAGTCACCGAGGCGATCGAAGCTGCGCTGATGCAGGCCGCGGAAAGTTGAATCGCCACGGTTGACAATTTGCCTTGCCTGGACTAGAGGGGCCCGTCTCCCATTCAGGCGTATCATTGGCTTGTCCGAGAGGGCAAGGCATTTGCTTTGAACCAGGAACACCCGCAAGGGCCGGCCTCCACCGGACGCGGGTCAACTCACACGCCGGCTCGCCCGGCCCACATGGAGAAGAAAATGGCTCGTATAGCCGGCGTCAATATTCCGACGAACAAGCGCGTGGTTATCGCGCTGCAGTACATTCACGGTATCGGCAAGCAGTTCGCCCAGGAGATCGTCGACAAGGTCGGCATCCCGTCGGAGCGTCGCGTCAACCAGCTTACGGACGCGGAAGTGCTGGCGATCCGCGAGACGATCGACCGCGACTATCAGGTCGAGGGTGACCTGCGCCGCGAAGTTTCGATGAACATCAAGCGTCTGATGGACCTTGGCTGCTATCGCGGCCTGCGTCACCGTCGTTCGCTTCCGGTTCGCGGTCAGCGCACGCACACCAATGCGCGCACCCGCAAGGGTCCCGCCAAGGCGATTGCCGGGAAGAAGAAGTAATTCGGCGAATGGTCAATGGTGAATAGTGAATGGTAGTTCGCGACGAGTTCGCTGTTCCGCCATTCACCATTTTTCCATTCACCATTCACTGTAGGTGGAGCCGCTGGAATTACGGCGGTGCAGAGATCAGGAAAGGATAAACATGGCCAAGGAAGCCACGCGTATTCGCCGCCGCGAACGCAAGAACATTTCGACGGGCGTCGCCCACGTCAATTCGACTTTTAACAACACGATGATCACCATCACCGACGCGCAGGGCAATGCGATTGCCTGGTCGTCGGCCGGTGCTCAAGGGTTCAAGGGCTCGCGCAAGTCGACACCGTTTGCCGCGCAGATGGCTGCCGAGGATGTTGCCAAGAAGGCGCAGGAACACGGCATGCGCACTCTCGAGGTCGAGGTTTGCGGCCCCGGCTCCGGTCGTGAATCGGCATTGCGTGCCCTGCAGGCCGGCGGCTTCACGATCACCTCGATCCGCGACGTCACGCCGATCCCGCACAATGGCTGCCGCCCGCGCAAGAAGCGCCGCGTCTAAGCCCTGACTTAACCGCCGGGCGGGAGCGAAGGCGCTCGCTCGGTTTTTCCAGATCGCCTGCCACGATTGGATGGTGGCAGGGAAACGGAAGGACGACAAAATGATCCAGAAAAATTGGCAGGAACTGATCAAGCCCAACAAGATCGAGTTCTCGTCGAAGAAGAAGACGCTGACCACTCTGGTCGCCGAGCCGCTGGAGCGCGGCTTCGGCCTGACGCTCGGCAACGCGCTCCGTCGCGTGCTGCTGTCGTCGCTGCGGGGTGCTGCCGTCACCGCGGTGCAGATCGACGGCGTTCTGCATGAGTTCTCGTCGATCGCCGGCGTTCGCGAGGACGTGACCGACATCGTGCTCAACATCAAGGAAATCGCCATCCGCATGGAAGGCGATGGCCCCAAGCGCATGGTCGTGCGCAAGCAGGGTCCAGGTGCCGTGCTCGCAGGCGACATCCAGACGGTGGGTGATGTCGAGATTCTCAATCCTGACCACGTCATCTGCACGCTGGACGAGGGCGCTGAAATCCGCATGGAATTCACCGTCGACACGGGCAAGGGCTATGTGCCGGCCGACCGCAACCGTGCGGAAGACGCGCCAATCGGCCTCATTCCGGTCGACAGCCTTTATTCGCCGGTCAAGAAGGTCTCCTACAAGATCGAGAACACCCGCGAGGGCCAGGTTCTCGACTATGACAAGCTGACAATGACGATCGAGACCAACGGCTCGGTTTCCGGCGAGGACGCCGTGGCATTTGCAGCCCGCATCCTGCAGGACCAGCTTGGCCTGTTCGTCAATTTCGACGAGCCGCAGAAGGAAGTCGCCGCCGAGCAGGTGACGGAATTGGCGTTCAATCCGGCGCTGCTGAAGAAAGTCGACGAACTCGAGCTTTCGGTGCGTTCGGCAAACTGCCTGAAGAACGACAACATCGTTTATATCGGCGACCTGATCCAGAAGACCGAAGCCGAAATGCTGCGCACGCCGAATTTCGGACGCAAGTCGCTGAACGAGATCAAGGAAGTTCTCGCCGCGATGGGACTCCATCTCGGCATGGAGGTGGCCGACTGGCCGCCGGAGAACATCGACGATCTGGCCAAGCGTTACGAAGACCAATACTAAATCGGTGAATGGTGAATGGCAAAATGGTGAATGGTCGCCGGCGGCGCCGCAGGAACGAGAAAAGAAACTCTTCTGATATTCCATTCACCATTCACTATTCACCATTCACGAATTGAAACACCGGGCGCGTCGCCCACTAACCAAGGAGAAGAGCCATGCGCCATGGATTTGCCGGCCGCCGGCTGGGCCGCAGCTCAAGCCACCGCAAGGCGATGTTTGCCAATCTGGCAGTGTCGCTGATCGAGCATGAGCAGATCACGACCACGCTTCCCAAGGCGAAGGACCTTCGTCCGATCGTCGAGAAGCTCGTCACGCTGGGCAAGCGCGGCGATCTGCACGCACGCCGGCAGGTCATTGCGCAGATCGGCAACGAAGCCGTCGTCAAGCGCCTGTTCGACACGATTGCGCCGCGTTATGCCACCCGCAACGGCGGCTATCTGCGCATCATGAAGGCGGGTTTCCGTCATGGCGACAACGCGGCCATGGCCGTGATCGAGTTTGTCGACCGCGACACCTCGGCGAAGGGTGCGGCTGACCGGGCTCGCGCGGAAGCCGAAGAAAAGTCGGAAGCCGAAGCGGCATAATCATTTCGGCAGCGCCGAAAGTTCGGGAAGGGGCCTCGCGGCCCCTTTTTGCTTTTGAGCCTTGGAAGATTGATCGCCAAGTGACTTGCCATAGGTGTGGCGGGACTGATTTCCATGGCTGCGGAGCGCAAGAGGGCATGAACATGTCGGCTCGCGCAAATATGCTCGTCGAATGACCGGCCGAGCCTTTCATTTTGCACAATCGTCATGACAATGGCGCGCGCTTGGCTTGGAGGATTCGCATGGCTGCGAAACGATTGACCTATTTGTTGTTCGCCATCTGGTTTGCCGTGGCGGCGGGACCCTCTATTGCTCAGGAAACTGCCGCGCCCACCGTAAAAACGGCACCTGAGAAGGCGCCCGCCGTCAAGGAGGATCCCGGTCTCAAGGAAGTGCTGAACGAACTTCTTCGCGGCAGCGACAAGCCTTTGCCCCCACCAGCGCCCCAAGGTCGTCGCCTACCGTTCGGCCGGGCCGAGATACAGCTATCCTTTGCGCCTCTGGTGAAGGAAACCGCGCCTGCCGTGGTCAATGTCTATGCCTCCCAGCAGGTCCGGGCGCGTTCGCCATTTGCCGGCGATCCGTTCTTTGAGCGCTTTTTCGGCCAGGCGCCGCAACGCATGCAATCGTCGCTCGGCTCCGGTGTGCTTGTCGATCCGAGCGGTATCGTGGTGACAAATTATCACGTCATTCGCGATGCCGACGAGGTGAAGGTGGCGACTTCGGACGGCCGCGAGTTCACGAGCAAGGTGTTGCTCAAGGATGAGACGCTTGACCTCGCCGTGCTGAAGATAGACGGCGACAAGCCGTTTCCCGTCGTTCCGGTCGGGGATTCCGATGCGCTCGAAGTAGGCGATCTGGTGCTTGCGATCGGCAACCCGTTCGGCGTCGGGCAAACCACGACCAGCGGCATCGTCTCCGCGTTGGCGCGCTCGCATATCGGCGTTTCGGATTTCGGCTTTTTCATCCAGACCGATGCGGCGATCAATCCGGGCAATTCCGGCGGCGCCCTGATCAACATGACCGGCCAGCTCGTCGGCATCAATACGGCGATCTACAGCCGGAGCGGCGGCTCGATCGGCATCGGTTTTGCCATTCCCTCCAACATGGTGCGGGCTGTGGCGGAAGCCGCCAAGCAGGGCAGGGACTATTTCGAGCGTCCGTTTATCGGCGCTTCCTTCGAGCCCGTAACCGCGCAGATAGCAGAAGCGCTCGGCATGTCGAGCCCGCTCGGCGCGCTGGTGGCGGCTGTTGCGCAGGACGGTCCCTCGGCCAAGGCAGGTCTGAAGCCCGGCGATGTCGTGCTGTCGCTGAACGGCGTTCGCATCGAGCATGTCGACGCGCTTGGCTACAGGCTGGCCACGCTTTCGGTCGGTACCGCCGCGACGCTTGCGGTGCTTAGCCAAGGCGAAGAGAAGACGATCTCGGTCACCCCGGTGCGGCCGCCGGAAGGCGCGTCGACGGCCGAGGTGACGATTGGCGGGAACAGTCCCTTCGCCGGAACCAAGGTGGCCTCGCTGTCGCCTCGATTGGCGCAGAGGCTTGGTCTTGGAACCGATACGAGCGGTGTGGCGGTTGTAAGTGTCGAGCGCAATTCGCCTGCCGCCAGCCTCGGCCTCCAGCCGCGCGACATTGTGCGCGAAGTAAATGGAGAGCCGATCGAGACGCCCGAGCAACTGAGCGAGGCGGCTGCTCGCGATACGCGTTGGTGGCGGTTCACCGTCGAGCGGAATGGACAGTTGATGCGTCAAATGCTGCGATACTGAACCCGACATGGCTGACCTGTTCAACGCCGATCAACCCGACAAAGCGCCCGCCGGACGGCCGCTTGCCGACAGGCTGCGCCCGGCAAGCCTGGATCAGGTCGTTGGCCAGCAACTGACCGGCGATGACGGCGCGCTGACGCGAATGATCCGTTCCGGCTCGCTTGGCTCCATGATCTTCTGGGGGCCGCCAGGCACCGGAAAGACGACGGTAGCGCGGCTGCTTGCCGGCGAAACCGGCCTCGCCTTCGAGCAGATTTCCGCAATCTTCTCGGGCGTTGCCGATCTCAAGAAGGTGTTCGAGATGGCACGGATGCGCCGTTCGAACGGCCGCCAGACGCTGCTGTTCGTCGACGAGATTCATCGCTTTAATCGCGCCCAGCAGGATTCCTTTCTGCCGGTGATGGAAGACGGGACGGTTATCCTCGTCGGCGCCACGACCGAAAACCCTTCGTTCGAGCTCAACGCGGCACTTCTGTCGCGCGCTCGCGTGCTGGTTTTCAGGTCGCTGGATGAGGAGAGCATTGCGCGGTTGCTGCAGCGCGCCGAAGAAAGCGAAGGCAGGAAACTGCCCGTCGAAGAGGAGGCGCGCGAACTTCTGCTTCGCATGGCCGATGGCGACGGTCGCGCCGCATTGACGCTCGCCGAGGAGGTCTGGCGCGCGGCCAAGCCGGGAGAGGTCTTCGACGCCGAGGGGCTGCAGCGCGTCGTTCAGCGCCGGGCGCCGATCTACGACAAGGGTCAGGACGGCCATTACAACCTGATTTCGGCTCTGCATAAATCGGTGCGCGGCTCGGACCCCGATGCGGCGCTCTATTATCTCGCGCGCATGTTCGATGCGGGCGAAGACCCGCTCTATCTTGGCCGCCGGCTGGTGCGCATGGCGGTGGAAGATATCGGACTGGCCGATCCGCAGGCGCTGGTCGTCGCTAACGCTGCCAAGGACGCCTACGACTATCTTGGCTCGCCCGAGGGTGAACTCGCCTTCGCCGAGGCCACCGTCTATCTCGCCACAGCGCCGAAATCGAACGCCGTGTATACCGCCTTCAAGAGCGCCATGCGCGCCGCAAAGGAGCACGGCTCGCTGTTGCCGCCGCGGCACATTCTCAATGCGCCGACAAAGCTGATGAAGGACGAGGACTACGGCAAAGGCTATCAATACGACCACGATATGCCCGAAGCTTTTTCCGGACAGGATTATTTTCCCGAGAAGATGGGCCGACAGGTCTTCTACGACCCGCCCGAACGTGGCTTCGAGCGCGAAATCAGGAAGCGGCTGGACTACTGGTCGAAGCTCAGAAGCGAACGGCAAAAGGGCGGCGGCTCGTGAGCCTCCGCTGCTTTCGCGGGCACGGCGGATCGGCTACATAGCCGCTATGTATCACCTTTTTCTTGTCGCGACCGGTGGGGCGGTCGGTGCTTCGATGCGCCATCTGGTCAATTTCGCTGCATTGCGCCTGATCCCGTCGACGCTGCCGCTGGGCACGCTGATCATCAACATCGTTGGCTCCTTCGCGATGGGAGTGTTCATCGAAATTCTCGTGCGGCGGCTCGGCAGCTCGAGCGAATTGCGGCTATTCGTGGCGACGGGGGTTCTGGGCGGCTTCACCACCTTTTCGGCATTTTCGCTGGATTTCGCGGTGCTATGGGAAAAGGATGCGCCGCTGTGGGCACTGGTCTATCTGATTGCCAGCGTTGTCGGCGCCATTTTGGCTCTGTTTCTGGGATTGTGGGTCGCAAGAAGCTTTGGCTGATGGTATTGCGCCCTGTTGGATCGGACGGGTGAAAATGGCAGGCGTAGAGCAGATCAAGGTCGAGGCGGACGAAGCTGGCATGCGGCTCGACCGCTGGTTCAAGACGCATTTTCCCGGGCTTGGTTTTGGACATCTCCAGAAACTGCTGCGCTCCGGCCAAGTCCGGGTCGATGGCGGGCGCGCGAAGGCCGATACGCGTGTCGAGGCTGGGCAGACGGTCCGGGTGCCGCCTCTGGGAGTGGACAGGCAGGGCGCCGGAACACTTACCGCGCGCAGCATCCGCAATCAGGGCGATGCCGACGTGCTGTCGCAGATGCTGCTTTATGAGGACCCGAAGGTGTTCGTATTCAACAAGCCGGCGGGGCTTGCGGTACAAGGCGGGTCCGGGGTGACGCGCCATGTCGACGATATGCTCGAGGCTTGGCGCAACGCCAAGGGCGAGAAGCCGCGCCTTGTCCACCGCCTGGACCGCGACACCTCCGGCGTGCTGGTCGTGGCGCGCACCCGCCTTGCCGCGATGAAGCTGGCCGAGGCATTTCGCGGACGCGACGCCAAGAAGACCTATTGGGCCTTGGTCAAGGGCGTGCCGAAAAAGCGCGAGGACAAGATTTCAACCTGGCTCGTCAAGGAAGCGACGCCGGATGGCGACCGGATGCGCGTGGCCAGGCATGGCGAGCCGGGCGCCGATCATGCGGTCTCCTACTACCGTGTTGTGGAGCAGGCTGCGCAATCCATGGCATGGCTTGAAATGGAGCCGCATACCGGCCGCACGCACCAGTTGCGCGTCCACGCGGCCCATATCGGCTGTCCGATCATCGGCGATCCCAAATATTTCGAGGCCGACACCAACTGGGATTTTCCCGGTGGCATCCAGAACCGGCTGCATCTCCATGCGCGCCGCATCCGCATCCCTCATCCTTCCGAAGGTGTCATCGATGTGACCGCACCGATGCCCGGGCATATGCGCCAAAGCTGGAATCTGCTCGGCTTCGACGAGGCCAGCGGCGACGAGGAGGAATGAGCGTCGCCGTCGATGTGTCGTTAGTTGGGCGTTGCCTTTCTGACGCCGGCATTCGGCGCACTATATATGTCATGGACGTCAACAGTGGCGGAGTCCCAACCGCTGGCGCGAGGAAACTATGCGTGACCTTCTGAATAATCTCGAGACCGGCGATGCGTATTCGCAACCGGATCCGATCCGCCGCGCTCAAAGCAGCCTGAAGAAGCCGCTGCCGAAGCGCTTCTACAAGGACGTTTCGGTTGCTCCCGAAGTGGAAGGCTTTGCGGTCCATCTTGACGGCAAGCCCGTCCGCACGCCGGCGAGGGCGCTGCTGTTGCTGCCTACCGGAGCTGCCGCCGAACTGGTGGCAAAGGAATTTTCCGCGCAGGAACAGCATATCGACCCAGCCAGCATGCCGGTGATGCGGCTGGTCAATACGGCGATTGACGGCGTGGCGACGGACATGCAGGCAGTGATCGAGGACATTCTGCGTTTCGCCTCTTCCGACCTTCTTTGCTATCGCGCCGATGCACCGGAGGCGCTGGTGCGGCGACAGTCGGAGGCCTGGGATGGCGTGCTTGATTGGGCGCGCGCATCGCTCGGCGCGCGTTTCCTGCTGGCCGAAGGCGTCATTCACGTCGAGCAGCCGCGCGAGGCCATCGGCGCTATCGGCATTCACCTCAGCCAGCGGGCGGACCCGCTGAAGCTCGCGGCGCTTCACCTGATGACCTCGCTGACCGGATCGGCGCTTCTGGCGCTGGCTGTCGAAAGCGACGAACTGGATGCCGAGACGGCCTGGGCGGCGGCGCATGTCGACGAAAATTGGCAGGCGGAGCAGTGGGGGCAGGATTCGGAAGCACTTGCCAGGCAGGCTCATCGGAAGCGCGACATGATGGCCGCTGTTCGCCTGCTTGCGGCGTTGCGCGATTAGAGCGCTTCGGTCCCGGTGAGCTTGCTGGGGGCGAAAATGTCGCGAACGACAGGCAACACCGCCGAGGGCAGGTCTTCGGCGATCAGTCCCGGCCCGAACCGTTGCGCCGCTTCTGCGTGAATCCATACCGCCGCGCACGCAGCCTCGAAGACCGGCATGCCCTGGGCAGCCAGCCCCGCGCACAGGCCTGAAAGCACGTCGCCCGACCCGGCTGTCGCCAGCCAGGGCGTTCCGTTTGCATTGATGGCAGCCTGGCCGCCTGGAGCGGCAACGACCGTATCCGCGCCCTTGTAGACGATGACCGCTCCGGACCGCGCGGCCGCCGCCCGAGCCTTTGCAAGCTTGGACGTGTCACGGCCTTTGGCGATATCGGGAAAGAAGCCGCGAAACTCGCCTTCATGCGGCGTCAGGATCACTTCCGGTGCGCCCGGTCTTTGCAGGAGCGGGAACAATGCCTGCGATCGATGCACCAGCGAGGTGATGCCGCTGGCATCCAAAACAAGGGCTTTTGGCAGGTCTTCCGCTCCAAGCATTTCGGCGAGAAACTCCGCGGTCGCAGCTTCTGGCCGGAGACCCGGCCCGTAGACAAGCGCGCGAGGATGGCGCGCTTCGAAGAAGGCGAGCGCATCGGCGAGCGTGTCGCATTTCCTGAGCATGACGGAGGTCAGATGCGCGGCATTGGCTGCAATCGCATCTGACGGCGATAGCACCGTCACCGCGCCGGCCCCGATCCGCGCTGCGGCAATCGCCGCAAGGCGCGCGGCGCCCGTTGCTGACGCTTCTCCGGAAAAGACGCCGACATGGCCGCGGCGATACTTATGGGCATCGATTGCCGGAAAGGGAAAAGCGCCAAGCCACGCATCGGGCGTGTTTTCCACGCATCGCGCACCCGTTTCGGCGATGGCTGAATCCGGGATGCCGATGTCGGCGACGACTACCTGGCCGCAAAGATCGCGGCCGGGCAGGAGGAGGTGTGCGGGTTTCTTTCGGGCGAAGGTGACTGTTATGGCCGCCCGGAACGACTGGCCAAGCACCAGGCCGGTTTCTCCTGAAACGCCGGAGGGCAGATCGACCGATATGACGGCGAGGTTCAATGCAGCCGCCTTTTCGGCCGCATTGGCGGCATCGCGAGAAAGCGGTTTCGACAGCGCGGCGCCATATAGCGCATCGATGACCAGCGAACCGCTTTCGGGGTTGAAGGAGGCGAGCGGTTGTGCGTGGATAGGGCAGTCGGCGGCGGCCGTGGCTGCGTCGCTGCCGGCTTTCGGCCTGCCCTCCTGCCACAGCGAGACGAAGAACCCTGTTTCGGCGAGAATTCGCGCGATCACATAGCCATCGCCGCCATTGTTACCCGGTCCGCACAAGACGTGGACGCGAGCCGTATGCGCGAAATGCTTCAACACGAGGGAGGCCACGGCGGCTGCGGCATTGCGCATCAACGCCGTTCCGTCGAGCGGTCCGGCTGCGATGGTCAGGCGATCGGCCTCGGCCATTTCCTGGGGGGTTAGCACGTCGTGGCGCATGCAAGACACTCTTCGACAAATCGCCCGATGCATAGCACATGATCGGGGATGATTGAATTTCGAAGCCTTCCGCAGTCAACGCGCGCGGCTGCCTAAAAATTGTGCGGCATGCACATTTTCGCGCCTGAGCACGCAGGTGAGCCGCCGTTTCGGATAAAGGAATTGTACGATATCCGTTGAAATCGCCTTCTAGTCGCGGATTTTTGCGCGGAAACTGGGCAGCTTGTAACTTTCTTGCACTCACCGCAATTGGCACGCTTCGTGCTTTATGGCTTGCAGGCGGGTGTCGCCCGCATGTTCAGCCGGAGGCGGATTCAAATGAAAAAAATCGAAGCGATCATCAAGCCCTTCAAGCTCGACGAAGTGAAGGAGGCCCTCCAGGAGGCCGGATTGCAAGGCATCACAGTTACCGAGGCAAAGGGCTTCGGACGGCAGAAGGGCCACACCGAGCTTTATCGCGGCGCCGAATATGTCGTCGACTTCCTTCCGAAGGTGAAGATCGAACTGGTGCTCGGCGACGATTCCGTCGATGCCGCCATCGAAGCGATCCGCAAGGCAGCCCAGACCGGCCGCATCGGCGACGGCAAGATCTTCGTCTCCAATGTCGAGGAAGTGGTGCGCATCCGCACCGGCGAAACCGGCATCGACGCGATCTGATCGAGAAATTTCAATCAACGTCATCACACAGGAAGCATGACATGACGACAGCCAATGACATCCTCAAGCAGATCAAGGACAACGACGTGAAATTCGTCGATCTGCGCTTCACCGATCCCCGCGGCAAGCTGCAGCATGTCACCATGGACGTTGCCGAGGTCGATGAGGACATGTTCTCCGACGGCGTCATGTTCGACGGTTCGTCCATCGCCGGCTGGAAGGCTATCAACGAATCCGACATGGTGCTGATGCCCGACACCGAAACGGTTCACATGGACCCGTTCTTCGCGCAGTCGACCATGGTCATCCTGTGCGATATTCTCGATCCGGTCTCCGGCGAACCCTACAATCGCGATCCGCGCGGCATCGCCCGCAAGGCCGAGGCCTATATGAAGGCTGAAGGCATCGGCGACACCATTTTCGTTGGCCCGGAAGCGGAGTTCTTCATCTTCGACGACGTCAAGTTCAGGGCCGATCCTTACAACACCGGCTTCAAGCTCGATTCGAACGAACTGCCTTCCAACGACGACACCGACTATGAGACCGGCAATCTCGGCCACCGTCCGCGCGTCAAGGGTGGTTATTTCCCGGTGCCGCCGATCGATTCCTGCCAGGACATGCGTTCGGAAATGCTGACCGTGCTCACCGAAATGGGCGTGCGCGTGGAAAAGCATCACCATGAGGTGGCGCCTGCCCAGCACGAGCTCGGCGTGAAGTTCGACGCGCTGGTGCGCAATGCCGACAAGATGCTGCTCTACAAATATGTCGTCCACCAGGTCGCCAATGCCTACGGCAAGACGGCCACCTTCATGCCGAAGCCGCTGTTCGGCGATAATGGTTCGGGCATGCATGTGCATATGTCGATCTGGAAGGGCGGCAAGCCGACCTTCGCGGGCAATGAATATGCCGGCCTTTCGGAAAGCTGCCTTTATTTCATCGGCGGCATCATCAAGCACGCCAAGGCGGTCAATGCCTTCACCAATCCGCTGACCAACTCCTACAAGCGTCTGGTGCCGGGCTACGAGGCGCCGGTTCTGCTCGCCTATTCGGCCCGCAACCGCTCTGCCTCCTGCCGTATCCCCTTCGGCTCGTCGCCGAAGTCGAAGCGCGTCGAAATCCGCTTTCCCGATCCGGGCGCCAATCCGTATCTCGCCTTCGCCGCGCTGCTGATGGCCGGCCTCGACGGTATCAAGAACCGAATCCACCCCGGCCAGCCGATGGACAAGGATCTCTACGATCTGCCGCCGAAGGAGCTGAAGCGAATTCCGACTGTTTGCGCTTCGCTGCGCGAGGCCTTGCAGAGCCTCGATAAGGATCGCGGTTTCCTGAAGGCCGGTGGCGTGTTCGATGACGATCAGATCGACAGCTATATCGAACTGAAGATGGCCGAAGTGATGCGCTTCGACATGACGCCGCATCCGGTCGAATTCGACATGTACTATTCTGTGTAATAGCGCACGAACATAAAACGAAAGCCCCCGGTACAAGCCGGGGGTTTTTGCTTATGCAGATGCCGGAAGCGACTAACTTACCTGGCCCACACGCTCCATGAGCGCCATTGCGCCGTGCGGCGCGTGGACCTTACCTTCTGTAATAAAATAGACGAAGACGTCACGCGGCTTGACCGGCGCGCTCGCGGCCGGATCGGCGCGGGGCAGGTCGCTCGGCACCTTGCCTGCCGCCCAGACTTTCGTCCGTGCCGCCCATTCGTCCAGCGCCTGCGGCGTATAGCAGGTGGGGTTGTCGTCATGGCCGGTTTGCAGCCGGGCATAAACGAAATCGCCGGTCACGTCGGCAATCGCCGGATAGGTCGCGTGGTCGGCATAGACGACCGCAACATTGTATTGGCGCAGCAGCGCGACGAATTCCGGCACGACGAAGGAAGGATTGCGCACCTCGACCGCGTGGCGCAGCCTTACGCCGTCCTGGCTTTGCGGCAGCAGGTCAAGAAAGGCGCCGAAATCTTCCGGATCGAATTTCTTGGTGGGCGCGAACTGCCAGAGGATCGGCCCGAGCTTCTCGCCAAGTTCCGAGACGCCCGATTCCAGGAACCGCATCATCGACTCGCCCGCTTCGCCCAGCACGCGGCGGTTTGTGACGAAGCGATTGCCCTTGAGCGAGAAGACGAAGCCTTGTGGCGACTCGTTCGCCCATTTGGCGAAGGTGTTGGGCTTGAATGAGGAGTAGTAGGTGCCGTTCACCTCGATCGTCGGCACCTGCCGGCTAGCGAATTGCAACTGCCTGGCCTTCGCCAGTTTCTCGGGATAGAAGGATGTATCCCATGGCTCGAACGTCCAGCCGCCCATACCGGCGCGGATCTTCCCGATTTCGGCCATGGCACTACTCCGCTGCTTCTGCCTTCCTCTGTCCCGGCCGCCTTTCCAGCAGTTCCTTGAGGAAGTGGCCGGTGTAGGAGCGGGGTTCGTCGGCTATGTCTTCGGGCCGCCCGGCCGCGACCAGCTCGCCGCCACCGTCACCACCCTCCGGGCCCAGATCCAACACCCAGTCGGCGGTCTTGATGACTTCGAGATTGTGCTCGATGACCACCACCGTGTTGCCCTGTTCGACCAGTTCATGCAGCACTTCGAGCAACTTGGCCACGTCGTGGAAATGCAGGCCGGTCGTCGGCTCGTCGAGAATGTAGAGCGTCTTGCCGGTCGCCTTGCGCGACAGTTCCTTGGCGAGCTTGATGCGCTGTGCCTCGCCGCCTGAAAGCGTGTTGGCCTGCTGGCCGATATGGATATAGCCGAGGCCGACCTTGGCCAGAGTCTCCAGCTTGTCGCGCACCGCAGGCACCGCGGCGAAGAATTCGACGCCTTCCTCGACCGTCATCTCCAGCACGTCGGCGATGGATTTGGTCTTGAAGGTGACGTCGAGGGTTTCGCGATTGTAGCGCTTGCCGTGGCAGACGTCGCAGGTGACATAGACATCCGGCAGGAAGTGCATCTCGATCTTGATGACGCCGTCGCCCTGGCAGGCTTCGCAGCGCCCGCCCTTGACGTTGAACGAGAAGCGGCCGGGCTGATAACCACGCGCCTTGGCCTCGGGCAGGCCGGCAAACCAGTCGCGGATCGGCGTGAAGGCGCCAGTGTATGTTGCCGGATTGGAGCGCGGAGTGCGGCCGATCGGCGACTGATCGATGTCGATGACCTTGTCGAGGAATTCCAACCCCTCGATGCGATCGTGCTCGGCCGGATGTTCGCGCGAACCCATGATGCGGCGCGACGCCGCCTTGAACAGCGTCTCGATCAGGAAGGTCGACTTGCCTCCGCCTGAAACGCCGGTGACGCAGGTGAAGGTGCCGAGCGGTATTTCGGCCGTGACATTCTTCAGATTGTTGCCGCGCGCGCCGACAACCTTGATGCTGCGTGCCTTTTTCGGCTGGCGCCGGTCCGACGGCATCGGAATCTCCAGGTCGCCGGTCAGATACTTTCCGGTGATCGAGCGCGGATTGGCCATGATTTCGGCTGGCGTGCCTTCCGCGACGACGTTGCCGCCGTGGATGCCGGCGGCAGGGCCGATATCGACTACATAGTCGGCCGTTAGGATCGCGTCCTCGTCATGCTCGACGACGATGACCGTGTTGCCGAGGTCGCGCAGATGCTTCAGCGTGTCGAGCAGGCGGGTATTGTCGCGCTGATGAAGCCCGATCGACGGTTCGTCGAGCACATAAAGCACGCCGGTCAGGCCGGAGCCGATCTGAGAGGCAAGCCGGATGCGCTGGCTTTCGCCGCCCGAGAGCGTGCCCGAGTTCCGCGCCAGCGTCAGATAATCGAGGCCGACATCGTTGAGAAAACGCAGCCGCTCGCGGATTTCCTTCAGGATGCGAACGGCGATCTCATTCTGCTTATTATTGAGTGTCGCCGGCAGTTCCTCAAACCAGACATTGGCCTTGCGTATCGACATTTCCGACACCTGGCCGATATGTAGGCCGGCGACCTTCACCGCCAGCGTTTCAGGCTTCAGGCGATAGCCGTTGCAGGCAGGGCAGGGGGTCGAGGACATGAAGCGCTCGATCTCCTCGCGCATCCAGGCCGATTCGGTTTCCTTCCAACGCCGCTCGAGATTGGGGATCACGCCTTCGAAGGTCTTGGTGGTCTTGTAGGAGCGCAAGCCGTCGTCATAGGTGAAGGCAATCTGGCGGTCGCCGGTGCCGTAGAGAATCGCTTGCTTGGCTTCGTCGAACAGGTCCTTGAACTTGTCGCTGAGCTTGAAGCCATAGACCTTGCCCAGCGCTTCGAGGGTCTGCGAATAATAAGGCGAGGTCGATTTCGCCCAGGGCGACACGGCGCCGGCCCGCAGCGAAACATTATCGTCCGGAACGACCAGAGTGGCATCGATGGCCCGCTGCGTTCCAAGCCCATCGCAGGCAGGGCAGGCGCCGAACGGATTGTTGAACGAAAACAGTCGCGGCTCGATCTCGGAGATCGTGAAGCCCGAAACCGGACAGGCGAATTTCTCCGAGAACAGAATGCGTTCGTGCGTCTCGTTCTTGGACTTGTTGGCGGATTCCTCGGCGGTCTCGGCCGCGGGCAACGGCCTGTCGGCGAATTCAGCCACGCAAAGCCCGTCAGCAAGCTTCAGCGCCGTCTCGATCGAATCGGCAAGCCGCGTTGCAAGGTCGCCGCGAACCACGATACGGTCGACCACCACGTCGATGTCGTGCTTGTATTTCTTGTCGAGCGCCGGGGCCTCGGCGATCTCGTAGAAAGCGCCGTCGATTTTGACCCGCTGAAAGCCCTTTTTCTGCAATTCGGCGAGTTCCTTGCGGTACTCGCCTTTGCGGCCGCGCACTACCGGCGCCATGATGTAGAGGCGCGTGCCTTCGTCCAGTGCGAGCACCCGATCCACCATCTGGCTGACCGTCTGGCTTTCGATCGGCAGGCCGGTTGCCGGCGAATAAGGAATACCGACGCGCGCGAAAAGCAGGCGCATATAGTCGTAGATTTCCGTCACCGTGCCGACGGTCGAGCGCGGATTGCGCGAGGTCGTCTTCTGTTCGATGGAGATGGCTGGCGACAGTCCGTCGATCTGGTCGACGTCCGGCTTCTGCATCATCTCCAGAAATTGCCGCGCATAGGCCGAAAGGCTTTCCACATAGCGCCGCTGGCCCTCGGCATAGATCGTGTCGAAGGCAAGCGACGACTTGCCGGAACCGGAAAGGCCGGTCATGACGATCAGCGAGTCCCGGGGAAGATCGAGATCGACATTCTTCAAATTGTGTTCGCGCGCGCCGCGAATGGAAAGATACTTCTGGTCGGCCATGCCGGGTCCGTCGCCTCAATTTAAATATCGGATTGGCGGGTTGACCGGCCAAACCCTCATGTAGGTATTTCAATCGCGCTGTCGAGATGCGCCTGATCCTCGCTGTCAGCCGGTTTTGCCGCTTTTACGCCTTCAGGGCAAGCAGAAAGAACAAAGGCCGAACACGTTCCTGACAGTCTGCTGCAAGCGGCAGGGTAAAGCTTATGCTTCGATCACATTTTGCAGCACTGCCGGTGTGCGGGTTGACCTCGCGGGGCAGAGGGCGCAACATTCTCAGGTCATCCGCAGCCGAGCGTCCCTTGGAATGCTCTTCGCCGCCGACGGGCCGTCTGCGAGGCGCCGCAGACAGGCGAATTGACGCTTCGGAAGACGTTGGATCAATCGGCACAGGAGTTGAGGCATGAGTCCACCGGACTGTTCCAAATGGCTCCGCCTTTGCGTGGAGCCGCGGCAGGCGTAGCTACGGGTTTCCCCGTCAGGCATTGGACTTGCCGTTCCCCCTACAATCAGAGACTACTGGTCGGATCGTCGGCTGACTGCCGCGTAGCATCCGAAGGAAAAGCCGGTAAAACACTCCCGGCAGTTGGCAAATAGCCATCAAGGCCTCGCGAGCCAAAAGGCGGCGGGGCCTTTCTCATGTTTCCGGTGGCGGGAATGCGGGGGCTTGAAATCCCAACAGGATGCAACTAGAACAAATCTAGAACAAACAATTTGTGGAAAGAGACCGAATTTGGCGGCGCAAACCGCCTGCGGCGGCCCTGATGGGCTAGGGTCGGCCAACAAATTGTTTCTGTGAATCTGTGCGGAGCGGTGTCATGGCGGGTAGCGTCAACAAAGTCATTCTGGTCGGCAATCTTGGCGCGGATCCGGAAATCCGGCGGCTGAATTCCGGTGATCCGGTCGTCAATCTGCGGATTGCCACCTCGGAAACCTGGCGCGACAAGAATTCGGGCGAACGCCGCGAAAAGACCGAATGGCACCAGGTGGTGATATTCAACGACAACCTTGCAAAGGTCGCCGAGCAATATCTCAAGAAGGGCATGAAGGTTTATATCGAAGGCTCGCTCCAGACCCGTAAATGGGAAAAGGACGGCATCGAGCGCTATACGACCGAGATCGTGCTGCAGAAATTCCGGGGCGAACTGCAGATGCTGGATGCGCGCGGCCAGGGCGGCGAGGGCGGCCAGGTCGGCTATGGCGGTGGTGGGCGCAGCGGATCCGATTTCGGCCAGTCGGGTCCAAATGACGACTATGGGCGCGGCGGCAGGAGCGGCGGCGGTTCCTCGCGCGATCTCGACGACGAAATCCCATTCTGACAGGTGGTCTAGGCCCTATGTAAACACAGTGCATGATACGTTTGGGGATTCAATAGCTTACGCAATAACCAAACTTCGGTAGTTCTTCAATTGCGGAGCATTGTCCATGTGGACGATTGTGCTTGTAAATAAAGCTTGTCAATCGCAGTAAACACAGCCTTTTTCTCTCATCAGATGTGTCAACAAACACCTAGCTGGGGTTCGCTGGAGACTTGCCTTTTCGACGGGCGAGGCGTTGTTGCTGTCTCGATCGTGGCTCCGCCGTTCGCGGCAATGCTGTCGGGCGCCAGCCAACGATCTTCGCGCGGTCTACTGCTGAAGGCGCGGATTATCGTCGAACGACTTGCCATGTTCGGTAATAAGGTTCTGTCGGGGCCACGCGGACCTATCACTATCTATCGACATCGGCGGGCGCTGCCCACTTGCAGCGGCGTTGGTGGCCGAAGGTGGATTCGTTCGGGGCCGAAGGTGGATTTGTTCGGTCCACGCCGCCGTCGACGGCAACAGCTGTGCGGTAGCCGGCACGAAAGGAGGCCAGGCATTCCGACATGCTATCGATGTTTAACCGGGCGTCAGGCCACGGTTGGGCTCGCTGTGGGATTCTCGACAAAACGCTGAAGGAGTCCGCACCGTTGCCGCTCGACGGCACCTGTGATGGTGGCCATTGTTTCCTGTTTGAAGGCCAACAATCGCGAGCTTCAATCCGATCACGTCCTAGTTGACGATCTACCTCAAGGACCCGTGCCACGGAATGGAACGGGTCGGCTCGGCTCGTGCATCGCGATCCGCCATTCCGTGGGCGCGGAGCTTCTGCCCCTCAGCGCTCGGCAGGTCCCCGAGGTAATCGGCGCGGGCCGACCTGTCCATGCTCGCCCGCGACAGATCAAGCCATCATCTGGCATGAAATTGGGCTGGGCCGGTGTGATGGGCATGCGATTTGCAATGTCTGCTGGACGGCGTTGCCTTGACGGATAATAATGCGACTTGTGCTCCTCCCCGATTCGAGTCGGCGGGCCGATTCGGCAGGAAGTTGCCGCAGCGGCACAGGGGCCAAAATCGGTCACCGAGTTATCCACAACTTTCTATCCTTGAACAGACGATTTCTGCTTGCAAGTCAGAAGGATTCGATCCTTGCGGCTATAAGGATTCGTAGCAAAGACGAATCCTGCACCATCCGTAAATTGCTTAAAAAGCAATTAGTTAACAAGTCACCTTTGCTCGAATATGCCGCCGACCAGGCCGCCGGCTGCCTTGGTTGACGAGCCGGTTGGTGCGGGCTCTCCTGACGTGTGCACGTACACGAGAGGGATCGAGCAAATGTCAGATATTCCCAATTCAGGTGAAAGTGGGCGACGGGACTTTGGGATATTGTTCCTAAGGAGGGCCCTCAGAGAAACCAGTAGAACCAGATCCACCGTCATCCCGGAACAAGGTGTCGCGCTATGCGAGGCGTCGCGTCACTGCTTTCCGTGCCCTCGGTTCATTCTGGATGGAGGAAGCAATGCACGGGACCCCGACTAAGCGGCACGAGATAGTCCGCGGGTATCGGGTTAGTATTTTGGTCTCTTCCTCGGGGGAACGGTTTCCGCTGCTGAAGAGCAGAGAGACGAACCTCCCTGACGCGTGGATGACTCGGTATAGTGTCGTAGATCGTCGAGCCAAGCGTAGTGCCGCTAATACGATCGCAAAAGAGGCGAAATCAATCGGGCTCGCTCGGGAGTGGGCGGACGCAAGGCGCATCGATCTTGATGCCCGGCTCGACAGTGTTGAGCTGTTCACGCACGAGGAATCGCTTGACCTCGTCAATTGGCTGCAAGTCGGCCGCGCGACCGATAAGGCAAGACGCGAACGGAAAGTCGTCAACGCAGACACGACGTACAGTCGCGTACGGCATGTCTGTCTTTATTTTGGATGGCGCTCTGAGATCGCCATCCATCGTATCTCGATTGCGTCCGGCCGATACCAAGTTGCGTCGGCGAAGCTCGAAGACTGGAAGCGGATGATTGGTGAACTAGCGCGTCCGGGTGGATCGGGGAAGCCGAAGAAGGGCCTTGTTCCGGAACTCAGAGCGCGATTCCTTGAAGTAATCGATCCAAAATTCGCGGAAAATCCATTCGAAATCTGCCACCGAGATCGGAACTACGCGCTCCTGCTCGCATACTATGAACTAGGGCTCCGGAGGGCGGAAGGGCTCGTCCTGAAGGGAGCCGATCTCTTCCTGGCGGGCAGCAAGCCTCGGCTCTATGTTTACGGACGCCCGGACGACCCGGAAGATCCGCGGCCCGACCAGCCGTCGGTCAAAACCGCCAATCGTGAGCTGGCCGTGGGACCAACGCTGTTGGCAGCGCTCAATACATGGCTGGGCGCTCGGAATGACAAGGCCCGGTATCCGGGGGCGAAGAAGACTCCGTTTGTCTTTGTCTCCGAGAATGGGAGGCCAATGGCTAATCGGACAGTCTACGACCTCTTCGTATTGATTCGAGAGTCGTTTCCAGAATTTCCTCGGGATTTTTCACCCCACACTCTCCGCCATGATTGGAACGACCGTTTCTCGGAGCTGTGCGATGAGGAACGAGCGGCAGAACAGCCGCGTCACAACAGTTCTGACACCCGCCTTACTGAGGCCAGGGAAATGGACCTGAGGAATTATCTCATGGGTTGGAAGAAAAAATCGCAGAGATCAGCAACATATACGGTCAGGAGTACGGAACGCCAAGCGCAAGAAATCAGCCTTCGTTTACAGGGGAAAAGTGTTCATGGCTAAGAAAACTTCACACGCGCTGGCAGGCGTCGAGTTTTTTGCGCCTTCTGGGGCCGCGTCTGATGAGGAGGAGCTAGTAACAACACGTTCTGGTTTGACTGCGAATTTATCAGGAATGGTATGGAGTGTCCCTCATCCTAGCCGCACGTTGTATTTGGATTGGAACGATGTTCCGATTCCGGAGGGTCCCGTGTGGGATGCCTCACAAGCATACTTTCGACACCTGATCCGCAACTTTTCTCAGGGAGAGATTAGCGGGAACTGGACGGCGCTTTACTTCGCTTGGCTAACGTCTTCTCTGCAGGAAGCCGCCAGAAAAAAGGACGACGTTGGGGTTAGCTTCTTAGACGAGATGCGGGATCTCCTGGGCAAAGATCAGGAGTATCGGTTGCACTACGGCCGCAAGTGGTACCTCTGGTGCTGCGATCAGGGATTTGACGGATTCTCGTCTGAAGTGGCGTTTCAGCTCGAAGAACGCGTGCTCGGCGGAAACAGCAAAGGGGATGCGGTTCGATCGGCCGATCCCGAGCAGGGGCCGCTGCTAGACGCCGAGATCGTTGCGCTGAACAATGCGCTTCGCGCCTCCCGCCAAACGGAGATCCTCTCTCTACAGGAGCAGGTGGCGCTGTGGCTCTGCGTAGGCTTGGGGTCCAACTCAGGACCGCTCGCACTGTTGCGCGAGGAAGATTTCAGGCGCATCGCGGAGACCGAGATCGAGGGTACGATCTACGAGCTTGCTGTTCCCCGGCATAAGAAGGGTGACGCCGAACCTCGAACACAATTCAGGGAGCGAAAGCTAAATCCAGAAATCGGTGGGCTTGTTGGGCAACTGATCGAGGAGAACCAGTTAAAATACCCGGACCGCCATGGCGATAGCGATGGACGGCCACTGTTTCGGAGGCGCACGGCGAGAAAAGATCTTCCCCAGCGCGGGCCAGGTTCCGACTACCGCTATCATCATCGGGCCTCGGATTTCACGAACCTGGTTCGATCTTCGGTTGAGACGCTTGGAGTGGCCTCTCCCCGAACAGGTCTTCCTTTGAAAGTGTCGGTAAGGCGGCTACGATATACGTTCGCCACCCGCCTTGTACGCGAAGGCGCTTCACAGCGTGTGGTAGCTCAACTCCTCGACCATAGCGATCTCCAAAACGTTCAGGTCTATTTCGATACCAAGAGCGACATCGTCGAACATCTCGATGCCGCAATGGCTCTGCAACTCGGTCCCCTGTCCCAGGCGTTCTTGGGTACACTCGTCAGGAATGAAGGCGACGCGCTGCGTGGCGACCGCCGCAGCAGTCGCATCTACCACTTCGACAAGAATGCGGATCGATTGGACGCTCTCGGGACCTGCGGATCGTTCTCGTTTTGTGGGCTGACGGCGCCGATCGCCTGCTATACCTGCGTGCGGTTTCAGCCTTGGATGGAAGCTCCTCATGACAAAGCGCTCAGCGCATTGCTCGCAGAACGCCGGCGACGTCACGATGCTGGACAGGACCCGAACATGGTCATGCTTTTCGACATGACAATCTTGGCTATTGCCGACGTGATCACGCGGATCGAGATGGTGCGACGGGGGCGGTTTAATGCCGCCTAGAAAACTCCCGTCCGCCCGCCTTCGCGACGCTCGGGTCAATCTCGCGTCTCTGGTCGAGAGGGCACGACAAAGTTCCGCTTTCGGCGTTGACCTTGATTTCGATGCTTCGTGCTGGGACGTCACAGCTTGGGCAAGCATACGAGCCTCTGATCAAAAACGGAAGGTGGTTCTCTACTTCACCTCCCATGAGAACGGCACCTCGAAGAGCCTGTTGGGCCGTACACCTATGATCGAACCCTTTGGAAGCTTTATCAGGTCGATCGTGCGACTGCGCCATGAAGGAAATCCTAGGCAACCTGAGATACTGACGGTTCTAATCCGCGCTGCTCGATACCTGAACGACGTTGTTGTAGAACGCAATGGTGATCCCTGCCTTCTTCTGAGAACGGATTTCCAGGCAGCGGCAAACGCCTGCAGGGACCGGGAGCAAGAGTCCTCGAGGTATAGAGTAGGACTGTATCTCTCTGAGATAGCTGATTGGTTGAACCGCTATGGAATATCTAAGGCTCGAATCGATTTTCCAAATCCCTTTCCTCGGATTGCATACGACCATACGCGGATAGGAAAGGAGCATGATCGACGGCGAAAGGAGAAGCTGCCGTCACCAGCGGCATATGAGGCTCTGGGGGAAATATCTAATCTCGTGGAAAAGCCTGCAGATGTCGTCCGTATGCGCGCCGTTGACCTGCTCGTTTCGGGTGGATTCCGCGTCAACGAAGCACTGACTATCCCGGAGGACTGCGAAGTAGAAGAGGAGACGTTTGAGAACGGAAAGGCGAAGCTGGATAAGCAGGGAAGACCAGTACGCCGTTACGGAATTCGGTACTGGCCAGAAAAGGGCGGCAAACCGGATGTCAAGTGGATCCCGACCGCTATGGTCGATGTCGTAAAGCGGGCCATCCGTGATCTCAGGCATTACAGTGAGGATGCGCGGCAAGTGGCGCGGTGGCTTGAGAAGCATCCCGGGCGCGCGTTCCTTGCGCCCGAGAATGACCAGGGACCGGATCAGCTGTTTTCCACGCAAGATCTCGCTCGAATGTTCAATCTTGAGCGTCGCGGTGGTGCGGTATGGGCACAGTCGCGGGGGTTATCGGCGTCAGTAGAAATAGATCGGGTATTCTATTTCAGCCGGAGAGATATCGAAGCCGTCATGCTTTCCATGCAACGCTTCCCAAATAAGTACCCACCGCTCAAACTTTCGGAGCATCTGTTCCTTGTGCCCCTAAATCTCTGTCACGAATGCAGGGCTACCAACCCGTGCGTTGTGTGCGTTTTGACCGACCAGCAGATCCACGATTTCTTGGCCGGAAGAAGCTCCAGTAGAGGCGCAACCCGTTCGGTATTCGCCCGCTTCGGATTTACGGAGCTGGATGGCAATCCTATCCGGCTGACGTCGCATATGTTTCGCCACTGGTTGAACACACTCGCTCAACAAGGCGGAATGTCGGAGCACGAGATCGCACGCTGGTTTGGACGCAAGGACGCACGACATAACGCCGAATACGATCACGTGACTGGAATGCAGAAGGCCGAGGAAGTCCGTCGGCTGATGGAAAACGGTCAGATGCGCGGTGGAATGGCGGCGATCCATACCGCGCTGCCCCCGATCGAACGTGAGGCCTTTAGGGAGAAGGTCATAGCCACCGCGCATACAACCAATCTAGGTCTCTGCGTGACCGACTGGAGCCTGGCACCTTGCCCGGATCACGGAAGCTGCGCCCGCTGCGCAGAACACCTTATCATTAAGGGTGATCCGCAGCAGAAGGCAGAGGCCGAAACCATGCTTGAGGAGCAGGAATGGCTATTGGCGAGGGCGATTCTAGAAGCCGAAGAGGAGACGTATGGGGCATCCAACCATGTGGCCCACATTCGCTCTGTCGTGGAAGGGCTGCGCGCTATCGTTGCCGTCCACAATGACCCCGACATCTTGGACAGAACGATCGTTCATTTGAATCCGGCAATGGCGAGTAGGCGTGGTCAACGGAGTCTGGATGAATTGATCGATGCGTAGCGCGCCCCAAAAAATGGGACCACGGCTGAAGACGAAGTCTCGTGTCCGAATTTCCGAAGAGCACGTCACTGAAATATGCGAACTGATTCTGGAATGGCGGGGACCAATCACATGGGACCAGATTGTAAACGAGGCCGCGCGGGTCTATGGCCACAAGTGGACCCGACAGGGGCTCAACAAGTACGCTCAGATCAAGGCGGCCTATCACGACAAGAGAGTCGCCGAAAAAAGCAAGCTTCGTATCCCTCGTGGTGACCTTGCTGCCTTCCATCTTAACGAGCGGGTCGAGAGGCAAGCGATCGAGATAAGGCGGCTCACGGCTCTCATTTCAACCTACGAGGAACTGTTCATCCGCTATCAGTACAATGCGCATTGCCGCGGCATCTCTCCTGCCGAACTTGAAACGGCTCTGCCGCCAATTGAAAGGCGACCGCCTGCGTGAGATGGTGGCCGGGATGAGCGATGGCGCGGCCTGCTCATCGCAGACCGACAATGCGGCAGCGACTTGATCTCTTGGATTTCTGCAGGAGCCTGCTTGCGTCAATCAGATGTGGTCATCACGGATGCCGTCGGAGCTTTTGCCGCGGGTTATCTCGAGTCTCTTTTGAACTGATATGCGCGATGCCACGAAAGGCGCTGCTCGTGCTCCGTCGTCAACGGGATGGGCTTCCGCCAGCGCAGCTCGGCGCGGGCCGTCTCGCTAAGCAATGACGAGAACTCGGGCCGCCCCCCTTCATCGAAGGTAACCAGGCCGCGGTCGAACGTAGCATCCCAGAGCGCCGAGAGTAACAGGCCGTTGTGCACGTCCAGACGCTCGGCGTCTGTCTCGCAAGCCGCCCACGGGATGATGTGCGAGGCACGCAACAAGGCCGTGTCAGTGATATCCGTTAACGGACAGCAGCCCTGCCAATAGGCCAGCAGACGGTCGCGAAAGATGTCCTGTCCGATACGCTGGACGACGAGGCGCTCGGCCTCGGTGGTCGTGGGCAGATTGCGGGTCGCAGCATGGAAGGCCTCCAGCGGTGCGTCCGGCAGGCTGACGCCCAGGGCATAGACCCGCGGCATGACGGAATAGACCTCGCCCAAGGATTCGAAGAGATAGCGCGCGCGTCCGGGGCCGGACAAATCCGTTGTCGGCAGGCCGAGTTCACCCACGATGCCGGGATGGTCGAGCGCAAGAAACCAAGGTCCGGATGGAGAAGCCGCGGCTAGATGGATCGTGCCTTGGGCGGTTGTAGACCCAAAGCTAGCCCAGCCGTCTCGTTCGCCGAGCGGCCGGCGATAGCCGTTCTGCCAGGCCAGCTTGCGGCATTCCTCTGCAACGACGAAGCTCTGCGGGAGCTCGATCATGTCTCAGACCCGCTTGTGGCCGATGTGGTAGGGCCTGGCACGGTTTCTGCTGCGTCGATTGACGGCACGATCGGCCTGACCGGCAGTGGCCAGGTCGCCTTGGCCAGTTCGAACAGCTGTTTCGCACGTTCCTCAATGTCGTGCTCCGTCCAGCGGTCCCGATCGCAAAGGTTGCGGTTCATAGCGAGCATCGTGTGTACATCCAGATTTGCGCGCTTGCCGCTTTCGGGATCCTTCCCGTCAACCCAGGGGCGGTTCGATTGGTAGGGATTGAACCTCTTCGTGAGCAGCGTGAGATTGCCGATTGTTTGAACCAAGCGATCGCGCTTCTTCACGCTTTCCTCGGCGGACGCCGAGATGCCTGCATGTGGCTCAGCGGAGGTCAAATCGCTCTTGCCATCTGGATGCTCCCTAATTCCATCATTCGGAAGCGGCCAATGCTCACGCCAGCCTTGCGGCATGATGTGCTCTATGGTCAGATTACGCGGGGCGGCCGTCTCCTCCGCGAACCCGGTCCGCAGCGCCTCTTCCATCGTCTCCAGCAGGAACCGCATGCGTGGCCGCGTGAGATTTTCATAAAGCGGGTAGGTGGTCCAGGCAGCCTCGAACTCGGTATCGCTCGGCATCCGGTCGACTTCCGCTTCGCCCTCCAGCAAGGCGGCCCGGACTGCGGCAACAACGTCGTCCGGCTCCGCCGTGACCACCCCGGTCAGCGCGGCGAAGACCGTGCCGTAGCCCCTCGTGCTCAGGCGGCAGACCATGCGCCGGACGAGATAGGACTCGAGATCAATCAGGACGTTCCTAATCACGTCCGGCCGGTGCTCGTGACGGTCGTAAAGCGCCAGGATGAAGGGCCAGGCCGTCACCACGTCCAACGTGTGCAGACGGTAGAAGAAGCGCGCGAGCCGTTCGTCACTCTGCGGCTCGAGGAGGCGCCGATAGATGTCGCCCAGTCGCTTGAACCGGGCGAGCAATTCGAGCGCCGTTCCGGCGGCTGGCGTTCCGGCAAAGTCGAGGTAGGCGTTATAAAGATGACCGGGGCTGACGATCTCGCCCGTAAGCAGCGTAAGCGCGTGTTGGAGGAAGGTTTCGATACGGGCTCGCTGCGCATGACCGCGGCCGATCAATTCCCGCCAGAAAGCTCCGTCGCTGTCAAAGCTCTGCCAGTAGCGTCGGTACGCCTCATCCGCTTCGCTTGGCGGCAGTTTGCTCAGCAGGTCATTCTTCACGAGATCGGCCGAGAGCAACGGCGCTCCTCTGGCGTTTAGCGTCTCGAAGATCGCCTGGGCATCGTCCTTCTCATCAAGGTCGATCACCACGAGCCGGAGCTGGTCGCGGATCGCGCCGTAGAGTCCCTTTACGCGAGACGCGAGATCGGCTTCCTCTGCCGTGAGCCAGGCGTCGATCTCCTTGTGGAAGAACAGATAGGCGTTGGCGATGTTGTGGTTCTTGAGCGGATAGGACGCGCCAGGCTTTCCGAGCGCCTGCAGCAATTCGGCCGGACAGGCTGCATCCATCACATGCTGGTAGTCCTGTTGGTCCGTGCGGGTCGGCCACAGCTTCAATCGTTTTGGCGCGTCGGCGATCAGCGGATCGCCGTTCCTCAGCAGCCCATCGATGGCCTGTGCGTGAGGGGAGTGGCCGCGCGTCAAGGCGACGTCCCGGAATGCCTTCAGAAGCATCTGCAGCGTCGTCAGACGCTGCTGTCCATCGATCACCCGCCGCGTTTCAGTCGCGCCTGAAGGAACCGGGATCGGCTCTTGGACCGAGGCGCCCATGAAGTGCGCGCGGCCCTGCTGTCCGTTCGCCACCATCTCGGCCAGCGGCTGCAGATCATCCCACAGCGGGCGCCACTGGTCCTGTTCATTCCAGACATAGGGCCGCTGGTAGAGCGGCACCGCATAGTGCACCTCGCGGCCAAAGAGCCGCTGAACATTGACCATTCCAACCTGCATTCAATCCCCCATAGACGAACGTCCTACAGCCGCAGGACGAAATCCCTGTCTCCATCACAATCGCGGAATTTTCCCGTATCACTTCGAAATGAATCCCTACAGGTCTCGCCGCATGAGGCGTTCGGAAGCGGGGGGCCCGCGCAAGGATTCGACTAGCCAGGGCTTCTCCCGGAGCCCCTCCGGCGGCGGAGTGGTCGTGGTGACGATGTACTGGAAGGAAGGCGTCTCGGTCGCTTGCTCCAACTCGCGGACGAGGCTGAAGAGCTCGTCGTAGATGATCAGACTAAGGTCCGCTTCGCGCGGGCTATCGTGGATCAGGAATGCCGGAACACGCGTGGCCCCCTCGGCGCTAAGGCACAGGCATGCGAGATCAAACGCGAGCACCTTCAAGGACTCGATTGCGGCTGTCCTGCGGTCGCCATCCAGATCGACGGAGATGTCCAGCCCGGTGCCCGTAAGGACGACAGTTCCCTTTGCCTCCTCAGCCAGCAGGTGTCGAATAATGCCCGCGAACTTTTCCGAGATTTTCGCAAACGTCACCGCCTGCCTGTCTCGGAACGCAGCCAGTTTACCCCGTTCAGCCGTGAGTTTGTCTTCAAGCCTGCGCAGGCTCTTCTTCACGTCCTCTCGCTCAGCCGACAGCTCGGCAAAGCGGTCCACGTCCTCTTGCAGACGCGTCGCTGCTCGCCAGGACGATGACCGCGTGTCGCTGACGGTCTCGATGTTGCGTACCCGCTGCTCGGCCCTTTCCAGCCACTGACGGCCGAGCGCAAGGATCGGTTGGAGGTCCTGGAGGCGGTCGGTCAGCTTGTCGATCGTATCCTGCTGGTCCGTGACAGCCTGACGGGCGGTTTCGAGGCGAGCACGGCACTGAGCCTCATCATGGAGTTTGTGCGATAGCCCGCATTGGGTCGCGAGCACCCGGTCGATAGGAACTTCGCAGATGGGGCAAACCTGACTGGCCGCAGTTCCCACTGCGAACGAAAGACCTGGTACCTCACTGTTGAACAAGGTCAGAACCTGACGCGCGAGCGGCAACTGGGTCTCGATCCGGACCCGTTCCTCGTCGTCTCGCAGGAATCCTTCCCGGGCCTCGCGCAGCAGCCTACGGGCCTCGGCCAGTTCGGCGACATCGCCGGTGGGTAGGCTGGCGGCCGCACTGACCCGTTCGCCGGATGCCTGCTTGAAGACGTCCAGAAGGAGCGGCATGTCAGGCAAAGGATCATCCCCAAGTCCCAACTGATCGACCAGTCGCTTCATCCGTCGACCAATGTCCCAGTCGAGATGGGCAAGGATTCGTTCGGCTTCGACCAGGGCTGCCCGAGCTTTCTCCTCCTCGCGACGTGTCTCTTGTTCTTCCTCGGTGATCGCCATCAGGAAGGCGCGCAGCGCCTCCCGGCGAGGGCCTACCTCCCGTCCGCTGGCAGGCATCGGGGCATCAGAACCCGACGCCGGAGACCGCCAATCAAGGACATCGTCGAAGCGGCATTCCTGGTCCCGCGTCAGCCAAGCCAGGGCTATGGGCCACGCCTTCTGACCAGATTGAAGTCGAGCCAGGCTGGCGACAGCGGGGGTCAGGATGCTCTGCTCGATCGCGTCGACGAGCGGGTCGATGCTTGTCGTAGTGCCATCACCGGCTGCGATCTCATCAAGATTTCCTTCAGGGACGGCCACGTGCCGCCGCCGGAGGCCCAAGGGACGCAGAACCGCCCAGCAGACACCGTCTAGCATCACCTCCGCGCCGACGATCCCGTTCGGGAAGGCGATGGCGATGCGATCGCGCTGGATCTCGTCGGCGAAGCGATGCTCTCCCAGGCAGTATCGGATCAGGCGACAGAAGAGCGTCTTGCCACTGCCGTGGCCGATCGTTCGAGCAGTTCCCGGTCCCCGCTCTTCTTCGAGCCCGTCCGGGGACCACAGGATGTTCAGGCCTGGGCGCAGAGAGATGTCGCGAATTTTCTCTCCTCCCGGGCTCTCCCAAATGACCAGCCGTCTCACCCAGAGACGCGGTTCCTTCGAGCCGGGCGGCACCGCCAGGCTCAGCTTAGGCTGCGTGAACATCTCATGCTGCAGCGGCATCCCTGATCCAACCCCGTATCTCGTCCGGCATGGAGGTGACAGCTGTCTCCAAATCCATCGCGCCTACCGTCTCCAGCACGAATCCTGCACGCCCATCTGGCCATCCGGAGGTGTCGAACGCGTCGAGACCTGAGCCCGGCGCCCACGTGCCGGCTGCCATATCCTCAATGAGACGGCCGTTGCCACGGTGGTTGGCTACAGCGGTCCCCCAGCCCTGATTGGTGCGTGCGGCGAATCCTATGACGTTGCCTGAGCGAGGCTCGGCTTCCCGTCCGATGAGCCGACGCCATTCACGCGCTTCATCGTCGGTCAGCAGCGAGGTCAATAGGTGTGGCTCGAGCATCATCACGGTTGCAAGTCGAACGTCACGGCTTGGTGTCGGTCCATCAATCGCCTTCAGGATGGCTGTGAGAGATGCGCCGGCGTCACTCGCCTGCGGACTAGACCGTTCCCACGCGCGATCCGGCAGGTCAGCAAGGACGGGGCGTTGCATGACAGGAGCTGCTGGTTTTTCGACTGCGTCAGCACCTAGCCTCAGATCAGTGAATGTTGCGTCGGTCTCCATCCGGTCCCACGCTTCGAGGACGAGGCGGCGAGTGCGGTATTCACCGTACTGGCGGATTTCCTTTTCCTTCAGCACGCGGAAGGTCTCGGACGGATAGTCCGGCCCCTTCATGTCGGCGGGGTCGAGGATGTAGCGAAGCTCGTCGCGGCTAAGGCCATAGGCGCGAGCGTAGAAGGCGTCGAGTTCGGCGCGCAGGTACGCCCGGCGGTCCTCGTCCCAGGCGAAGGGCGGGCCATCAAAGGCGAGATCGCGGGCGAAGGGGGCGAGCGAATGCGAGGTGTAGGTAAGTTCCAGAATGCGCGGGACGATGAAGTCGCGGCGCGGCAGCGTGTAGAAGGAGGGGGCGAAGACGGGAAGTTGTCGGATCAGGCTAAGCGTCAAGTGGGTGCCACCAATCAGTTGGCGTGCGCAGAAATCCAATGCCAGAGAGTTCAAGTTTGCCAAGAGGCACGGCACCTGTTCGGATGCAATGCGTGGAAAAACGAGCGTCGCCGTGTGGCTGACAGCCGTCCTCGGTAAGTACGATGCAATTACCGTTCGCTCATTTGTCGCGTTCGTGATTTCTCTAAGAGCAACGAGCCACGAGAATGGCCAGGCCTGAGTCTCAAGGCGCCGTTCCATCTCTTGAAAGGAAACCCAGTATCGAGGCTCTGGCTCGAAAGTAGGCTCGCGTTTCACTTGTTCCGGCGAGAGCGAACTGACGTTTCCACCGCCAGGGTAGGTCACCCACCGATGATCAAATTGGTGAAATGTCTTGGCTTCGAACAGGGGCGTTTGGTCTTCATTGGGCTTCGCAAATCTCAAAATTGGCAAACCAAGCTCGGTGGGGCCGCGGGTGAATCCGGAGTGTTGGTGACCGTTTGAAAATCGACCCGCTTCGATTTCTGAGAGCAAAGAGAAGTGCTCGGCATCTTCTCCCATGTTCCAGAGCCGCGTGTGGAAGTCCACGCTCCAGGGGTTTCTGCCATCTTCGCCTTCTAGGATGAAAATAGACGACTTACGGAACATCTGCGCTGTCAACTCTGCGTCCCAACGGGAGCGGAACACTGGCGCTGTGCGAGTGTTTGGGTTGATTGCGGCGATCTGCTCAGGTGAAAGGGTGAAGTTGCGCTCGGGGTCGCCCAGTTGCGCAGGGTCGGTCAGGAAGAAGGCAAAACGGGCCTCGCCCTCGTTCTGGCCGAGTGTCAGCAGGCAGAATTTCATGCGGCTGTCGACAGCTGGAAACAGTTTCGCGCGGTTCTCGAAATCCACCAGCCGCGCTAGTCGTTTGCTCTCGACCAGTGCGGCGAAGAACGGCGCGGTAGACGCATCGGTCGCGATCCCGGTCGGAACAATCACTCCGGCGCGGCCGTTGGACCCGGCCAAGCCCGAAAACAACTCGGCGAAAAGTGAATAAGTGTTGACCTTGCCGCGTGCGGTCAGGTCGAAGCGCCCGGATTCCCTGGCGAACTCATTGCTGGCGTCGAACTGGCGCTTAGCGACAACGAAATCCCGGAATGCATCGGGGTCGCTCTGCTCCAGCCCTTCGATTGCCTTCTTGCGCGCCGCGCCGGCGAGAACGGCGATTTCCGGCTTGCGGGATGCGAAATACTCCGTCTCCGAAAGCTGCATAACCTCCCATGGCGGATTTCCCACCACCGCATCAAATCCACCGCGTCCGATGACATCCGGGAACTCCAACGGCCAGTGGAAGGCGCGGACGCCGTCGAGCGCGCGTTCGGCCTCCTGGACCAGCAGGCCATACGGCTGCATCCCGCGCAAAAGCTCCCACACCGTGCCGGAGGTCGGCACGGTCTCGGCGCCGCGCCTGGGCAGGCCGTCCGGTCCGGCCGTCTGCGGAACCGTGATCTTCGGCGCGAGAAAGGCTGTGACATAGAGGTCGCAGGCGCGGGCAAGCGCATAGCTCGCAGCACCCTGTCCGGTCAGCGCCGTCAGCCGTGCTGCCTTGGCCTCGATCTCTGCAAGCGTGTTTTCCGGCATGACGCGCAGGGCCGCGAATTCGCGGGTGAGGTCACGCTGGCGATTGAAGCCGAAACCGGAAGCGATCTGGTCGCGCTCGGCCTTCTCGCGCCTGTTCTTGGCCGCATAGTACCTGGCCACGGTTTTGTCGTCGCCCGTCAGCGGCTTGTAGGCGGCATCGGGGATGCCTTCCTCCAGGGCCTTCAGGTCGAAGACGCCGAGCAGCGCGTCGCCGCAGCGGATCTGCGCATCGAAGAAGCCGAGCGGCAGGCCGGGATCCACCGTCTCGATCCACAGCGCCACCTTGGTGAGCTCCACGGCCATCGGGTTGCGGTCCACACCGTGAATGCAGGCGCGCGCCACATCGCGAAGCGCATGGCGGAAGTCGGCGAGCGACGGCGTGCCCTCTGCGCGGATGCGGGCCAGCCGGGTAGCGATGCGCCGCGCGGCGGCCAGCAGAAAATGGCCGGAGCCGCAAGCCGGGTCGATGACGGAGAGTTTCAGCAGCGCCGTGGCGGGATCGTCTGCTTCCGTCTCAGTCCTGTCAAGCACAGGGTCAAGCGCGGTATCGAGCACCGCTTGAACGAGGCTGTCGGGCGTGTAGTAGGATCCGGTGGTTTTGCGCTGGTTGCCCTTCTGCTCGGTGGCCTCGGAGGCGAAGACGAGTTCGCGGCCGTCTTCGGAAAGTTGCGGCTGGAGTTCGAGCAAGGATTCGTAGACGGAGCCAAGCTCCTCGGTCTCCATGGCGCGCCAGTTGACCGGGACCATGCCCAACTTGTCGGAGAGCCAGGAGAGGCGATAAACGGCCTCCATGAAGGCGCGGTTCCTCAGGTGGGCTCCATCGAGGCTGGGCAGTCTGTCGTCGGCGAAAAGCCCACCGAGAGCCGGAAGTGCCAGCCCCGCCTCGCCATGGGCCAGCGCGCGGAAGACGATCTTCATTCCCTCGTAGCGGTCATGATAGCGGTCCCAGCTGGCTGACCGCACACATCGCGCGCGGAGCGCAGCGAGGCTGTAGCCCTCAGCATAGAGCTTTCGCGCGTCCGAGTCGGCCCTTTCGGGATGCAAGAGATTGCGGTCCTCGGCGACCATCAGGAAGATCAGCCGATAGACGAGGCGCAGCAGTTCGTTAAACCACTCGGTGAGCGGCAGCTCGCCGGATTTCAGTCGCGCGGCGAGTCCAGGATTGGCCTCAAGGAATCCGGACCCGAGTACCCGAAGAGCGACCTCGACTTGCGCAGCCAAGCGATCTCGCGCCGCTTCGCCCTCGCGCGAGCCTGCCTCGCGCCACCGTTCGAGCGCGCAGTCGGTCGCCGGGGCACCCGGAGCACTGAAGCGCGAACGGTGGATAATCAACCAGAGCGCGGCGAAGGAGGCTGCATCCTCGTTGGCGAAGATCTGGGCGAGGTCGGCTTCCACATAGGCGGGGCGCGTCAGCGAGGCGTTGTCGCGCATCAGGCGCAGTTGCGCACCGTTTGTGACGAGACCCCAGAGTACTTCGTCGCGGTCGTTGAGGGAATCCTGCAGGGCGAAGGCCGGGGATCGTGACCTGTCGGTCGACAGCGTCGGGCTGCGCCTGTCTAGGGGTTCGTTCGGGGGCACGACAACGACTGGGACTCGGTCTCCGGCGATGAGCGCGATCGCCCCGGACCCGTCCGCGAAATCCGCGAAGCCGAAGGTTTCGTTCAGGAACGCGCGTATGAACCGGCGCGTCGCCTCTGCCGACGGATGCTGCAGCTTGGTGAAGGCGTCGAAATGCGACTGGCCGACACGGAAGGCGAGCGATATCTCCTCCCGGATGGTCAGCCCCTTGCGGATGCCGTAGCTCTCTTCCGTTTGCTCGTCGGCCTCGAAGCCAACGAGCCTGGCGACCATCGCGGGAGCGATGAGGTTGCCCTCTATGGCGAGGGAGGGCCAGGCGGACATGTCTGTAACCTGCTTGCGCGCCATCGATTACGCCTCGCTCGGCACGAGGACGAAGAGGCCGATGACATCGGCCGGCTGAACGCCCTCGACGGTGACGCGCGAGGCTGACCCGGCCGCCGCTCTCAGTCGGGCATGGTCCTCGGCAAGCTCGTCGGCTCGGGCGCGCACGAAATCGGCAAGCGGGCCATCGACCAGCCGTGGCAGGTCCTCTTGGGCGCGCCCGACGAAGCGACCCCTCGCGGAGGTCGCGAGATCGGCGGCGGCGGGCGTATCGAGCAGGATACGCGCCTCCTCGCCGGAGGCGACGACACGGTCGCCGTGCAAGGCGACGAGCGCCGCTTCCTCCGCGAGCAACAGCCGTTCCCTGCGAGCGTGGACGGTCAGCTTGTAGCGGATGCGCAGCAGCGCGATACGGGTGACGCGCTCGACGGCTGGCGTCGGCCATGCGCCGACGCGGCCGATGCCGAGGCCAGGCAGGCTTTCGGGATCGAGCGAGGCTTCGACGAGTGATTCCGCCAGCGTCGCGGTCAAAGGATGCGTTCGGGTGAGAAGCGCGGTTCCGGATGGCGCTGGCTCCGCCAGGGCGAGCCGCACGGACCCGAATATGCCGCGCTGTTCCAGGCGTTCGCGCAGGCTGCCTTCCAGCGCATGCACATGAGCCAGGACCAGGGATTTCCGTGGCTCGAGCGGCACGCCGAAGCGCGCCATAGCGCGCTCCACGAACACGCGCGCAGCCTCCGGAGAGCCTAGGAACCTGGTGGCCTTCTCCCATTCGGGAGCCACTTCCCAAGGCTTCATTGCGTTCTGGGCAAAGCGCGTCCGTGATTTCTTTTCGTTTTCTTCCGCATCGCGCCAGCGCGTCTCCATGACTCTGGTCCCGTCGTCGAGCCGGAGATCAAGCGCAAGCTGCCTCGTAGTTCCACGGCGAAGCATGACTGAAGCCATCAGCGCGTCGGTTACGGGGCCTCGATCTTCCGGCAAGGGAACGGTCACTCCTGTGGCCTCGCGGATCTTCTTTGCCTTATCGAGAACGACTTCGAGGACGGCGCCGTCGATGGCGCTGTCCGGCGAGAACATCATGATCGAGCGGACGAGTTCGGCAGGTTGGCCGAAGCGATCGACCCGGCCTTCCCGCTGTTGGTGTCGGGTAGGATTCCAGGACAGATCGTAATGGACCACGGTATCGAAGAGCTGCTGGAGGTTGATGCCTTCCGAAAGGCAGTCGGTAGCGACCAAGAGCCGCTGTACGTCTTTCTCGTCCTCGGCGACCGCCATGTCCGCTACGCGGTCGCGCCGCTCATCTGGCGTGAGCACACCAGTGACGGACTCGATTCTCAGCTTCGGGAATGCCTTTCGCAGGCCGCCGCGAACGTGCTCGGCGGTGGCCAGATATCGGCAGAAGACGACAGGATTCGCCCCCTTCTTCAATAGCGGCCCCAGGATGTCGATCAGGGAGTCGAGTTTCGGGTCGGAATCCTTCGCCAGCCGTTCGGCATGCCCGACCAGGCCCATAAGAGCCGGATCGGCGTCGAACACAGCGCTCGGCTCTATGTCAACGGCATCCTCATCATCTCCGTCCTCATCATAGATTTGGGGCTCGAGGCGGTCGGCTTCGTTCGACATGCGGTTGCGGAGCGCGCTGAGCGCGGCCGCGGGCGACGAGCCGACGCAGCGCATCAGCGCCAGCGTACCCCAGAAAGCCAGGCGCCGCTCGCGCTGGCCGCCACCGGCACGCGACACGACGCCGAGGCAGTAGTCGAGTACCGCCTCGTGGAAATCCTGATGCGTCTTCGACAGAGCGTAGGGCATCTCGGTGGTTTCGTGCTTGGGAAAGGCGCGCTCCTCGTGCCATTCTCCCGATATGAGGTCGATCCTTCGGCGCTGCACGAAATGCCGGGCCAGGCGCTCGCGATAACGGGCGTCGTCGAAATTCAGAGATCCGAATTCCGGATCGACCAGCGACAGAAGGCGGGCGAAGGCCTCCTCGTCGCCGGAATGCGGCGTGGCGGTGAGCAGGATCAGCCGCCTTTCCGGGGCGCGCGCGAGGCCCTGAAGAAGCTCGAAACGCTGCTGCTTGCCCTTGTGGGTGCCCACGCAGGCATGCGCCTCGTCGACGATGACGAAATCGGGGCAGGCACGTGCGAATCCTTCACGACGCTTTTCGGCCTTGATGTAGTCGAGGCTGACCACCGTATAGGGATAGGCGTCAAAGAGCGTCTGCGCGAGCGGCAGGCCGCGCTCGAGGCGCGCTGCCGATCCGGACGTGACGGCGACAGCATCGATCCCGAAGCGGGATTTCAGTTCGGTTGCCCACTGGTCGACGAGATGCGGCGGGCAGAGGACAGAGAACGCGTCAACCTCGCCGCGGTCCATCAGCTCCCGCAGGATCAAGCCAGCCTCGATCGTCTTACCGATACCGACGTCATCGGCGATGAGCAGGCGCGGCACCTGCAGGCGCAGCGCCATCAGCAGCGGCACGAGCTGGTAGGTCCGGGGTTCGAAGGCGAGTTGCGCTGCAGAGCGGAAGGGGCCTGCTCCGCGCCGCAGGGTCAGCCTGAGCGCATCTGCAAGCAGGGCAGCTTTCGACTGAACCGTCGGTACTGCCCCCGCGGGCAGGTCGAACCGGGCGGTAGCGACTGGGTCCATTTCGAACTGGGGATCGAGCAGGACGGTGTCGGCCTCGCTGCCGGAAAGCGGGCGCAAGGCCAGCACCCCGGCACGCGGCGGGGGCAGGGCGACCCATTCCCGACCACGCGCCCGAACAAGATCCCCGGGAGCAAACGATACGGTCATCAGGTCATTCCTTCAACATGGCTATGAGGTCCGGCGGGAGCGCGGCGTCAGGAGCATCTGGAAGCTGGAAGAGCGTCCAGCCCTTGGCGTTGGCAGCCTCCCGGACCTTCGGGGATATCTCGCCCTCCTTGGCGGCCACGAAATGACTGCGCCAGGCGAAGGAAAGGGTCGCTTCGGCCAGCGTCACTCCGTTCGTATCCGCTGCCGGAAGCCCTGCCTGAGAGAACAGAGTTGGCCAGTCCCGTGTGATGGAGGTAGACCTTGGAACACTTGCCACCGTCATCGTTCCTCGGGCCAGGTCGACGAGGAATTTCTTTGCCTCCTCGCTTGTCCGATCAATCAGCTCATGATCAGGCTGGTTGAAATAGGAAAGCAGGCATCGGTAGCAGCCGCGCACGCATGCCTGGCCTTCACGGTCCTTGAGCAGTGCCGGATCGCCGGCGGAAATGGCCTCATCGACACACTGGAAATGCATGATGTCGAGTGCCTGACGGGCAACTCGGTTGAGCGCGCCCGAATCCTCTATCAGGCGATTCAGAACCCCGGCACCGCCCTCTGTAGCTTCGTAGGCAAGGATTGCTCGACGGTTTTCCCGCTGCGGCAAGGGCTCGCCGAGAACTTCGCCTTCCTCGAGCTGGAACACGACTTCGATGCCACGCATTAGGGCATGCTGCACGGTTGCCGTCGTCGTTGGATCATAGGACTCAGGGTCATGGAACCGGATCAGAAGCGCATTCTTGTGATCGCGTACGATCGGCACGATGCGCACCGGCCGGGCTGCGTCCGGCGGCAGGTCAGCTTCCGGGTCCTCATCCTCAGTTTTGGCCCAATACCCTGTCCTCGGATCGATCATGAAACCGAGCACGGTCTTGTCTCTGCGTCGTTTCAGCCCTTTGTTGATGCGGCTGATCTCTGCACTGTTGGCATATTGCATGTTGAGCAGCGTGTGATCCGCGACACTGAATTCGGCCTCAGTGACGTCAAGTCGACCATTCTTAGTCGGCCATGAAAACACCGTCTGGATCTCGAAGCCTTGACGGACACGTTCTTCGTCGTTGGCTGTAATCCGCTCAGTCGGCGTCGCCTCGACATTATCAATCCGCAATGTGCGCTTGACCGGAATTTCTCCGGCCATATGCGTGTTACACGCGTGGCACCGATCCCTTTCGCCCTCATGCGCCGCCCCGCAATTTGGGCAGATCGTGATATCATGGGTGGCGAGTTCCTGGCCGTCGGACGTCCGTGTTTCGGGCGGCAGTTTGGCCTTCATGACACGGAACGCGCGCCCCTCATGATAGATGAGGCTGCGCGGGCCGAATTCAGAGATCGCAAGAAAGCGCGCACGCTGGAGGAAAGAGCCTGATTTTCCCTCACCTGGAACGAAGGCGTAGAGGGGCAGTCGCGGAAAGTTGTAGCCGGGCAGGAAGCCTTCCGTCGCGAGATATCGGTAAGAGTAGAAATCGGAGCCGTTTGCTGTGCCTCCCTGTTCCAGAATCGTGATCTGGTCCATCGCCTGCCCCTGTGCGGCCTTGACCTTGCGCCGATCCGCACCGGACAGACCCGTTATCTGGGATCGCTTGTTGGCTTCGATCAGTTGCGAGCGGGCGGAGTTGTAAAGTTCGCGCCATCGATCGAATGCGTGGTGTAGCGCCGCCGGGGATCGGGTCGCCACTTCGGTGATGAAATCGTCCGGGTCACCCATCCATTGGGGCGTACGACCACCGACGGAAGCAAGTATCTGCGCGAGAACGCGGCGCATGGGCGCCTGTGCCTTACCAACAAGTCCGGGCGCCTCGGTCACCGCGCGGATTTCATCCTTCAAGGGAAACCCCGGTTCCTGCAGGTTGAGGATTTCGGGAATGTCCGGCGACAGCGCAAGTTCAGCCTCGGCCAGCCAGACTGCCTGCAGATGAGAGGTCACCAGATCCTTATTCGTAATGTCCAGAGCTGGTGGCCGCACCACACCGGACACCATCTCGGTACGTCGCTCGAAGAAATATTGGTCATGCGGTGATTGGGCAGCGCAATAGGTCACAATTGCTGCCGCCTGGCCCGAACGGCCCGCTCGCCCGGCACGCTGGGCATAGTTCGCCGGGGTTGGCGGCACGTTGCGGAGATAGACTGCGTTAAGTGCCGAAATGTCGACGCCGAGCTCCATGGTTGGAGAGCAGAACAGAGCCGGCAGGAACTGGTTCGATTCACCGCTCGCTTTGATTTCAGTTTCGAGCTTCGCAATGTTCTGCCTGTCCTCGATCTCGTAGCGGAAGCGCCACTCCCGCCACTCCCGCTGCTTGGGTGCGACCTGCGCGGTATGTTCTCGTCCCTCGAGGCCGAAGAAGGCGCTTGCGCCTGCCGCCAACTGATCGGCGATGCCGGAATAGAGATCGTGGAAATAGCGGTTTCCAATCGGCTCGCCACGCCTGACGGCTGCCCCCGCTACAAGGCGGACTGCCGAAGGGGAAATGCGCCAGCCGCGCACATCGCCATCGGCCTCGACCAGCGATACGAGGCCCTCGTCGGAAAGAAACTCGAGCAGCCCGGCCATGAAAGTCAGATAGTCATCCCTGCCGAGTTTCCTGCCGAGGACACTATTGCGGTTGATCATGCGGGCAATGCGCGAGTTCGGACCACCGCGGAGAACGGTCTGTTCCTCACGTAGGCCCACCAGTGCCTTTCCCGGTGATTGCAGGAATAGCGTCGTCCGGCTGCGCGGGGTTTCCTTATTGTCGATTGCCCAGGGTGTCCGCAGGAGTGAGCGCGATTTCTGGGCGACCGTATCGAGAATTGCAAGTTCCAGCGCCTCGGTCCCGACGGCCAGGCCTTCCAGCATCATGGCAAGTAGGAGACGTATCAAATGCGCGCGCTGCGCGACATTCATCGCTCCCAGTTCGGGCAGGATGGCCATGAGCCGTTCCCGATCGGCAGCGACATCGTCGAGGCCAACGAATTCCACGTCGATCAGTTTCAGGACTAACAGGCTTGGATTAGTGAACCGCCAGCCGCGACGCAGATCGGTCCAGACCCGATGCGCCAGCACCTTCGCCAGCGCGCGTTCGGCATCGCTGCGAATGACGGCGCCTGCCTCCGGATCAAGCATCCAGTGGATGCGGGAGTCCTTGTTCGAAGCGGTAAAGCCGAGAGATCGGACAACGCGCAGTCCGAATTCGTCCTCGCTCAGGCCGTCTGGACCGGCATCGATGACGGCGCGCAGAATCGCACCTCGAAGGAGGCTGACGAAGAGGAAGTCGTTGAAGTGTCCTGCTTGGAGCGCCGCGTCCTGGCGGTTGTCGGTAAACCCCAAAAGCTTCCGCTTGGACTCGTCCACACCGCTATCGGGCTTGTTCAACCACTCAAGCGCACTCGAAACGAGCAGCGTGGTTGCGGAACTCCTGCCCTCCGCGGTGAGGCCGGCGAGCTTGGTCCGTTCACGTGCTCCGCCATGGGTCTCGTCGAGACAGGAGGTGCAGAAGGCGAACTTGCCTGGGATAAACCAGAAGGACTCGCCACTCTGGCCGTAGGATCCATCTTCTCCGGCCGACACCTGCTTCGGTAGTCGCTTGGACCGGTTCGACCTGATCTTCAGGTTTCCACTGCGCTCCTCGACCCAGCTCTCCGGGTAGCTCTCAATGGTACCGTCAAACCGATAGTCGGGATCGCCATCGCCCGTTGGCGTAAGGTAGCCAGCCACGTCAGTATCGTCGTCGCCTTCGATCGGCGTGTCGTCGATATTGCGCGGCAGGAAGAAGACGCCGTCGGGTCGGTCACACTTCGTCACGACATGATATTCCTGCCCGCACTGCCTGCAGAAACGAGTCGGATAAAGCCGCACGCCGGGAGCATCTGGGTCTTCGAGCTGCCCATCGAGGAGCACTCGGCGCGGACGCGGTCGCAGTGTCGTAAAGACGTCGCCCGCACCAGAAATGAATCGGTGGAGCTTGAACGCAAGGAAGGAATGCTCGCCACTTCCTCCGCGGTCCCGTTCCGGAAGACTGACGCGCGTCAGGAACCGCTCGAGTACTTTTCCACAGCGTTCGGGGGCAACGCCGCTGGTCAGTGACAGCATTTGGGTAGCCTCGCCAAATGGCAGGGGCTTACGACGTTTGAGGACAAGGCCATCGTCCAAACCTAGCGCGAGCTCGACCCAAACGGCGAGTGGATGTCTGGCGAGGTCAGCGTCTGTCAGTCCTTCGGGCAGGTCGTTCTCAAGGACCGCACTAAGCTGCGGGATGACTGTTTCCAGGACTAGTGCGTCATCGGTCGCGCGCCGCAAGGATTCGTCAATGACGGCATCCGGACCGACACTGGCTCCGAACAGCCTGGAGGCGACATCCGCGACGACCTGCGCCCGAGCCTCGTCGCTCCCTTCACTTGCCATTGTCGCCGATGTGCCGATGCAGATCGGTGCCTTGTCGGGGGCACAGCGATCCCGGAGCCGTCTGACGAGGATGGCCACATCCGCACCTTGCCGGCCACGGTAGGTGTGAAGCTCGTCGAGTACGATGAACTCAAGGCCCTTGGTATTCTCGACGACACGTGCGTCGACTTTGTCCTGTCGCGTGAGCAGGAGTTCCGCCATCATAAAGTTGGTGAGAAGAACATCGGGCGGATTTGCTGCTATTGCCTGCCGCTCCTCCTGAGATTCCTGGCCTGTGTACCGCCTGATGGTAGGCCTGAGATCTGCTGGCAGCCCCGACTGGCTGATGAACTTGTCGATCTCCTTCAGCTGACTGTTGGCCAGGGCGTTCATCGGATAGACGATGATGGCGCGTGTTCGAGCCGCGTCGCCGGCTTTGCGGGCCTTGATGATGGCATCGACGATCGGCACGAAAAAGCAGAGTGACTTTCCCGATCCCGTCCCAGTGGTCACCACGAAACTTTGGCCGGCCTTCGCCTTGGCGATTGCCTGGCCCTGATGCGCATGAAACCTGAGCGGCGTCGATTCGAAGCGGAACACCTGAGCCGTGGCAGGATCGAGATCGCCCGAAGCGACGAGGTCGTCGACTGATGGACCAGCCTCATATCTGGGGTTCAGTGAAAGCAGCGCGTCTGGCCAGAAGCGGCCCTCATCATACTCGCGAGAGATCGCATCGCGCAGGTCCGCAGCCCTGATCGTGCTGAACGACCTCGAAAAATGAGCGTAATTCTCGATGAGGTAGTGGTCAAAATCAAAGGCTTTCATACGAACCTCCCGTCGGCTCGACCAAGCTGCAAACCGACGCAATCATATGAGCGATGTAATAGGGCAGGGGTTGGTGCCCGTCAGCACCAAAGACCAGCGACAGCCCGGCGTGCCGCCTGAGTCACCGAGGTCCGCGCCAGCGGCACAGGCGTGACGCACTGCCAGCGTCTCCCCCGTATTGACTTCTGGTACAGAGCGTCGAGGATTGCTTTGCGCAAATGGTTTTTTCATGCTCCCCCCAGAGCGAATCCTGCGCATCTTGCACGGGATGGGAGTCAATTATCAACCTTCAACGGCTGTACTTTCGACGCGACTACCCTCAACCTCTCACCCATCCGCCTCGCGGGCCAAGCTCTGGTGGACCGTCGCGCGACGCGCCGTCGCCGAACGTCCCTCCCATCTACTCGACAAGAATGCTACTCGACAAGAATGCTTCGCATCGTAGGGCTACGGCCGCGTCGTAGCGACAGCACGACGGCCACGACATCGGAGCGAGACGGTTGAGCAGTAACCAGATCATAGAGGGGGCGATCAGCACCTTGGCAAACACCATGCGGATGTACGTCGAGGCGCACTTGCGTTTCGGAAGGCTGTTCAAAGTTGATCCCGAGGAGGCGATTGACAACCTTGATCGCACCTTCGAAATGAAGCTTGAGGCCTTCCACATGCTCTACGACGTCTCGAAGAGGCTCTTTCCATATTTCGATCACGGCGACACCATCGTGCTGATCGCAGTACGGAATGCCATCCATCATCGCGACCATCCGCTCTTCCGCAGCCTGAATCGGCGGCTACACCTCGAGGGCGGGCTGGATCGCTGGCGCGGGGCCTCCTTCCTCCTCGGGAGCCACCCCACCCTTCACGGCGCCCCCATCCGGATGTCCCATCACGTCAGGCTGGACGATCTGGACGCGCGGCTTGATCCTTCACACGCGTCGCCGTACCTGGACACCTTCGTCAGTGGCGACAGGGCCGTGCGGAGGCTGGAAGTCATCGACGGGCAGCTCGGACTTCCGACGATCCGCGAACGTGGCTTGCAAAACCGATACCCGAAGGACCAGATCTATCTGGATTTGATGCCGATCTTCGTCTCTGCGGTGTGCAAGGTCTTCAAAGCCATGAAGGCGGCTGGACTCGCCTTCAAGGGATTCGACGCAGAAACCTACGTGATCCCCTTCGCCTCAGAGCTCGAAGTTGATCTCGGGAGTCCGGTGCTCAAACAGCTGCGGCTTAGCGGCTTGGGGCCTCTTGACCCCATCCCCCTCTGATTGGTCTGCCGTAGAGCGCCCGGCCGGGAATCTTCGCTTGGCAACATAATCGGCCTGGGCCAAGCGGTCTCAATGTTGCATCGAACGCCGCAATGAGGCCGCGTTCCAGTCCGACCGCACTGAGGCTGAAACGGGGCCGGAAGAGAACTGGGCCCGGATTCAGCAAGAGCTTATGAAAAAGCTGACGGGCGCCCACTCTGGTTTTGGACTGACGAACGGGGCGGATCCTACGTGGCACGTGCTACAGAATTGCGCAGCGGCTCGATGATGTCAAAGTGGGTGTTAAAGAAACGGTAGCCATGCGACAGTAAAATGGGGATGGCTGGGGAGAGAAGAATTGGCACTACGGGCAATCATCTCCCAGGGCCCGCCGGATGTAGCGGGCGACTGGGAGGAGCTTTGGTACGGGGGCGTTGGGGCACCCGATGATGAGGAGGCTTCGGGGATCACGACAGCAGCGATTCTGTCATTCGTCCCGGAGGCCCAGCCCGGCGTTTGGTACAAGCTGGCAGATTTTGAAGCGCTGCTCGGTCCTGTGGACTGGACCAAAGAGGCGGAAGGTTGGACGTCCTTGAATTTGACCGAGCACGCTGTTGCGGCTTCGCCGATATTCACGACCGACATCCAATTATCGGAAGCGGTCGCGAGCGTCTGCTTAAATGCCCTTGATCTACTGAAATCTCTAAATAAGAAGCACGTTTGGGTCCGATTCGAATGACCACATACTTCAGTCAAGCCGATTTCGCGAAGGACCAGCGCTATCTAGATGTGCGTGAAGGAACTTTATTCGTTTCTTATACTGATAACACCCACATCAAGGAAGGCGAGTGGCACGATCTTATCTCGATCGGGATCAATGAACCGCCGACTTCAGAAGACGATAGAGAGTGCTCATTTCGTCTTAAGCTGAACCTCGATAAGAAATTTTTGTCGTCGGAAGACGATAGAAAAGATGTTAAAGAGAAAGACAGGAAAGACCGGAACGCAAAAGTCGTAATTGACGTCATTTCTCTTAGCGCCACGCGATTGGGTATTTTGTCTCCACTTGTCTCCGGAAAAACGGCTCAGCAGTTGCTTGAGCTTCGAAGCGCCAAGGGCATTGTTCTTATACCCGACACAAACAGCCTCTATAATGGTACTTTGCATTGGCTGCTTAACGTTCTCAAAGATACGACTGTTTGGCTGATGCCTTTCGTGATGTCGCTAACGCAAATGCAGGCTCGCGAAGCAACTCTGAAGTCGCTCGCTAGAAGCGGCAAGGACGGAAATCTTGCACAGGCGCTTCGGTCGCGGGCGCTGGTGAATGCGGGTTTGAGCTTCCTCGAACGCAATCAGCATCGCTATCAGGTTCTGGAGCTTGACCCGTCGCTACTGCGGTACATGCGTGCGGCTGGCAAGGGAGGATTAGACCAGGATGAAGGTGATGTCCTCGAGGACCGCCTCTTAATTGAGGGGGTGCATGCGGTTCTTCGTTCCACGCGTACGCGAGCCAAGCAGCTGGTTGTGACCTCGGATGTGCTGTTGTCGCGCGTGCTCGGCGCGGAAGGAATACCGAACATCTGTCTGCCCACCCCCAAGCTGCAAGAGGATGAAATCTCCAGCTTCCGCTACGACGCCTGGGCCGGCACGTTTATGGGCACCTCGATAAGAGGCTTACTCTGGGATCTGACCCACGCTTTCGGAACCGTCAGGATACGAGGTTCAACGAAGACGCCACTCAGCCTGAGTTGCTATTGGCCCGGCAAACAGCCGCAAGACTGGGTGGCAGAGTATCTGGACGTTCGGAGTTCAGAGGATGACCCCTCGCCGGCGAAGAAGGCAGGTTCGGCGTCACCGCAACCAGCTCGGGCCGCAAAGGGCAAAGACACAGAGGCGAAGGACGCGACGCCGGCAAACCCGAAACCGGTGAAGGCCAAGGAGCGGGTCGATGCTACGACTTCGCCAGAAGCGGTATCAGGAGCCGACGCGCATGAGCCGGCTTTCAGCCATGCTGCGATCCCTCAATCCTCGCTCCCTCTCGCCCTACGCATAGCAGGTGCCCTTTACGCTTCAGGGAAGCTATCCTTTGCAGAACTGATGGAGAAGCTGCCCGCAGCGAACCGGCCCAATGAGGGAAATGTTCGCAGGAGTCTGGAGGTCGTTCGTCGGGCCAAGCTCGTCGATTTCGACGGTGAAACGATAGTTTCCCGAGCGGAGCTAGATGACGTCGAGAGTTGCTTGCAAAGAGCAGACTTGGATCGGATTAGTGATCAGTTTCGGAATTTTGAGCCCTATCGGGTGATCTTAGAGCATCTTCAGCAGAACGGGGAACTGGCGAGGGGGCATGTGAGGGGCATCCTTGCCGCGGCGCTCGGCGCTGAGGTAGCGCAAGAGGCCAGTATCCGCCTCGTCCGATATCATGTGCTTCTTGGACAATGCTGGTCTGACGGCGCCGTTTGGCGTGACGGCTCAAGGCGGCCTAATCCGCCGAGCTTTCTGCACGCCTTTGAGGCTGCATATGAGGACACAGCGCGGGACAACATTGCGCAAGTATCTGAATTTTTGCCGAATTTCTGCCGCGTAGCCCGTATCTCTCCGTGGGGAGTATCCCGTTCGGTTCAAGAGCATGCTAGGGTGCTATCTGAAAAATTCTCTTTCGGGTACGCTGTCGGCGGGAAGCCGACCGGCGTTGACGCTGTCATCTCCGGGTCGCTGCTCGAACTTGAGGAAGTGCCAGTACCAATGGATAGATTTGAAATCGGTGGGCGACCCGTCTTCACCCTTGAGAGGGTGCGGTGATGCCGTCGCTCGCGGAGCTTCTCGGCGAAACGCCTGATCAGAAGGATCATGAAGATCCTTTCTATGCTCGGTTCGGTTTCAAGCGGAATCCGTTTCCGGCGGCTCGAACCATTATCGAGGAGGTGTTGTATAATCAGGTCGACGCGCGAGATCGGTTCGTCGGCCTCGTGCGGGAGGTGCTGGCCGAAGACCCCCAACGCCGCGCGATGGGTGTCCAAGGGGGTACTGGAGGGGGCAAGACCCACTTCTTGCGTCACTGTCAGTATATGATGAGAGAGTTCCGGCGAACCTCCGGGCGTCCGTTTGCGGTGGTTGAGATTCTGGCTGGATCGAGTTCGGCCTCTCACCTCGTAAGAGAGGTACTCCGCGAGGCTGATGAGGCCGCCAAACTGTCCGGTGAATACGATTTGCTTACAGCTATCGTTCGAAGCTGTGAAGATGCAGCCGAGTTTGACGGTTTGAAGCAGGGCGAGTTGAAGAACGTTCTTCAGCTTCTTTTCAGAGCGAGCCGACCGGGGTTCGTACCACCAGATCGCGATGGGCGCATGTCCTTCGAGCCTCTCAGAGATCTAGCCAAAAAATGGCTTGGCGGTGCAGCGCTGAGCAATACAGAAAAGCGCCATCTCGGTGTTTTTGCTCGGCTCGGCAGCGCTGCGATGATGACACGCAATATGACGGAGCTGCTCTCGTTTGCTCGCAGCAAAGGCATAGTTTTTGGAGTTATGCTTTGTCTTGACGAAGTTGAAACCCTGTTTTCTGGCGGATACAGCGCGTCAAAGATACAAGGATACCTGCAAGATCTCCGCTATCTCTTTGACGAGGCTATTCGAAGCAACGAAGGATACTCACTTTTGATGCTTTCGGCATCAACTCCACAGGGGGCAGCAAATCTTCGCAACTATAATTACCCGCTCTTTCAGCGGTTGGGCTTCGAAGAAGGATCACGCGCAGATTTGGCCGCCATATCCGACGCATCGGAAGTAAAAGGTATCGCCGAGCTTTATGTCTCTTACGAGCGGGAGCGCGCAGCTTTGAAGGCCGGAAGATTCCCTGCCATTTTGTCTGACGAAGATTTCGAAGATGCCTATCGCACCGCCGCAACCACAGACCGAAGCGTCGCGCCCACCACCCATGTCAGGCGCGTGAATCAGGGGCAACTCCTCCAAGCGCTTCACCAGATCGTTGAAAAGAAGCGTGAGGCTGCGGGATAACCGCACGGGCCAACTAGTCTCCAATCCTTGATAGCCGCTTTCAGGCGGATGGGACTCAGCCACAGATGGCCATTCGGGCGCGAAGCCGTCATTCGTGGCTCCGCCTACGGAAGTCCTTACTAAGCCAAATCTTCGTATTCGGCGATAATCTAACCCGCATGATTCTTGGGTAGGTCAGCCAGGAGCCGTTGCCGTCTTTATCTGCCGTGTCAGCTGCTTGAAAGTACGAGGGGCGAAACCCGTATCCGGGCAATCCACCCCGACGTCCCTGGAGCGGTGATAGGCCGGCATCTCACCGTGGGCATGTCCGTAGAAATGCCAGGCTCCACTCCGGATCCCAGGCCATGTCCGGCATGGGTAGTGGCAGAGGAAAATCCGCTGGCCATTGTCCGTGATTTCCAGTTGCTGCATCGGCGGCTGGTCCCACGCGAGCGAAGCGATCACCGGGTGGATCCTGTTCTGCCGCTGGTAGTCGTGATTGCCAAGAATCAAGAACTTACGGCCCATGAGCCGCGAAAAGATGCTTCGCACGCGGTCGCCGTCGTGCAGGCCCATGGAAAAATCACCCAAGTGATAGACGATATCGTCTGGCCTCACGACGCTGTTCCATGTGCGGACTAGGAATTCATCCATTTCGCGCACATCGGCGAATCGCCTGTTGCAGGCTGTCGGCGACAGCATGAGCGAGTGCGAGAAATGCGTGTCCGCAGTGTAGTATATTGTCGTGCTGGCCAAGGAAATTTTTCCTCGCAATGTGTAGTGTTGCGTCCTTTCGCGGACCGCGGCGCCGCGGCCTAACCTAGACCCGTACCGTAAGCACCGGATCGAACCTGACGTTCTCATCGTCGTAGCCACGTGGATTGCAAACGACGCGCGTGTCTCCGACCCTGTAGTCGCAGCTGTCATGTGTGTGACCATGGACCCACAGCGCGGGTCGGCCGCTCTCGATTACGCCGGACAGGTCCGATGCGTAGGCAGCGTTGAGCAGGTCGCCCTGGAACCTCGACGGGATAGACCTCGCGTGTGGCAGGTGATGAGTGACCACGACGGTCTTGATCGGGTCGGCCTTGAGGGCAGAATCGATGAACACGCGTGACTGCTGGTGCATCCGAAACGCGGTCTCGGGCACGAGGCGCTGCCACGGGTTCCGCTGTTTGGCGATCTGGCGATAGTCGTTCATCCGCTCGCGCGCATGGAACATCGCCACCTCCGGATGTCCCTCGATTCGATAGTCGGTCCAGAGCGTGGCGCCGACGAAACGGACGCCGTCGATCACGACGAAGTCGTTCTCGAGGAAATGGACACCGGGAAAATCCGCAGCCGCCGATCGCCCGTCTTCCAGCGCTTCCTTGATCGAGCCTTTGTAGAACTCATGGTTTCCAGCGACATAGACGCAAGGCATGGCATGCGCGATGTATCTGGCCAGCCAATGCACGCCGTTGGCGGGCGCGCGGCACAGGTCACCCCCCATGACGCAGACATCGGCATCTGGGATCGCCAGCGACTGCCTGAGGTCGGCGTATTCGAGATGCAAGTCGGAGAGCAGCCAGATTTTCATGTCATCGAACCAGCTTGTCGATTAGTCGCAGTCCGGCTTCTTGAAGGATCGCCTTCTTGCGAGCGGCTCCTGTGGGAATCCCTGACGAGCGGCCATCTTCTTGCCAGGGGCTGGCTGGAAACCTGCTGCCTCGAGCGCTGCTCCAAAGGACTGTCTCTGCGCGGCGGCCTGAACCATGTCGACGAAATCGCTGAGCGACATGACGACCGTCACACTCTTGGGCCTGGCGCCAATCAGCTGCGGCGTGCCGTTCCGTGCGTGAGCGACGATGGTATTGAAGCGGTCCCGGGCAGCGCGAACGGTATGTCGCTCCGCGCCTGCGGTCGAGAATGCCGAAGCCAACGCGGCCAAGGCATCCTGCCTTCCCAACTCGCCGAGAGTCTGAAGCGCTGTCACAAGCCTCTGGTCCATCCAGTACCTCCTTGTGGGCAGCCAAGCGCCCATCTATGAGTCTGCAGCGCTCGTCGCTCATTGCGGTTCCCGGTGCCGTTCACGGGTTTCGACGAGCGCTTCGACGAAACGTTCCACTTTCCGGATCGAGCCTCCCGTCCAGGCGTTGACCAGGGCTTCGATCTCGTATCCCTCCAGCGGCGTTGCCCAGCGTGGGTCATGTCCCTGTTCGAGGTAGAGTTTTTCGAGGATGCGGCTCGCGAGCACCGGGAGGTGTTCCGGGCCAGGCCCTGGAAAGCGAAGGACACGGCACCTGTCGCGCAGAACGCCTGGAACGCTTTCGATCTCGTTCGCCGTCATCAGCCAATTGATGTGCGACAGGTCGCAGGTGGCCTCGACGTAAGGGTCGAACCAGCGGGTCGACGTCTCCTTCTCGAAGAGCCCGACTAGCACGTCGTGGACGTTGCCGTTGTGCCTGCTGTTTCCGACTTTCTCGATCTCGTCGAGGATGATCGCAGGTCCGGCGCATTCATGGCGGCGCACGGACATGACGGCGAGGCTCGGCTCGCCCGATGTCCATCGGCGCGCAGTGCCTCCGATCGCGCTGTCGCTCAGTCCACCGCAGGAGACCAGTTCGTAGGGAACTCCGAGTTCCTCGATCAGCCGCCTCGAGAACCGGGTCTTTCCGCATCCGGGCGGCCCGAGCAGGATGGTTGGCCGGAACCGCACATGCTCCCTGCCGACAAGTCCCTTCAGGATTTCGTCGGCAATCGCCACAGCCCAGGGAAACTCTGTCGTCAGTTGTTTCCGAACAGCGGCAAGGTCGGGCGCGATGGGCAGCGGCAGGCGGCGCTGCACGAACTTCTCGAACTCGTTGACGACGCGCTTTCCTTCGGAAGTCGTGTTGTTGCCTACGGAGGTGAACACGACCACCGACCCATCCATTTCGACCGCGACCACCGTCTCGTCTTCCGGGTCCAGCACAAAGGCATCGTCGGCAGGAACCTCGTTCTGTTCCGGTTCTCTCTTTCTCACTGCGCGCTGGATTGCCGCCTCGAAATCGCGTTCGTAGCCGTGGAGGATGCGGGACAGCGATCGGGGCGCATGCAGGTCATTGATCTTCCGGGTGTGTTCGAGGGTGCGTGACGTCACGGCCCAACCGAGCGCGCGGCCCACCATGCGCAGGTCATCGCTTCCATTGATGTCCCGCAAGGCGACCGTCGCCGCTTCCCCCGCGATCGATGCCGCAGCATCCGGATCGCCGAAGGAAGCTAAGTAGTATTGGCAGCGCAGCCAACATGCGTCGACCGGCACGCCCTTTATGTCATCGACGGCATCAAGGGCTCCGAGTAGGGACTGCACCCCGTCTTCGCTCTGCTCGACGGTCAATTCCTCCAGGGCGCCGGCGAGGGACGTGAGCGCGGGATTGCCACGCTTCCTGATCCGCCCCGACAGGCGACTGGCATATTCCCGGATGTCCTCGTTGAGTTCGTTCCGGAAGAAGTTCATGCCACGCAGCAGCTCTTCCTCGCTCGGGAGGTGCAGTCCCTGCACGGCCGCAGTGAGGCGGCGGCTGAAATGACGGATGAGTGAATCCTTGGAACTCATGGCCCACGCTCAGGCATTCAGGCCAGGGTTTTCGGCAGGGCGGCCGAGGCGGTACCAGCGCGATAGCGTCCGCGCCCAGGCATGGTCCTTGGAAAGCAGCCACAGGTCGGACGTCCCGATCAACCTGTTCTCTCCGACAAGCTCCGGATGACCCGTCGACAGTCCGGCGAGGCAGGGCACCGTCCGCATCGCAAGGACCCATCGGTCGAGGACCGGAGCATCGTCGCCGGCCATGACTTGCGGCGACACGCCACGGTGAATGCGTTCCATGTCGGCAACCAACGCGGCCAGACGCTCCATCTCGCACGCGAATTCGGCACTGGGTTCGTCGCGGTGATTGAACAGCAGCATCAGCAAGCCTCCGTCTGTCCGTCCAAGGATCCGTTTCATTCGGATCCTTGGTGATTCGCTGGAATCAGCAGGACAGACACACGGCGTCGAGTACGCGGCGTCCATTAGGCCGTTGCCGGCGTCAGTGACGCCGCACGTCAAATTGCCAAAGGATTACAGCAGCGTCATCTGGAATGCTGGCGAGACGACCGCTAGGAAATGAGACATGGATGTGCCCAACGAACTCTTGCGGGCTGCTCGTGTAGCTCTCAACATCGGTCAGAGAGAACTAGCCAAGCTCTCCGGCGTGGGGCAGCGCACCATCCTGCGTATCGAGCGCAACGACGAAACGGTCACGTTGGAATCGCGCCGTCGCCTGCAGGACGCCTTCGAGAAGTCGGGAATCACCTTCGTCCCCGATGACGGGGCGTCGGGTCCGGGGCTGCGGATACGCCGAGATCTAATTCAAAAGGGAAATCTGAGATTCTGAAGAGCTGGAAGATGGTTGCCAAGCGGTCCGTGCCAGGTCGCTCTGCGCCGCAAATCCTGTAGGCCGCCGTTCACGCTGCATCCCAGACTTGGTTGAGAATACGCGCAGCCAGTGCTGCCTTGTCCTGCGGCAGGAAGCGCCCGTAGTGTTTCGCCACCATGTCTGGCGTGTCCTGGATGGCGTAGCTGGCCTGCTCGTAGGAGCCTGTCTTCTTCAGGATATGCGTGGCGAGCACGTCGCGGACGTTGTGGGGGCCATGCGGCAGCAATCCCCTGATCACACCGCGCCCCGTGTAAGGATTGAAGATGCCGTAGCGCTGGATGACGAGCCGCCAGGCTTCGAAGAAGGTATTCTGGTCATAGGCTGCGGTGACGCTGTTCTCCTTCATCGTCTTCACGAAAAACGTGCCCGGGTCGTCCGCTCCCTTCAGGAGACGAATACGGTGTCGGCCGACATAGGCGTCGATATATCGATAGAGGTCGCCGATGTCGGGGAGGACGAGACGAAATGGCTTGTCTCCGAAATAGGAGGAGTTCGCGTTCTTGAACGCCACGGACGGGATGACCACCTCCCATCCGTGGTCCCGTTCGCTCCAGCGGAGTTCACCGACCTTCATATCCCCTAGTTGGCGCTCGGAGGTCGGCAATCGTCCTTTCGGACATAGTAGTAACTGCCGGAGGTTTTTCTGGCGAAGGCCTGTATGGAGGCCGAAGCGGATGATGAGGAAGGACCTCACGGCCTCCGCAGCAGCCACCGGATAGCGCCGTTCATCCGGCATCGTTCTGATGACCTCGTCGGGAATCTTGCGGTATTCACCAACAGGGCTTTCAGCCTCGAGAATCGGCATGATCGGCTCGAATGGATCGCGGTGGACCTTCGCCACCCGCTGGATTTCCTTGACGCGCCCCGCGCAGTGTTTCTGGCAGATGTCGCAGGCGGTGTTCCAGTCAGCTTGTGCCGCCATGATCTCCGCTTCGGAGACGAGCCCGGGAATGGCTTGGAGATGTGCGGCCAGATCAGGTCGCTGACGAAGCCAGCCCGTTTCGGCCCGCGTCAGCGCGAGCGCGATGCGCAGCATGTCGACTTCCCAAGCCGTGTAGAAACCGCGGCGTTTCTCGCGCCAGGTGAGATACCAGTCCCACACTGAGGGAAAGATCAAGAGGGCGAAGGTGAGCGCCTCCAGCGGAACATCAAGACCGCGAACGGCGCTGCGCTTGGGGGCGGCGAGTGCCCCGAACAAGAGGCCGAAGTGCTCGACTTTCTGGGCAGCAGTCTCTTCTCCCCACACACCGATCCGCTGGAAACCGAAGGAGGTCAGCGTTGCGGTCTTGAACTGCAGGAGTTCTGCCATCTCGTTCCAGAGACGTGCAGGTGCGTCGACCGCGACGTTGGTCGCTCCCTCGAGATCATCGTCTTCTGGATCAAATTCGAGCGGCTCCCGGATGACTGCGTGGACAAGCGCGACAGACGCACCATCGAGCACCCCCGGAAATCGTATGCCGTAGCGATTGCGTAGAGCGAGAGCCTGGAAGCGTCGGTAGTCGGTACCTCCGGAGATGATGTTGTCCTGCACCCACTGGAGTATCTCCTCTCGCTCCGGCGGAGATCGGCGATCGAAGTCGTCCGGAAGATGCCAGGCGATGCGACGAAGCTGAGATGGTGTGACGTTGGTTGGCTGATGCCCAGTGGCAGCGCGGGCAGGGTGGGCGAGCTTCGCCTTGAAGTAGCCTTCGGGCAATTGGTACCGTCGCTCTATCCGGCTGAGGATTTCGAAGCTTGTTACGGATCGCGGCGCCTTGGTCCCCTGTATCCAGGTCACGAACGTCTTGTGGTCAAACGCCTCGTGCGGCTTCACGACTGCGCGGTGGAGATGCCAAGCACTGTCGCCATGGCGATCGATGTGGAGCTTGAAAGCCTCCGGGAACGTCTCCGGCTCCTCCCATTCCGTCCAAAGCGGATCCGGAAATTCGACAACAGGCCTCGGCGCGGTGCCCCGCTTGCGACGCTGCGGTGATGGAGGTGAGGCAGCTGCCGAACTATCTTTCGCCGGCCCGGGCGCGGGACGGGACTTCCTTGGCCTGCCGCTCCTGCGAGTCGACGACAGTTGCTTCGTAGCACTCGTGCGGCGATGGGCGTTTTTCTCGCTCACGGGCGAGGGTGCGAGCTTCTGCTTCCTTGCCTTCGGTCCGATGAAGCGTGTGATTGCATCGATGCCAGGTTCGAGCACGCTTCCAGCCGCAGCCAGCGCATCCGTGTTCACGCCGGATGCAACCGCAATTTCATTCCAATCAGGCCGGCCTCCTGCACGTGGCGGCAGGACAGCCTCCTTGATGATCCCCCGAAGGTAGCAGCCCAGCCGTTCAAGGTCGCGAGGAGGCAGAACAGACGCGCCACGCTGGCGCAGAAACTGATCGATCATGCGAGGGAAGGCCGCCCGCCGTGCATTGGTGGTCATTGTTATCTCGTTTGAAACAACGACCCCGTGCCGTTGCCGGCCGACATCCCTAGCCGGCAGTTGCCCCGGCGTCACTGGCTGGCCTGCGCAATGGTTGGCATCCTGTGGAAAAGATGTAGCTGAGAACTTCAGCTTTGAGAGCGGCGAAGCAGATGCTCGTTCGGCACCGGTGTCGGAGCTTCGACCCCTCAGAATTTTGATCGCCACATGTGAATTGGAATCGGCGCGCGACTGCGTCGCACACCGTTTCCAATCCCCCTGTGACGATGCCGAAAAGATGCTAGTTTACACACCTCGAGTTTACATTCGAAGTGAAGTGAGGCGCGAGAATGCAGGAATCTCAAATATCTAGGCCTCTAGTTTACTCTTTTCACCGCACAGAACCTTTCTAATGTGCGGTACTTTGCGCCTTGTAATCTGACGTCCACAACCCACTCTCATCATTGATGAATTTGCTCATTAGCGTGGGTCGGATAGTGATTAAAGATTGCTGAGTTAGAATGCGGTACCTGAAATTGTAAATTGAAATGACGGCCGGGGGTCGCACGCGAGATTGCCGCCTACTTGTGATCCGTCGGGCAGAAGGTCGCGCCGCCACAGTATCGATCCATGCGACTGTACAGGGCCCCAGTTATTGTGTGGGCGAGCCAAACTGCGCGACGCCCGCCTCTCCAGACTAAACCAGCCCGTGACGAAGGGCAGGCAAGGCGGGGGGCCTGATGAGAGTCCGATCGACCGTCGTCGATAAGCCTACCACCCCCAGTCCATGCGCAGCACGCTACCCAGTCGATCACGCAGTATGTCGTGTTGCGCATCATCTTATTCAAGTCCCTGCTAGGCTGCCCGGTTAGGCTCAAGGGCCTATATGGATAGTCGATGTGTCATTGCCCATCCGGCCTGGGCGGAGTTTGGGCGGAAGAAAATACCCGCGAGTCCATATTTGCGGCGATGCAGCGTCGTGAAGTGTTCGGAACCAGCGGGGCCCGCATCAAGCTCCGCCTTTTTGGCGGATGGGACTACGACAAGGGCCTGCTCTCGCAGGAGGATTGGGTGAAGACCGCCTATGCGGGGGGCGTTCCCATGGGCGGCGATCTTGCCCAGGCGGAAGGCAAGCCGCCGTCTTTCGTCGTTTGGGCGGCGAAGGACCCTGCCGACGGCAATCTCGATCGCATCCAGATTGTCAAGGGATGGACCAAGGACGGCCAGATATTCGAGAAGATATTCGACGTCGCCTGGTCCGGTGACCGCCAGCCCGATCCGGTCACGGGCAAGCTTCCTCCTGTCGGCAACACGGTCGACATCACCAAGGCAACCTACGCCAACGACATTGGCTCCGTTGAACTGAAGGCCGTCTGGACCGACCCGGAATTCGACGCAAGCCAGCACGCATTCTATTACGCCCGCGCCCTTCAGATACCGACTCCCCGCTGGAGCACCTACGATGCGGCAAAGCTCGGCAAACTTCCGCCCGGCGATGTGCCGGCAACGATCCAGGAGCGCGCGTGGAGCACGCCTATCTGGTACACGCCGACAGAGGCCGAAGTTGCGAAGGTGAAGCCCGGCCTGACGGTTGCCGATCTGCTCGGAACCGGAGCGACGGCCCTTGGCGACAGCGAGCTCAAGGAGCTTGTGGTGGGGAAGAACCTGACGGTGCGCAACAACGTGACCGGTAAAACGGCGAACGTGCTGTTCGGCGTCGACGGCAAGCGCATCGTCACCGAACTGGACGGCGATCCGGCAAGAGGCGGCGACTTGCTCCAGGTGATGCACGACGTGTCCAGCTCGTCGGCAACCTACGATATCAAGGACGGCCACATCGTGACGACCATCGAGGGCACCCCGTTCGAACTGACGGTCTATCGTGCCGGGGACAAATACGTGGCGGCCCGCAGCAATGAGTTCGGTTACGCGAACTACGAAGTCGAGGCTGTGGCGCAGTGATTGACGCATTGCGAGGGAGAGAGCCTGAGCAAATGCCGTATACGGAAATCGCCCTGCCGAAAGCGGGACAGCACGCGACAACGAAAGGAAAATCCACGCGGTGGTGGCGGGGGCTACTTAATGAGCCGCTCGTCCATTTCCTGGCTGTCGGCGCCATCCTGTTCGGTGCGTACGGGATCTTTAACAAGGAGCCGGAGAGTGCGGTTGACGGGCAGCGGATCGAGATCGGCGCAAACGACATCCGCCAGATGGTTCTCGCGTGGCTCGCGCAAGGACGGTCGCCGCTAACCCCGGATCAATTGCAAAGTCTTATCGATCAGAAAGTAACCGAGGAAATTCTGTTCCGGGAGGGAATGGCTCTCGGCCTCGATCGTAACGACGAGATCGTCAAGCGCCGGATCGCGCAGAAGATGGATTTCCTGGCGGCCGACATCGCTGCCATGCAGGAGCCCGAGAAAGCGGAACTGGTGGAGTGGTTTTCCAGGAATTCCCAGCGCTTTGCGCTTCCGCCCCGCGCGAGCTTTCGGCAGCTCTATTTTTCTCCGGACAAACGCGGGGCCGCCGCGCGCAGCGATGCTGAGGCGGTGCTCCCCGTCGTCGCCAGCAAACGCCCGGATTCACCGGAGGTCGCCACGCTGGCCGACCCGTTCATCCTGCGCACCTATTACAGGAACGGCACGCCCGACCAGATGCTAAAAGAGTTCGGCCCCGCGTTCGCGGCGGAACTGTTCAAGCTCGACCCTGGCGTCTGGCGTGGTCCGATACAATCGGGCTATGGCTGGCACCTCGTCTGGATAGACGTGATGGAACCGGGGCGTATTCCGGCCTTCGAAGAGGTGGAAGCCGACGTCAAGGCGGCATGGCACGAAGCCCGCTACCGGGAGGTCAAACGCGCCGCTCTCGACGAGATGCGTTCGCGGTATACGGTGAACGTGGTTCCTCTCGACACGGTCGACCTCAGCGACTTGAGGCCGGCACCTGAAAACGCTCCTTCGGAACCGGTATCGCAATGAGCTATGCCGCTCGATCCTGTAGAGCGGGTGCATGGCTGCTTGGCTTGCTGATCTCGTTCCTTGCTGTGACCGCCGGCGCATCCGCGCACGAAATCAGGCCCGCCTATCTCCAGATCGACGAGATCGGGCAAGGACGCTTCAGCGTACTTTGGCGCACCCCCATTTTGTCGGGCATGCGATTGCCCGTCATGCTGAGATATTCTGACGGCATCAAGCCGATTACCGAGCCGTTGGAGCGCCAGCTATCCGACTCGGTGATCGAACGGCGTGTTCTTGAATCTCCCGACGAACTTGCTGGCCAACGTATCAATTTCGTCGGCCTGCAGGCGACGATCACCGATGTTCTCGTTCGGGTGTCTTGGCTCGACGGCCGGAAAGTCACCGAGTTCGTGAGGCCTGCGCGACCCTGGATCGACCTTTCCGATCATCAGGACACCTGGCAGGTTGCCAGGACCTATACAACGCTGGGGATCGAGCACATCTTGATGGGCTTTGACCATCTGCTCTTTGTCGTCGGCCTGATGATCATCGTCCGCTCCACCCGCTCGTTGGTCAAGACCATCACCGCCTTCACCGTAGCCCACAGCATCACGCTGGGGCTCGCGACGCTTGGTTACGCCTCAATCCCAGCCGAACCACTCAATGCTGCCATAGCGCTTTCGATCCTGTTCCTGGGCGTGGAAGTCGTGCGGCTATGGCGAGGTCAGACCAGTTTCACGCTACGCCACCCCTGGATCGTGGCGTTCGCATTCGGACTTCTGCACGGATTCGGATTCGCGAGCGGACTGACCGTGGTCGGATTGCCGCGCGGGGATATCCCGTTGGCGCTGCTCTCCTTCAACATCGGCGTGGAAATGGGGCAGCTCGCTTTTGTTCTGATGATTCTGCTCCTCTTGCGCGCCCTGCGCGTCCTTCAATTCGACCCGCCTGCGTGGACCCGTTATGTGCCGGGATATGTGGTCGGCTCGCTCGGCGCGTTCTGGACGATCGAGCGAACGCTCCCGATGTTCTAGCTGACAAGAGGCATGGATGACGAACTCCCCTTACTCCCGATTTCTGTTGGTCGCGGGTGTTTGCGCGGCGCTTGTCCCGTTTTCCGAAGCCGCCTTTGCGCACTCGGAGGGGCATGAGATCAGCGGCTTTCTTTCTGGATTGAGCCATCCCATTGGCGGATGGGATCATATCCTCGCCATGATAGCGGTCGGACTCTGGGGAGCGCTGCTCGGGCCTCCCGCGCTGTGGGTCCTTCCGATCGCGTTTCCGATCGCCATGGCTGCTGGCGGCATGCTGGGCCTGCTTGGCATCCCCTTGCCCTGGGTCGAAATCGGTATTGCGGTTTCGTCGGTAGTCCTCGGGCTTCTGATTCTTAAAGACATGCGGTTGAGCCTGGCGATCGCGATCCCTCTGGTGATGGTTTTTGCGTTGTTCCACGGCCACGCGCACGGAACCGAGCTCTCGCCCGGAGCGGATGCCGTGCTCTACAGCTTGGGGTTCGTCATCGCCACTGGTCTGCTTCATGCGCTGGGAATTGGCATAGGGGCGGTGGACAGACTGCCTAAGGGCAGAACCGCCGTTAGAGCCTTGGGCGGAGGAGTCTTGGCGGGCGGCGTCTACTTCCTGCTGGGCGCTTTTGCGTGAAGCGATCTTCCGCGGCGCTTATCCCATTATTGGTGGCGCTATTCGCACCGTCGATGGCTCATGCGCATCTTGTCAATTCGGGGCTGGGACCATTTTACGACGGTGCGCTGCACCTCCTGCTCACCCCAATGGATCTCGTCAGCCTGGCGACGTTGAGCCTGTTTGTGGGGTTGCAAGGGGCAGAGGCAGGCCGACTGCTGGTAATCGTGGCTCCGATTGCCTGGTTTTGTGCGGGGGTCGTCGCGCTGGTTTCCCAGATGAGCGGGTCGTTCGCAGCCGTCAACGCTGGTACGCTTATCTTCCTTGGCGGATTCGTCGCCCTCGGGCTGAATATCTCACCGCCCGTTGCCGCGGCTGCGGCTGCCGTTTTCGGCGGTTTGCTGGGTTTTCAAAACGGCCTGGAACTGCGGGCCGCTGATGCCGATTGGATCGCCTTGATCGGCACGGTTGCCGTTGTCCTGGCGGTGACCCTTCTAATTTCCGCGCTGGTTACCTCTTATACCGCCTTCGCCTTCCGGGTGGTGCTACGAGTCCTTGGTAGCTGGGCAGCGGCAACGGGCCTGCTTTCAATCGGATGGATTTCTGCCTCAGGGTCATCATGACGAACATGCCGCCGCGTGGTAGGCACGACCTGAGTCAGGCGGCCAGCGCCTTGATGCCATCAGCCACAAATTGCACCGCGAGCGCCGCGAGAATGACGCCGAGAAGGCGCGTCAGGATCGAGCGACCGGTCTGGCCGAGCAAACGGTCGATCCGTTCGGCCAGCACGAAGACGAGATAAGTCACCAGCAGGCAGGCGAAGATGATGGCAACCAGCGTCGCCTGTCCGACCAGGCCCTGATAGGAGCCCGACAGCAGCACCGTTGCCGATATGGCGCCCGGTCCGGCAATCAGCGGGATCGCCAGGGGGAACGCGGCGATGTTGTGAATCATGTCCTTGGTGATCGCGACGTCGGAAATCTTCTCCTTGCGATCTTGCCGCTTCTCGAAAACCATTTCGAAGGCGATGAAGAACAGCAGAAATCCGCCTGCAACGCGGAAAGCCGGAAGCGTGATGCCGAACACCGCGAGGATCGAGGAGCCGGCGACCGCAAACAGCGCCAGGACGCCGAAGCCGATGATGCTGGCACGGATCGAGACCTGGCGGCGCTCGTCACGCGTCATTCCGCGCGTCACCGCCAGGAAGATCGGCGCGAGGCCTGGAGGATCGATGGTTACGAGAATGGTGACGAATGCATTGAAAATACTCTCGAAATCCGGCATTCGTCGTCCTCCCGGGCGACAAGCTAGCGCGATCGCGCGGTGGATGCCAGCTTTCCCATCGCGGAGAACAGATGTCGGGAGGGCGCGCATCGGCCACGGTGTCGCATGATTGGCCGACATGGCATATCCCTTTGAATTTTCGAGCAAAAGCAGTCGCGGAAAAACCCGACGGGGATTGGAGAAATCGATCCTTTTCCTATATAAGGAAGTATGATTCTCAGCCATTCAAGTGAACTGATTTGACCGACCAGAAGATTCCGGGGGGACCCGGCGCCCCGTCCGACATCGAGCCGATTTCAATCATCGAGGAGATGCAGCGCTCCTATCTCGACTACGCGATGAGCGTCATCGTCAGTCGTGCGCTTCCGGATGTCCGCGACGGTTTGAAGCCGGTTCACCGGCGCATTCTCTACGCCGCGCACGAGAGCGGCTATCACTGGAACCGCAAATATGTGAAGTCGGCGCGTCCGGTCGCCGATGTCATGGGTAAATATCACCCCCATGGCGACGCCTCGATCTACGATGCCCTCGTTCGCATGGCGCAGGACTGGTCGCTGCGCGTGCCGCTGATCGACGGGCAGGGCAATTTCGGCTCCATCGACGGCGATCCCCCGGCGGCGATGCGCTACACCGAGGCACGGCTCAGCCGCGTCGCGCATGAGCTTCTGGAGGATATCGACAAGGAAACGGTCGATTTCCAGGAAACTTACGACGCATCGGGCAAGGAGCCGCGGGTTCTGCCGGCGCGCTTCCCTAACCTGCTGGTCAACGGTTCGGGCGGCATCGCCGTCGGCATGGCCACCAACATCCCGCCGCACAATCTGATGGAGGTCTGCAACGGCGCCATCGCCGTCATCGACAATCCGGCGATCGACCTTCCGGCGCTGATGGAGATCGTGCCGGGGCCGGACTTCCCCACCGGCGGCCTGATCCTTGGCCGCTCCGGCATCTACAGCGCCTATTCTACCGGGCGCGGCTCCGTCGTCATGCGCGGCAAAGTGGTCATAGAGCAGATCCGCAACGACCGCGAGGCGATCGTCATCACCGAGGTTCCCTATCAGGTGAACAAGGCGTCGATGATCGAGAAGATGGCCGAACTGGTGCGCGACAAGCGTATCGAGGGCATTTCCGATATTCGCGACGAGTCGGACCGCCAGGGCTACCGCGTGGTCATCGAGCTGAAGCGCGACGCGGTTGCCGATGTCATCCTCAACCAGCTCTACCGCTTTACGCCGCTGCAGACGTCCTTCGGTTGCAACGTCGTGGCGCTGAACGGCGGCAAGCCGGAAGTGCTGACGCTGATCGATATGCTGAAGGCGTTCGTGGCGTTCCGCGAGGACGTCATCAGCCGGCGGACCAAATATCTGCTGCGCAAAGCGCGTGAGCGCGCCCACGTCCTTGTCGGTTTGGCAATCGCGGTCGCCAATATCGATGAGGTGATCAAGCTCATCCGGCATGCGCCGGACCCGCAGACCGCGCGCGACCAGTTGATGGAGCGGCGTTGGCCGGCCGGCGACGTGGAAGCGCTGATCCTGTTGATCGACGATCCGCGCCATCGCATCAACGACGACGGCACCTATAATCTTTCCGAGGAACAGGCGCGCGCCATCCTCGAACTCAGGCTGCAAAGGCTGACAGCGCTCGGTCGCGACGAGATCGCCGACGAACTGAATACGATCGGCGACGAGATAAAGGACTATCTCGACATATTGTCGTCGCGCGCCCGCATCCAGCAGATCGTCAAGGACGAGCTGGTGGCGGTTCGCGATGAGTTCGGAACGCCGCGCCGCACCGAAATCACCGATGTCGGCTCCGACATGGACGATGAGGACCTGATCCAGCGCGAGGATATGGTCGTGACCGTCAGCCACACCGGCTATATCAAGCGGGTGCCGCTGTCGCTCTACCGGGCGCAGCGCCGCGGCGGCAAGGGCCGCTCGGGCATGTCGACCAAGGACGAGGATTTCGTCACGCGGCTGTTCGTGGCCAACACCCACACGCCGGTGCTGTTCTTCTCCTCGCGCGGTATCGTCTACAAGGAAAAGGTCTGGCGGCTACCGATCGGCAATCCGCAGTCGCGCGGCAAGGCGCTGATCAACCTGCTGCCGCTGGAGCAGGGCGAACGCATCACCACCATCATGCCGCTGCCGGAAGACGAGGCGAGTTGGGCCGAGCTGGATGTGATGTTTGCCACAACGCGCGGCACGGTCAGGCGCAACAAGCTTTCGGATTTCGTTCAGGTCAATCGCAACGGTAAGATTGCCATGAAGCTGGACGAGGAAGGGGACGAGATTCTCGGTGTCGAGACCTGTACCGAGAGTGATGACGTGCTGCTGACCGTCGCCTCCGGCCAGTGCATCCGCTTCCCGGTGGGGGATGTTCGGGTTTTTGCCGGCCGCAATTCGGTCGGCGTGCGCGGCATCTCGCTGGCGGACAGCGATCGCGCCATTTCCATGACCATCCTGCATCATGTCGAGGCAACGCCCGCCGAACGTTCGGCCTATCTCAAGCAGTCCGCCGCCGAGCGCAAGCTGTCGACGGGCGACGAAGATGAGATCGCACTCACCAATGAGGATGTCGGCGAGGAAACGACGCTGGCGCCCGAGCGCTACGATGAACTCAAGGCGCGCGAGCAGTTCGTACTGACGGTGACGGAACTGGGTTACGGCAAGCGCTCGTCGTCCTACGATTTCCGCCTGACCGGGCGCGGCGGCAAGGGCATTCGTGCAACCGACGTGTCGAAGACCGCGGAAATCGGACGGCTCGTCGCGGCTTTTCCGGTCGGCAACGAAGACCAGATCATGCTGGTCTCAGATGGCGGGCAGGTCATTCGCGTGCCGGTTGGCGGCATCCGCATCGCCAGCCGCGCGACCAAGGGCGTCACTATCTTCAACACCGCCGACGGCGAGAAGGTGGTTTCGGTCGAACGCATCTCCGACACGAACGGCGAGGACGAGGAAAGCCTGGACGGCGGGGTGGAGGCGGAGGCCGGAGCCGAATCGGCGGACTGAATATACTTTCGGCGGCGCAATGCGCCGCCGATCGACTTTATGAAGTCATACCGTTCAAGGCAATTTACCGACGCGGGCCGAAGCCGGTCGGGCGCGTTTCCTGGCGCCGATGACGCAGACGCTCGGATTCCTGATGGATGGCAAAAGCGGTCGCAATCATCATTGTAATGGTCATTGCGGCGGCGAGCATATAGATCAACATGGTTCTGTCTCCTGCGCCTATAACGGAGATGTGGCGATTTGGTTTCACCGTTTCCAGAGGCGGATGTACTTTGCGTGACTTGAACTTGTCGTGATCGCGACATTCATCCGGGGTTCATCGCCCGAACCGCGCAGATTGCCTTTGCGCCGCGCGCCCGCTAAAACCTCGCCATGACAGATCGCACCGCCATCTATGCCGGCTCCTTCGACCCGTTGACCAACGGGCATCTCGATGTGCTTAAGGCCGCGCTTGCCGTGGCCGACACGGTTTTCGCGGCAATCGGCGTGCAACCGTCGAAGAAGCCGCTGTTCTCTTTCGAAGAGCGGGTGGAGCTGATCGAAAAATCCGCCGTAGCCGAATTCGGCGCCGACAGCGGGCGCATCAAGGTGGTGGCGTTTGACGGGCTGGTCATCGATGCCGCCAGGCAGCATGGCGCATCGATCATGATCCGGGGCCTGCGCGATGGCACCGACCTCGACTATGAAATGCAGATGGCGGGCATGAACGAGACCATGGCGCCGGAACTGCAGACGGTATTTCTGCCCGCGAGCCCCTCGGTGCGCACCATTACCGCCACCCTTGTTCGCCAGATAGCGTCGATGGGCGGTGATATTCGTCCCTTCGTGCCTGAAGTCGTTGCCGGTGCGCTTGCCGCCAAATTCGCCAAATAGAGGTCCTGAACATGTTCATGCAGTTGATACGGCTTGCTTCGCCGCTTGTGGTCGTCGCCGGAGTGATCGCCACGCCAGTCGTTGCCATGGCGGCCGAGCCGGACGACACGATGGTGATCACGTTGAAGGATGGCGATGTAGCCATCGCGCTGCGTCCCGATCTTGCGCCGAAACATGTCGAGCAGATCAAGACGCTGGTGCGCGAAGGGGCCTATGACAATGTCGCCTTCCACCGCGTCATCGAGGGCTTCATGGCACAAACCGGCGATGTCGAGTTCGGTGACCTGGAGGACGGCTACAGCGCCGAGCGCTCTGGAACCGGCGGTTCGAAACTGCCGGATCTGCCGGCCGAGTTTTCCGATGAAGAGCACTTCGTGCGCGGCACTGTCGGCATGGCGCGGGCGCAAAGCCCGGATTCGGCCAATTCGCAATTCTTCATAATGTTCGCCCCCAATCCGGGTCTTGATGGTCAATATACGATCGTCGGCACCGTCGAGAGTGGAATGGAACTGGTCGACAAGATAAAAAAGGGTGATCCGTCCGCGAATGGGCTTGTCAGCGACCCGGATCGCATGGTCAAGGTGCGCATCGCAGGCGACGGAAACTGACGTCTGACTCCGAAATCGGTTTGATTTCGAAAGATGCGTCCATTTTGGGCTTTGCCGCGTTCTTTACGCGTCCAGCCGGCGCGCGGCGCCGTAACCGAGTTCTAACAAGGAAAATTTGAGATGGCCGAAATCAAGGATCGCGAAAACGCGCTCATCATGGAGACCACCAAGGGCAAGGTCGTCATCGAGCTTCTGCCCGACCTGGCCCCTGGTCATGTCGGCCGCATCAAGGAACTGGCGCGCGAGGGCGCCTATGACGGTGTCGTCTTCCATCGCGTCATCGATGGCTTCATGGCCCAGACCGGCGACGTGAAGTTCGGCAAGTCCGACGGACCGAACTTCAATCCGTCGCGCGCGGGTATGGGCGGTTCCGACAAGCCGGATCTCAAGGCTGAGTTCTCCAACGTCAACCATTCGCGCGGCACCTGCTCGATGGCGCGCGCGCAGAACCCGAATTCGGCGAACTCGCAGTTCTTCATCTGCTTCGAGGACGCCTCGTTCCTCAACCGCCAGTACACGGTCTGGGGCCAGGTGATCGAAGGCATGGAAAACGTCGACAAGATCAAGCGTGGCGAGCCGGTTCAGGATCCCGACAAGATCGTGTCCCTGAAGGTCGCGGCCGACGTCGCGGCATAGACGCAAAGCGACCGTCATGGCGGGGCTATTCTGGCCGTTGCTCGGCGTGCTGGCCGGTGCCTTCATAGCCGTGCAGGCGCCGATCAATACGGAATTGGCGCGAGGGCTCGGCTCGACGCTCGCCGCGGCGGCGATTTCCTTCGTCGCCGGCGGGCTTGCCCTGGCGCTCTTGACGTTCGTTCTGACCCGGGCCGAGGGCGCTGTGATTGACTGGCGAGCGCCTGCGCCATGGCTGTTCTTTGCCGGCGGCCTTCTTGGCGCGCTCTACGTCACCAGCACCATCATCCTCATCCCCAAGGTCGGTGCGGCCGCGCTCATGGCGTTCCTTGTCACCGGGCAATTGATCGCCGGTATGGTTGTCGACAGGATAGGCTTTCTGGGCGTTGCGGTGCGTGAGATTTCCGCCGGGCGGATTGCCGGGGCACTGCTCCTGCTGGTCGGCGCGGTGATGGTGCGCTACTTGTAGGATCGCGTCCCGATGCGTGTCGACCTTTTCGATTTCGATCTGCCCGAGGAGCGGATTGCGCTGAGGCCCGCCGAACCGCGCGACGCCGCGCGACTTATGGTGGTGAAGCCCGGCAAGGCGGTCGAAGACAGGCAGGTTTGCGACCTGCCGTCGCTGCTCTCGCCCGGCGATGTCGTGGTCTTCAACGACACCAGGGTCATCCCGGCTCAATTGAAGGGCACGCGGCGGCGCGGCGAGGCCGCGGCTGAAGTCGAGGCGACGCTGCATATGCGCGCCGGCCCAGACCGGTGGCTCGCCTTCATGCGGCCGGGCAAACGCATCGCCGCTGGCGATCGCATCCATTTCGGCCATGAGGGAAACTCCTGTTTCCTAGGTACGCTTGAAGCGACCGTTGTCGAAAAAGGCGAGGGCGGCGAGGTGCTGCTTGCCTTTGACGTTTCCGGCCCCTTCCTGGACGAGGCGATCCGGGCTGTCGGCCACGTTCCTTTGCCCCCCTATATCGCCTCCAAGCGGCCCGATGATGCGCGCGACCGCGCGGACTATCAGACGATCTTCGCTCGCGAGGACGGCGCGGTGGCCGCACCCACCGCCGGCTTGCATTTTACGCCGCAACTGCTTGCCGCGCTCGACGCGAGAGGCATCGAACGCCACTTCGTGACGCTCCACGTCGGCGCTGGCACCTTCCTGCCGGTCAAGGCGGACGACACTGACGAACACAAGATGCATGCCGAGATCGGCTATGTTTCGGAAGCCACGGCAAGCGCGATCAATACTGCCCGTGCCGAAGGCCGTCGCGTCGTCTCCATCGGCACCACTTCGCTCAGGCTGCTGGAAAGTGCCGCCGGTGAGGACGGTCAGCTCAAGGCGTGGTCGGGGCCGACCGATATTTTCATCACGCCCGGCTATCGCTTCAAGATCGTCGACATTCTCATGACCAATTTCCACCTGCCGCGCTCCACCCTGTTCATGCTGGTGTCCGCCTTTTCGGGACTTGAGACCATGCGCGATGCCTACGCCCACGCGATTGAGACCGGGTACAGATTCTATTCCTATGGCGATGGCAGCCTGTTGTTTCGAGCCGATACATGAGCACTTCATTTTCTTTCAGACTCATAGCCACCGATGGAGAGGCGCGGCGCGGTGAGATCACCATGCCGCGCGGCACCGTCCGCACGCCGGCCTTTATGCCGGTCGGCACCGGCGGCACGGTCAAGGCGATGTATATGGACCAGGTGCGCGGCGTCGGCGCCGACATCATCCTCGGCAACACCTACCATCTGATGCTGCGGCCTGGCGCGGAGCGCGTGGCGCGCCTTGGCGGCCTGCACGAATTCGCGCGCTGGCCGCATCCGATCCTGACCGATTCCGGCGGCTTCCAGGTCATGTCGCTGTCCAAGTTGCGCAAGCTCACCGAAAAGGGCGTGACCTTCCGCTCCCATATCGACGGCGTTCCTTATGAGATGACGCCGGAGCGCTCGATCGAAATCCAGGGCCTGCTCGATTCTGACATCCAGATGCAGCTCGACGAATGCATCGCGCTGCCGGCGAAGGAAGATGAGATCGAACGGGCGATGGAACTGTCGCTGCGCTGGGCGGAACGCTGCAAGGCGGCTTTCGGTATTCAGGACGGCAAAGCGATGTTCGGCATTGTCCAGGGCGGCGACATCGCGCGGTTGCGCGAGCGTTCGGCGCAGGTTCTGGCTGGGCTTGATCTCAAGGGCTATGCGGTGGGCGGGTTGGCCGTCGGCGAGCCACAGGCGGTGATGCTGGAAATGCTCGACGTGACCTGCCCGCAATTGCCAGCAGACAGGCCGCGTTATCTGATGGGCGTCGGCACCCCGGACGATATCCTCAAATCCGTCGCGCATGGCATAGACATGTTCGACTGCGTCATGCCGACCCGGGCTGGACGCCACGGGCTCGCCTATACGCGGCGCGGCAAGGTCAATCTTCGCAATGCGCGCCATGCGGAGGACCATCGTCCGTTGGACGAGGAGAGCGACTGCCCGGCGACCCGGGACTATTCGCGCGCCTATCTGCATCACCTCGTCAAGTCGCAGGAGGCGCTGGGCGCCATGCTTCTTACCTGGAACAATGTTGCCTACTACCAGCGCCTGATGGCCGACATCCGCGAGGCGATCGAGACCCAGGCCTTCAACGAGCGGGCTGCTGCCATCACCGAGGGCTGGGCGAGGGGTGATATTTCGGCCCTGTAATTCAGTTCCAGCGCAATGACGGCGACCGACGGGGCAGATATGCTTGCATTTGCGGGCAGGCGCTTTTGAATGTTCCGCAGGACAGGAGGAACAGCTTGCAGTTCACATATCTGTCGACCAGTAATTCCGGAATCATGCGGAAAAGCGGAACTCCATGACCTATTGTGTCGGCTTGAAAATCGATCGTGGACTCGTGTTCATGTCGGACACCCGCACCAATGCGGGAATGGACAGCATCTCGACCTTCCGCAAAATGCATGTCTGGGAGGTGCCGGGCGAGCGGGTCCTCGTGCTGATGACGGCTGGCAACCTTGCCACGACGCAGGCTGTGGTGAGCCTGCTCGAACAGCGCAGCAAGGCTGCATCGGAGCGAACCTCGACATTGCTCGAAACGCCGTCCATGTATCAGTCGGCGCGGCTGATCGGCGACACGGTCAAGGAGGTGATTGCCAGTTCCGCGCCGGCCGGTCAGGGCGCCGATTCCTATTTCAATGCCTCTTTCATTCTCGGTGGCCAGATCAAAGGTGGCGAGCCACGCCTGTTCATGATCTATCCGGAAGGCAATTTCATCGAATCGACGGAAGACACGCCATTTTTCCAGATTGGCGAAACGAAATACGGCAAGCCCATTATCGTGCGCGCCTATGAGCGCTCCATGAGCTTCGCGGAAATGGTCAAGCTGCTGATCGTCTCGTTCGATTCGACCCTGCGTTCCAACCTGTCGGTGGGCCTGCCGCTGGACATGGTGCTTTACGAGGCGGACACCTGCAAAGTGGCGCTGCAAAAGCGGATCGGCCTCGACGATCCCTATTACCGAACCGTATCCGATGGCTGGTCGAATGCGCTGAAGCAGGCGTTTCGCAGCCTGCCGGATTTTCCCGACTGATCATCGCGACTTTCCCGGACGTGAAATGAAGGTCTGGGCTTTTCCCGTGCTTTCGGTTGTGATTAAACTAACAAAAAACGAAAACAGCGAGGATGGACGATGTTTCTGCCCGCACGGCATTCCGAGATCGTCCAGATGGCCAAGGACAACGGCCGGGTGCTGGTCGAGGACCTTGCCGCATATTTCAACGTAACACCCCAGACGATCCGCAAGGACCTCAACGATCTGTGCGAGCAGCGTCTGCTCAGCCGCATACATGGTGGGGCGCTGTTCCCGTCCGGCATTGAAAACATGGAGTATGAGGAGCGGCGCAAGATCGCTTCCGATGAGAAAGAGGCGATTGGCCGGGCGGCGGCCCGCCTCATTCCCGACAAGGCCTCGCTGTTCATCAATATCGGCACGACCACCGAGGCGGTCAGCAAGGCGCTGCTGGATCATGTCGGGCTGATGGTCATCACCAACAATATCAACGTTGCCAACAGGATGCGGGTCTATCCTGAGATTGAGGTGGTGATCGCCGGAGGCATCGTACGTGGCTCGGATGGCGGCGTGGTCGGCGAGGCGGCCGTGGACTTCATCAAGCAATTCAAGGTCGACTACGCGGTGATCGGTGCCTCGGCGATCGACCACGACGGGGCGCTTCTCGACTTCGATTTTCGCGAGGTGAAGGTGGCGCAGGCGATCATCGCCAATGCGCGGCATGTCATCCTGGTTTCCGATGCCACAAAGTTCGAACGAACCGCGCCGGTGCGGATTGGACATTTGTCGCAGGTCGACACCTTTATCACCGATCATTGCGATATCGAATCGATCCGAGCTATCTGCCGTGACTCCGAGGTCGAATTGGTTGAAACATCCCGCTAACGATGTCTCCATCCGCAGCGCTACGCCACGCTTATGTCATTCGATTTGCATTCGGTTCTGTTTCGAAATAATTCTATCGAGGTGTGAATAGGCCGGGTCATGATGCGCTCCTGGCTTGGAGGCGATCTGAATAGGCGGGGAGGGAGCATGACCGGCTTTATTCTGGCAATCGACCAGGGAACCACATCGAGCCGTGCGATCGTGTTCGATCGAACCATGAAGGCTGTTGGCTCCGGCCAACAGGAGTTCGCCCAACATTTTCCGGCTTCCGGGTGGGTGGAGCACGATCCCGAGGACATCTGGCAGACGGTGCTGTCCACCTGCCGGACGGCGCTGGAGAAGGCCGGGCGCGCAGCCTCGGACATTTCTGCGATAGGCATCACCAATCAGCGTGAGACCGTCGTCATCTGGGACAAAGCGACGGGCGAGCCGATCCACAATGCCATCGTCTGGCAGGACCGGCGCACCGCGAAGCTCTGTGACAAGCTGAAAAAACAGGGACTTGAGGAACTTTTCGCAAGCAAGACCGGACTGCTGCTCGACCCGTATTTCTCAGGCACCAAGATCGCCTGGCTGCTCGATACAGTGAAAGGTGCGCGTCAGCGCGCGGAAAAGGGCGAACTGCTTGCCGGCACCATCGACAGCTTCCTTATCTGGCGGCTGACTGGCGGAAAGGTTCATGCCACCGATGCGACGAACGCCTCACGCACGCTGATCTACAACATCCGTTCCAATGAATGGGATGCAGAACTGTTGAAGATCCTGCGTATTCCTTTCGCCATGCTGCCGCAGGTAAAGGATTGCGCCGCCGATTTCGGCGTCACCGACAAAAGCCTGTTTGGTGCCGAAATTCCGATCATGGGCGTTGCCGGTGATCAGCAGGCGGCGACTATCGGTCAAGCCTGCTTCGAGCCCGGCATGATGAAAGCCACCTATGGCACTGGTTGCTTTGCGCTTTTGAATACCGGCAGCGACATGGTACGTTCCCGCAACCGGCTGCTGACGACGATCGCTTACCGGCTGGACGGCCGCACCACCTATGCGCTGGAAGGCTCGATATTCGTTGCGGGTGCCGCCGTGCAGTGGCTGCGCGACGGCATCGGGATCATAGCCCGATCGGACCACAGCGGGGTGCTGGCCGCCACGGCCGACGAAACCCAGAACGTCTATCTTGTGCCGGCCTTTGTCGGCCTCGGCGCGCCGCACTGGGACGTTGAAGCACGCGGCGCCATGTTCGGCCTGACGCGCAACACCGGACCGGCGGAGATTGCGCGCGCCGCGCTGGAATCCGTGGCATTCCAGACGCGTGACCTGCTCGACGCCATGAAACTGGATTGGAAGGGCCGGCCGGACAAGACGGTGCTTCGGGTCGATGGCGGCATGGTCGCATCCGACTGGACCATGCAGCGGTTGGCCGACATTCTCGACGCGCCGGTCGACCGACCGACGATACTGGAAACAACCGTTTTGGGTGCGGCATGGCTTGCTGGCTCACGCGCGGGAGTGTGGCCGCAAGCGGACGCGTTCGCAAAAACCTGGGCGTTGGAGCGGCGTTTCGAGCCCGAAATGGAGGAGCTCGCGCGTTCCATGAAGCTGAAAGGCTGGCGCGACGCCGTGCGCCGAACCCTTTCCGGCAATTGAAACGAAAACCCGCGCCGGAGGGCGCGGGTTTCAACTCAACGATCTGCCAATATCAGCTATACGGCGAATAGCACTGACGCCGTGGGCCGTTGTAGGGCTGATATGTGTTATCGTAAGCGCGATAAGAGCGGTAACGGTTGTAGCACCACTGCACATGCGCATCACCGCCGCGATAGACCCGTCGCACTGGCTGGTTCAAGGCTCCACCGATGATCGCGCCGGTAATGAACGCAGCGGCCGGGAACCAGAAACCGTCGTGACGGCGGTATCCTGGCCTATAGTAGCGATAGCCTCTGTGGCCACGCCAATAGCGATAGTCGTTATCTCGCCAATGTGAATCTCGCCAATGTGACCGACGCCAATCCGATCTTCGCCAGTCCGAGCGCGGCCAATCCGAGCGACGCCAATCCGAGCGACGCCAGTCCGATCGTCGCCAATCCGATCCCCGCCAGTCCGAGCGGGCACGCCAACCCGGGCGATCAACCCAATCGCGCCGCAGACTATTCATTCTGCGCCAGCGCCATTTATCGGTGCTTGACTCCACCTGGATTACGTCGCTGGTGGTGGCTGGACTTTGCACTTTGGGAACGAACACCGGCGCGGCCTGTACGCTGGCGATAGGCGCGACTGCAAAGGATATGGCCAGTATGCCTGACACAAGTTTCTTCATGGGTGATCTCCTCATGGAGCGTTCCATCTTTTGGAAGAAAACGGGTGAGGGCCGAGATTGTTCCGCCTCGCCTAAGGGGCGTTCTGGCCGCAGCATTCCTTGGGCTGGCCAAATCGGCAGGAATGAGGCTGCTGCGGAGCAACGGCGTTTGGGCGCACTTTTCCGGTTGACCGGCCCGAACACTCTTTCTATGTTCCGCGCCAATTTCGGGGTGTTCGCGCATCCGTGAAATGCACCCGTTGCAGGCGTTTCGGCAGCCTACTCTTGAGATCGATGCATAATGAGGTTCGGAGGGCATCTTCAGGCCCCGGAAAATCATAGCATCATCCAGCGCGACGGGTGGTTGGTGAAGGGCTGGTAGCTCAGATGGTAGAGCACGGAACTTTTAATTCTGGGGTCATGGGTTCGAGTCCCATCCAGCCCACCAGCTAGCGGCATTTGCATCCCTAAGCCACGCAAATTCCTCTCCAAACTGCAGGCGACGATCTGCCACGCTCTCGTGATTGGAGCAAATTCGGCCGCACGGCTATATGCATCCGATTGAAGCAGGTGAAAGATCGATGACGTTTGATGTCGGTTATGTCAGTGCGGTCGGGGCGGGAGCGCTTTCGTTTCTCTCGCCTTGCGTATTGCCGCTGGTGCCGCCCTATCTCTGCTATATGGCCGGAGTGTCCGTCGAGGACTTTCGAGACGGAACGACGCGCGCGGCAAAAGTCGGCACACGCAATGTGCTGCTTTTGACGTCACTTGCCTTCGTGCTCGGCTTCTCGACCGTTTTCGTGGCGCTGGGAGCCGGCGCCTCGACGATCGGCCGCCTGCTGCGCGTGTGGCAGGAGCCGCTTGCCATGGCGGCGGGGGTGCTGATCATCCTGATGGGCCTCAATTTCCTTGGCATACTCAAGATCCCGTTGCTGGCGCGCGAGGCGCGTTTTCAGTCACAGGGCAAGCCGGCAAGCGCCGTCGCGGCCTATGTGATGGGCCTGGCGTTCGCCTTCGGCTGGACGCCCTGCATAGGACCGGTGCTCGGTCCTATTCTGACGCTCGCCGGCGGCCGCGAAACGGTGGGTGAGGGGGCTGCCCTTCTTGCCGCCTATTCGCTCGGCCTCGGTGTGCCGTTCATGCTGGCGGCGCTGTTTTCCAATGCTTTCATGGGCTTCCTCGGCCGGTTTCGCGTACATCTCGGCCGTGTCGAGAAGGTCATCGGCGGCCTTTTGGTGCTTGCCGGCGTGTTTTTCCTCACCGGTGGCATCCAAAGCGCCTCCTACTGGCTGCTCGAGACGTTTCCAGCGCTCGGACAGTTGGGGTGATGGCGGTCTCAGTTCCAATTTCCGCCGCATTGGAGCCGGCCAATGCGGATGATAGAACTGCAACGATTCTTCAGAGCCGTTTCCGGGACCCATCATGACCGAACGATCCTGCCTCTCCATCGTCCTTGCCGCGGGTGAGGGCACGCGCATGAAAAGCGCGACGCCCAAAGTCCTGCACCAGGTCGCCGGCTTGCCGATGGTCGCCCACGTGGTCAAGGCAGCGCAGGGCGCCGGCGGCGGCGACCTTGCCCTTGTGATCGGCTTCGGCGCCGACGCTCTGCGTGCCGCCGCTCAATCATTCGCGCCGAAGGCCGACATTTTCGTCCAGGAACAACGGCTTGGCACCGCCCACGCAGTTCTTTCGGCGCGCGAGGCGATCGCCCGCGGCTATGACGACATATTGGTGATGTTCGGCGATACGCCTCTGGTCGAAGCGGACGCGTTATCCGCCGCTCGGGAAGGACTGGCGCAGGGCGCGGGAGTCGTCGTCATGGGCTTTCGCACCGAGAACCCGTCCGGCTATGGCCGGCTGATCGAAAAGGATGGCGCACTGGCAGCGATCCGCGAGGACAAGGATTGCTCGGAGGCCGAAAAGCGAATCACGCTCTGCAACAGCGGCTTGATGGCCATTTCGGGAAAGCACGCGCTGGCGCTGCTCGATCAGGTGGGTAACGATAACGCCAAGGGCGAGTACTATCTGACGGATATTGTCGCTCTGGCGCGCAAGGCCGGGCTCAAGGTGGTGGCGACCGAGGCAAGCTTCGAAAATGCGCTTGGCATCAACAACCGAGCGGAACTGGCGGCGGCTGAAGCGATCTGGCAGGCAAGAACGCGTCGCGCCATGATGCTGTCAGGCGTGACGCTGATTGCCCCGGAGACCGTGTTCTTCTCGCATGACACCGAGATCGCACCCGAGACGATCATCGAACCGAATGTCTATTTCGGCCCGGGCGTGAAGATCGAAGCCGGTGCGAAAATCCATGCATTTTGTCATCTGGAAGGGGCGACGATCGGCCCTAAGGCCGATGTCGGGCCGTTCGCGCGATTGCGGCCGGGAGCGGATCTGCGGGAAAAGGCCAAGGTCGGCAATTTCTGCGAAGTGAAGAAGGCGACCGTCGAGGAAGGCGCCAAGGTCAATCACCTGACCTATATCGGGGATGCGCGGGTGGGCGCGGGCGCCAATATCGGCGCGGGCACCATCACCTGCAATTATGACGGATATTCCAAATTCTTCACCGATATCGGGGCGGGCGCCTTCATCGGCTCGAACTCGTCACTGGTGGCGCCGATTTCCATCGGCGAGCGCGCCTATGTGGCCTCCGGCAGCGTGATCACGGAAAATGTTCCCGACGACTCGCTGGCTTTCGGCCGGGCACGACAGAAAACCTTGCCCGAGAGGGCCCGGCAGTTGCGCGAGATGCGGGCGAGCGCGGCGAAGAAATAGGTCATTCAAGGGTGCGAGTCGTTGTCTTGGGCACCCTTTTTGCTGATACCAACCGATACGGAAAGTGACTTTCTCCTGACCGTGGCACGAACTAGATAGCCGCGGGAAAGGCTTGCGGGAAAAGGGGCTGAATAAATCATGTGTGGAATTGTAGCGATTGTTGGCCGCAAGCCGGTGGCCCCTTTGATCGTCGACGCGCTGAAGCGGCTTGAATATCGTGGCTATGATTCGGCCGGTGTCGCCACCGTCGAGCATGGGGAACTGGCGCGGCGGCGCGCCGAGGGCAAGCTCGTCAATCTGGAAAACCGCCTGAAAGCCGAGCCGCTGGAAGGCAATATCGGTATCGGCCATACGCGCTGGGCAACGCACGGCGTACCCAACGAGACCAACGCCCATCCGCATTTTTCCGGCGGTGTTGCCGTCGTGCACAACGGCATCATCGAGAATTTTGCCGAATTGCGCAGCGAACTCGCGGCCGACGGCTATGAATTCTCCTCCCAGACCGACACCGAGGTGGTGGCGCATCTCGTGTCGCGGGAAATCGCGCGGGGCGCGGATGCGGTGAAAGCCGCGCATTCGACGCTGAAGCGGCTTGAAGGGGCGTTTGCTTTGGCCATCATGTTCAAGGGCGACGACAACCTGATCGTCGGCGCGCGCAACGGCCCGCCGCTGGCGGTCGGCCATGGCGAAGGCGAAATGTTCCTTGGCTCGGACGCGATCGCGCTTGCCCCCTTCACCAACTCCGTCACCTACCTCGAAGACGGTGACTGGGCCGTGGTGCGCCGCGACCAGATGAGCATCTTCGACATCGACGGCAATCCCGTCGAGCGCAAGCAGCAGCAGTCGCTCGGCACCAGCTTCATGGTCGACAAGGGCAATCACCGCCATTTCATGGAAAAGGAAATCCATGAACAGCCGGAGGTGATCTCGCACACGCTGGCGCACTATCTGGATTTCGCCGGCGGCGTGTCGAAGCCGCTCGACCTGCCGTTCGATTTCGCGAAGATCGATCGGCTGGCGCTTTCAGCCTGCGGCACGGCCTATCTCAGCGGGCTCGTCGGCAAATACTGGTTCGAGCGCATTGCGCGCCTGCCGGTGGATATCGATATCGCATCCGAATTCCGCTACCGCGAAATGCCGATCGTCAAGAACAGCGCCGCCTTCTTCGTGTCGCAGTCGGGCGAAACCGCCGATACGCTCGCTTCGTTGCGCTATTGCCGCAAGGAAGGCGTGCCGATCGGGGCGATCGTCAATGTGCGCGAATCGACCATCGCGCGCGAATCCGACGTGGTGCTGCCGACATTGGCCGGCCCGGAAATCGGCGTCGCCTCCACCAAAGCCTTCACCTGCCAATTGTCGGTTCTGGCGGCGCTTGCGGTGCGAGCGGGTGCTGCGCGCGGCACCATTTCGCCGGAACAGGAAAGAGCTTTCGTGCGCGATCTGGCGGAAGCGCCGCGACTCGCAAATCAGGTGCTGAAGCTCGACCGGCAGATCGAAGTGCTGGCGCGCGAGCTCTCCCACTATCGTCATGTGCTCTATCTCGGGCGCGATACGAACTTCCCGCTGGCAATGGAAGGCGCGCTGAAGCTCAAGGAAATCTCCTATATCCACGCCGAAGGCTATGCGGCGGGAGAGTTGAAGCATGGGCCGATCGCGCTGATCGACAAGGACATGCCGGTGATCGTCATCGCGCCGCATGACCGGATTTTCGAGAAGACGGTGTCCAACATGCAGGAAGTGGCGGCGCGCGGCGGCAAGATCATCCTGATCACCGACGCCAAGGGCGCTGCGCAGGCAAGCGTCGATACCATGGAAACGATCATCCTGCCGGACATGCCGGAGATCATCACGCCGATCGTCTACGCTTTGCCGATCCAGATGCTTGCCTATTTCACCGCCGTATTCATGGGCACGGACGTCGACCAGCCGCGCAATCTCGCCAAGTCGGTAACTGTCGAGTGATCCTGTACGGCGACGAGGCGCGTCGTATTTGATTGTCCGCATGCCGAATTGCTGCTCTACATAGGGTAGTGCATGAGACTGAGCATTGGATGACTGACGCGGCGGGCTCCATCTCCGGTATGGCGAAAATACGAAACTACTTTCTGACGGGGGTGGTGGTCTGTGCGCCGTTAGCCATCACCGTCTATATCGCGTGGTCGTTCATCGGCTGGGTCGATTCCTGGGTGAAGCCTTACATCCCGGCGCGCTACAGCCCCGACACCTATCTGCCCTTCGTCATTCCCGGCTTCGGGCTGATCGTGGCGCTGGTCCTGACCACGCTGATCGGGTTTCTCACTGCCAATTTCATCGGTCGCGCCATCGTTTCCTTCGGCGAGCATCTGCTGGACCGCATGCCGTTGGTGCGCGGGCTGTACAGGGCGCTCAAGCAACTGTTCGAGACGGCGCTGTCCAACAAGAACGAGATGTTCCGCACCGTCGGCATGGTCGAGTATCCGCGCAAGGGCGTATGGTCGATCGTCTTCGTTGCCAATGAGAAGCAGACCGAGATCAACGAGAAGCTCGACAAGGACGACGATCCGTTGATTGCCGTGTTCATGCCGTGCACACCCAACCCGACGACCGGCTTTCTCATGTATGTGCCCAAATCCGACGTGGTGTTGCTGGATATGAGCATCGAGGACGGTGCAAAGCTGATCGTTTCGGCCGGACTGGTGGCGCCACCGCAAAAGAAGAAGATGACCGCGGCGAACGGCCAGCCGATCGAAGGAATGATTGCGAATCCAACTGTCGCCGGTATTGCTCAGCCGGCCCGCAGCAGCCGCACCGCCTCGTCGCGTCCGAAGAGATAGAGCAGCAGGCGCACGGCCTGTCCGCGATCGGATTGCAGCTCCGGGTCCCGCGCAAGCAGTAGCCTCGCGTCGTCTCGGGCGATTTCAAGCAGGTCCGCATGGGTTTCGATGCGCGCCACCTGGAAACCCGGCGTGCCGGACTGCCGGGTTCCGAGAAGCTCGCCTTCACCGCGCAGCTTCAGATCCTCCTCGGAAATGCGAAAACCGTCTTCCGTCTCGCGCATCACCGAGAGGCGGCGCTTTGCGGTTTCGCCAAGCGGGTCCTTGTAGAGAAGCACGCAGGTCGATGCCTTGGCGCCGCGCCCGACGCGTCCGCGCAACTGGTGGAGTTGGGCAAGTCCGAAACGCTCTGCATGTTCAATAACGATGATCGTGGCATCCGGTACATCGACGCCGACCTCGATGACCGTGGTGGCGATCAGGATGCGGGTTTCGCCCTCCTTGAAGGCGCGCATTGCCGCGTCCTTCTCGGCTCCCTTCATCCGCCCGTGTACCAGGCCGAGCGCATCGCCGAACATCGGCTTCAGCGAGGCGAAACGGTCTTCGGCCGACATCAGCTTGATTTCTTCGGATTCCTCGACCAGCGGGCATATCCAATAGATTTTCTGGCCGTCCGCCACCGCTTCGCTCATGCGACCGACGAGCTCGTCCAGTCGCTCGAGCGGCAGTGTTATCGTGCGGATCGGCTGGCGGCCCGCGGGCTTCTCAGTCAGCCGGGAAACGTCCATGTCGCCGAACGCCGTCAGCACCAGCGTGCGCGGGATCGGCGTTGCGGTCATCACCAGCATATCCGGCGCCTTGCCCTTGGCGGTGATCGCCAGCCGCTGATGCACGCCGAAGCGGTGCTGCTCGTCGACGACGACAAGCGCCAGGTCGCGGAATTGAACGGTTTCCTGAAACAGGGCATGGGTTCCGACGACCAGGTCGACGCCGCCATTTTCTAGGCCGGCAAGGATTTCGGCGCGTTCGCGGCCTTTTTCGCGGCCGGTCAGTACGGCAATGCGCAGGCCAGCCTTGGCGGCGAGCGGTGAGATTGTCGCGAAATGCTGGCGTGCGAGAATTTCCGTTGGCGCCATCAGCGCTGCTTGGCCGCCGGCCTCCACGGCACGCGCCATGGCAAGCAACGCCACCACCGTCTTACCCGAGCCGACGTCGCCTTGCAGCAGCCGTAGCATGCGCTCCGGACGCTGCAGGTCGGCATCGATCTCGGCAAGCGCCTCGGTTTGCGAATGCGTCAGCGAATAGGGCAGCGCTTCACGGATCGCAGCGATCAACTTGCCATCGCCGACAAGCGGTCTGCCGTGCAGGCGGCGCACCGTTGCGCGCACCAGAGCCAGTGAGATCTGACCGGCCAGGAATTCGTCATAGGCAAGCCGTCGCCATGCCGCGCCGTCGGGCGAAACATCGAGCGGGTCTGCCGGGTTGTGCAGCCGTCGCAGCGCCATATCGAATTTCGGAAATGTCTGGCGGCGCATCACCTCGGCGTCGAGCCATTCCGGCAGTTCGGGCACGCGCTCCAGCGCCTGTCCGATGGCGCGGCGCAGCACCTTGCCCGAAAGCCCGGCGGTAAGCGGGTAGACCGGTTCGACCAGCGGCAGGCTGTCTGCCTTGCCGGCGCGCGCAATGTGGTCGGGATGGACCATGCTCGGGCGACCGTTGAACCATTCGAGCCGGCCGCTGACCACAACCTCCTCGCCGACCGGCATGGATTTCTCCAGCCAGCCGGCATTTGCGTGGAAAAAGGTCAGCGCGATTTCGCCGGTGTCGTCATGCGCAAAGACCCGATAAGGCACCGACCTGTTGCCGCGCGGCGGCGGCTGGTGACGATCGATCCGCAACTCCAGCGTGACGATCGCGCCGTCCGGGGCAAGCGCAATTCCTGGCCGGTTGCGCCGGTCGATCACCGAATGCGGCAGCACGAACACCAGATCGCCGGCGCGCGCCTTGCGCGCGGATATATCGGCCGGCACGACCTTTTCGATCAGATCGGCGATCTTCGGCCCGACGCCGGCAAGCGACGTGATCGGCACGAACAGCGGATCGAGAAGGGAAGGGCGCATGGCTTACCCTCCCTCTTGTGGGGAGGGTCGATCCGCGCAGCGGAGCAGGGTGGGGTCGAGAGTGGCTGAGTTCCCTTCTGCGTTCCCCCCACCCCGGACCTGCGGGCTGACCCTCCCCACAAGGGAGAGGGTCAGCCGTCGGAGATGCCCGGCGGGGCAGCGGGAGGTGTTTGGGGCGGCCATCGTCACGATCAAGATGTTTAGGGTGCTTCCAACGATACGCAAGGCTGACATGCCGCTTCATCCACGCTATATGCCCGGTTCGGCTACCAGGATGCGGACAATGACAGGAATGACACGGTCAAGTGACGGGCTCGACGCTCGTCGGCGAAAGCTTTTGTTTCGCTCTTGGCATCGTGGAATGCGCGAGATGGACCTGATTCTCGGCGGATTTGCCGACCGCACCATTGATGAGTTGTCCGACGCGGAACTTGATGAATATGAAGCCGTGCTTGAATTGCAGGATGCCGACCTGCTGACCTGGATTACCGGCGAGCAGCCCGTTCCACCGGTCCACGATACCGCGATATTCCGCAAGATTCTCGCGTCGCGGGAGACGATGAGTTTCTGAGATGAGTCTGATCAAACCACTGGGCCTGCCGAAAGGCGGAATCGGCCAGTTCGTCGTCGATGGCGTCGCGGACGGCTATGAGGCGTTTGCGCTGGCGCAGGCCGCGTCCGAGACCGCTCCCGACGCCCCGATCATTTTCGTGGCGCGCGACGGTCAGCGTCTGCCGGCGATCGTCGAGGCGCTGGCCTTCGCGGCACCCGAACTGCCGGTTCTGGAATTTCCGGCATGGGACTGCCTGCCTTACGATCGCGTCTCGCCGGGATCGGAGGCCGCCGCGCGCCGTCTGGATGCGCTGGCTGCGATGGCCGAACTGGCGAAGAAGCCGCACCGGGCGGTCATTTTGACCACGGCAAACGCACTGTTGCAGCGCATCCCGCCGGCCGAGATCATCGAATCCCAGACCTTCCGCGCCAAGCCCGGCAACCAGATAGACATGAACGAACTGGTGGCGCGGCTTGAAAACTCCGGTTTCGACCGCGTTTCGACGGTGCGCGACATCGGCGAGTTCGCCGTGCGCGGTGGCATCCTCGATCTTTACGCGCCAGGTTCGACCGAGGCGCTTCGGCTCGATTTCTTCGGCGACACGCTGGAATCGATCCGCGCTTTCGATGTGGCGACCCAGCGCACCACCGGCCAGCGCAATCTTGTGACGCTGCAGGCAATGAGCGAAGTGGCGCTGACGCCCGATGCGATCAGCCGCTTTCGGCGCAATTACATCGAAGCCTTCGGGGCGCCCGCGCGTGACGATGGTCTCTATGCGGCGATCAGCGAGGGCCGCCGCTTCGCCGGCATGGAGCATTGGCTGCCGTTCTTCTACGACCGGCTGGATACGCTGTTCGGCTATCTTCCGGGCGCGCCCGTCGTGTTCGACCATCTGGCGCGCGAGGCGCTAGGCGAACGACATACGCTGATCCTCGACTACTATGAATCGCGCAAGCAACAGGCGGAAGGCGCGCTCAAGGACGCCGTGCCCTACAAGCCCGTACCGCCGGCGCAGATGTATCTTTCCCCCGACGACGTGACATCCGAACTGCCCGATCGCGCGGCGATCGAATTCACCGGCTTCGACGCGCCCGATCTTGGCGGACGCAAGCTTTTGCACGCCGGCGCGCATGCGGGTCGCGGCTTCGAGCTGGAGCGAGCAGACCCCAACGTCAATGTCTTCTCCGAGGCGGTGAAACACATCGGTGATCTGCGGGCGGCCGGCCGTTGCGTCGTCATCGCCGGTTGGACGGAAGGTTCGCTGGACCGGCTGGGACAAATCCTCGCCGAGCATGATCTTGGCAATCTGACGCCAGTGACGACACTCGCGGAGGTCGAGAAGCTCAAGGCCGGGCAGGCGGGGCTTGCCGTGCTGCCTCTCGAAGCCGGATTCGAGACCGACGGCTTCATCGTCGTCGCCGAGCAGGACATACTTGGCGATCGCCTGGTGCGCCGCTCGAAAAAGCGCAAACGTGCCTCCGATTTCATTGCCGAGGCTGCGTCGCTGTCGGCCGGCGATATCGTCGTCCATGCCGATCACGGCATCGGCCGCTTCATCGGTTTGCGCACAATCGAGGCGGTCGGCGCGCCGCATGATTGCCTTGAAATCCATTATTCCGGCGATGACCGGCTGTTCCTGCCGGTCGAAAACATCGAACTCCTGTCGCGCTACGGCTCGGATGCGGCCGAGGCCACGCTCGACAAGCTGGGCGGCGGTGCTTGGCAGTCGCGCAAGGCGAAGCTGAAACGCCGGCTGCTCGAAATGGCCGGGCAACTGATCCGTCTTGCCGCTGAACGCCAGATGCGCGCCGCACCCGCGCTCAATCCGCCAAGCGGCGTTTACGACGAGTTTGCGGCGCGTTTTCCCTATGAGGAGACTGACGATCAGCAGCGGGCAATCGATTCCGTCATGGATGACCTTGGCGCCGGAAAGCCGATGGATCGACTGGTTTGCGGCGATGTCGGCTTCGGCAAGACGGAAGTGGCGCTGCGGGCCGCCTTCATCGCCGCGATGGAAGGGTTCCAGGTGGCAGTGGTGGTGCCGACGACCCTGCTCTCACGCCAGCATTTCAAGACCTTCTCACAGCGTTTTTCCGGCTTGCCTCTGGTTGTGCGGCAGGCTTCCCGGCTTGTCGGCTCCAAGGAACTGGCGGAAACGAAGAAGGGGCTGGCCGAAGGCACGGTGGACATCGTCATCGGCACGCACGCGCTGCTCGGCTCCTCTATCTCCTTCAAGAATCTCGGTCTGCTGGTCATCGACGAGGAGCAGCATTTCGGCGTCAAGCACAAGGAGCGGCTGAAGGATCTGAAGAGCGACGTGCATGTGTTGACGCTCTCGGCAACGCCGATCCCGCGCACCTTGCAATTGGCGCTCACCGGTGTGCGCGAACTTTCGCTGATCGCCACGCCGCCGGTGGACCGCATGGCGGTGCGCACCTTCATCTCGCCATTCGATCCGCTGGTGATCCGCGAAACGCTGCTGCGTGAACGCTATCGCGGCGGCCAGAGCTTCTATGTGGTGCCGCGCATTTCGGACCTCGGCGAAATCCGCGATTTTCTGCACGCTTCGGTGCCGGAACTGAAAGTCGCCACCGCACATGGCCAGATGGCGCCGGGCGAACTCGACGACATCATGAACGCCTTCTACGACGGGCAGTATGACGTGCTTCTGTCGACGACCATCGTGGAGTCGGGCCTCGACATACCCACGGCCAATACGCTGATCGTCCACCGCGCGGATATGTTCGGCCTTGCCCAGCTCTATCAGTTGCGAGGCCGCGTTGGGCGCTCGAAGCTGCGCGCCTATGCGCTGTTTACGCTGCCGGCGAACCGCAAGCTCACCGATACCGCCGACCGGCGGCTTAAGGTTCTGCAATCGCTCGATACGCTCGGTGCCGGCTTCCAGCTCGCAAGCCACGATCTCGATATTCGCGGCGCCGGCAATCTGCTCGGCGAGGAACAGTCGGGTCACATCAAGGAGGTCGGCTTCGAACTCTACCAGCAGATGCTGGAGGAGGCGGTTGCCGAAATTCGCGGCACCGGCGAGGTGGTCGATGGAAGCTGGTCGCCGCAGATAACCGTCGGCACGGCGGTCATGATCCCGGAATCCTACGTTCCCGACCTGCAATTGCGGCTGGCGCTCTATCGCCGCCTGGCCGATCTGGATTCACCGGAAGAGATCGATGGCTTTGCCGCCGAAATGATCGATCGTTTCGGCCCGTTGCCCGACGAAGTCCAGCACCTGTTGAAGATCGTCTTCATCAAGTCGCTTTGCCGGAAGGCCAATGTCGAAAAGCTGGACGCAGGACCCAAGGGCGTGGTCCTACATTTCCGCAACCGCGAGTTTGCCGATCCGGCAGGCCTTGTGCGGTTCATCGGCGAGCAGGGCTCGCTGGCCAAAATCCGGCCGGATCACAGCGTCGTGTTCATACGCGACTGGCCGAGCCCCGAAAAGCGTATGGCAGGCGCCGCCGTTGTCATGACCCAGCTTGCTCGTCTGGTTGAAAAGGTTGCTGCCTAGTCTGGCCGGAATGTCAGAACCAAGCCCAGGCGTCAGCGCTGGTCGCGCCCATTGTCGACCACGTCGGTAACCGGGCGGTCGCCGCCCTCCGCCACCTCCTCGTGCCAGACACCATCGGGGTCCTGATAGGAAATTCCTTCGGTCTTGCCGCCGAGCTGCTGCTCGGCAGCCGCTGCCTTGGCGGCATTGAGAGCGTCCTCGCGGCGCCGAAACGTCTCTGAAAATACGCCGTCGAGCTTGTAGGCCCAGCCGCCATCATGCTCGACGATTTCGTATACGACTTTGGTCATCGCGTGACTCCGTTTTCGCCATAAACGGATGTCGGCGGGCAATGTTCCGGCTTCGACGCGTCACCAAAATAGTCGGATCAAAATCGGCTCAAGAAAGGTTGATGCAAGGCGAGAGGGTCGCAGGCGTAGATTTTGGGCCTTTCGTGAAGCCAAAAGGCTTCGATAGTTCGGGCCGAGGAGCCGAGAATGCCGTCGAACGCTTTTGTGAACAGGATCGCGACCGCGGTGCCCGACCATGACGTGCATCGCTTCTTCCTGCGTTTTGCGGCTTCGATGCTCGCCCATGACCCGCGTCGCCGCGCTGTCTTCACGCGCATGGCCGACATTGCCGGCATCGAGCATAGATACTCCTGTTTTTCGCCGGGCAGCGATCCCGAAGGCGCGTCGGTCGACCGGGATGGCGTCTTCGTGCGCGGCGCGTTTCCGGGAACGGCCAAACGCATGGAAATGTTCGATGCGGCCGCGCCCTCCCTGGCGCAGCGCGCCCTCGACAAACTCCAGCTTGGCGAGGAGCGCGCCCGCATAACCCATCTGATCGTCACCAGTTGTACCGGGTTTTCGGCACCGGGCATCGATCTCGAACTGGTGGCGCGTTGTGGTCTCCCCAGCTCAGTCGAGCGCACGATGGTCGGCTTCATGGGCTGTTACGCGGCAATCAACGCCTTGAAGCTCGCGCGCCACATCGTGCGGTCCGATCCGTCGGCTCGCGTGCTCATCGTCAATATCGAGCTCTGCACGCTACATCTGAGCGAAACCGACGATCTGGAAAAGCTGCTTTCGTTCTGCCTGTGGGGCGATGGCTGCGCCGCTTCGCTGGTTACCGCCGAGCCGCACGGCTTGCTCCTCGAAAGTTTTCACGCGATCGTCGCGACGGAGGGCCGCGAACTCATGACCTGGAGCATTCATGACCGCGGCTTCGACATGTTCCTGTCGGGGCAGGTGCCCGCTGCCATCCAGAAAACGCTAAGCAATAGCCGCGACGAGATCCTGCATGGCAGGTCAATCGATGAGGTCGATCTTTGGGCGATCCACCCGGGCGGGCGTTCGGTTCTCGATGCGGTCGAGCGGGCGCTGGATCTCGGCCCTACCGCGCTGGCGGCCTCGCGTGAGGTGCTGCGCCGCAACGGCAACATGTCTTCTGCCACGGTCATGTTCGTAATGGAGCAACTGCTGGACGCGCGCCCCAGCGGCCGCCTCGGTTGCGCCATGGCCTTCGGGCCCGGACTGACTGCCGAAACCATGATGTTTCGCACGGCAGGATGAACCATGTCGAGCGATCTTGCCACGCGGCGTGTCGATCCTGAAATCCTCGACCGGCTGCCTGCGGGTGATCCGCGCGCCATCGGCTCCCGGCGCGATCTTGCCCGCATCAACGCCTTGATGCTTCAGCCGAAGATCATGGCGGCTCTGCTTTCGAAACATGTACGCCAACCGCCGCGCCGCGTGCTGGAAATCGGCGCGGGCGACGGCACCTTCATGCTGTCTGTGGCGCGCCGGCTGACTCGTCATTGGCCGAATGTCGAGCTTACGCTTCTCGACCGCATGGACCTCGTCACGCGCGAATGCCGTGACGGCTTCGACAAACTCGGCTGGCAGGCTCGGCCGGTTGTCGCCGACGTCTTCGAATGGGTTGAGCATGAAGGCGATGCCCGGTTCGACGCGATCACGTCCAATCTCTTTCTGCATCATTTTTCGGATGCCGAGCTATCGCGTTTGCTGTCCCGCTTGCGGCCGGTTGCACCGATCTTCATCGCCACCGAACCGCTGAGGGCCACTTTCCCGCTCGCCGCCGCGCGCCTGCTCTGGGCAATCGCCGCCAATGATGTGACCCGCCATGATGCAGCGGCAAGCGTGCGCGCGGGCTTCGCAGGTTCCGAGCTGTCCGATCTCTGGGGCGCCGGAACCGCGGTGGAAGAACGGCGCGCCGGCTTGTTCACGCATGCTTTTGCCGTCACATCCGGTGCCGTTACGCCATGAAGTTCGACGCCATAATCATCGGGGGAGGACCTGCCGGAAGTTCCGCCGCGATCACGCTTGCCCGGCACGGTTGGGCGGTCGCCGTGATCGAAAAAAGCAAGTTCCCGCGCCGCAAGGTCTGCGGCGAATTCATCTCATCCACCAATTCCGCCTTGCTGGACCGGCTGGGCGTCGGGGAGGTTTGGCGAGCAGCCGCTGGCCCCGAAATAAGACACGTCGCGTTTTATGCCGGCGAGACCTGCGTCGAGGCGCCGATGCCGCGCGCCGCAAACGCCGGCTTCGGCCGGGCCTTGGGTCGTGACCTGCTCGATCTCCTGCTGCTGGAGGCCGCCCGGGCCGCCGGCGCCGAAATCTTCCAACCATGGCGCGCGGTCGCTATCGACAAGGAGGAGGGCGCGGTTCATCGCGTGCGAATCGAATCCAAGGAAGGGGCCAGCGTTCTGCATGCGCCGGTCGTCATCGCCGCGCATGGCTCCTGGAAGCCGGGAAATCTTCCGACGCAGCTTGCGCGCACCAATCTTGCCTCCGACTTCCTCGGCTTCAAGGCGCATTTCAGGGGCTCATCGCTCGCCGCCGATCTGATGCCGCTTCTGGTCTTTCCGGGCGGCTATGGTGGCATGGTCGGCGCCGATCACGGACGACTGTCGCTTTCCTGCTGCATAAGACGCGATGCCCTTGCCGCAATGCGCAAGGTTTCGGGTAAATTGCCGGCAAGCGAGGCCGTGCAGCGCCATCTCATAATGTCCTGCCGGGGTATCAGGGAAGCCATCGGCGATGCGGTGCTTGACGGTCGCTGGCTTGCAGCGGGGCCGATCCGTCCCGGCATTCGCACCTGCTATGAGGACGACATTTTCCGTATCGGCAACACGGCGGGAGAATCACATCCGATAATTGCCGAAGGCATATCGATGGCCCTGCAGTCCGGTTGGCTTCTCGCCTCGGAACTCACGCGGGCGGGAGCAAGCGACCTCAGGGCGCGGCAAATCGCCGGCCAGCGCTATTCCCTAGCGTGGAAGAAGCTGTTTTCGACGCGCATCCATGCGGCCGCCGCTTTCGCGCAACTCGCCGTGCGCCGCGAAAGTGCGCCGTTGATGCGAACGATGGTTGGCGCGTTTCCGGTGATTCTCACGCTCGGCGCCAAGCTCAGCGGCAAGGCCACAAGCGTGCCGGGCATGGGATCTGCATGATCGGGCGGATGCATGTTAGGCTTCGGCGCATGAGGAACTGGAGATCGTCGATGCGACGCGCCTTGATTTGGATGATGCCGCTTGCGGTTTTGGCAATTTCCGGCTGCCAGACAACCAGCCCGACCTACACGGGGGCATGCACCGACCGTCCGGACGATGCCGGTTTCTGCGATCAGCCGAACAATTGGATGCTGTTTGGCCCTAAAACCGGTCCATTCTTCGGTATTGGCGGGCTGTAAGCGTCCGAAGGGACGCTAAACGAATGTCATGACGGCTATGGCGCCGGCGATCACCAGCACAAGCCCGGCAACAAGCATCGGCAGCAGGGTGTTTCCGGTTTCGGTGCCATAAGCCGCGTCAGCCGCCACTATTGGTTGGCGATCACTGCTTTTTTCGTCGGCCATGATTGATCTCCCTTCGAGCGATCGAGAGGTGCTCGCGCCTTCGCCGCTGGATACAGCAATGGACGCGCATGTCTTTGCGCCGGCGCAAACAACTCGCAGGCTCCGCCGATCTTCGATCGAATTGGGGGATGACCATGGCGGTCTTTTCGTCGACACGAAACGAGCCAGCGCTGCCATTCCGGGCATCGCGGACATATCCGATCGTCTCGAATGATTGGGACTTCCCGATCAAGTCCTTGTTTTGAAATGGTCGGAGTGGCGGGATTCGAACCCACGACCCCTTGACCCCCAGTCAAGTGCGCTACCGGGCTGCGCTACACTCCGGACCGCGCAAAGCCATATATATTCGAGGATTGTGGCGCAAGGGCTAAAACCTGTCCTTGGGCCGGAAGGCGATCATTTCGTTGAATCCAGTGCTCGCCTCCGGGCACCTATCTGATGCGCGGAGCCCTCGCAGGATCTTGCCCGCCATCGGATATGGCGCGCCTCAAGCGCGATTCCGCCCCATACCAGACCGAGCAGCATATAAAAATGCCGCCAGTGATCGGTATCGATGATCGAGCCGAGTGCAACATGGCCAACAAGAACGATATAGGCGCACACGGTGAATGGCTGCCATGGCCGCTTGCGAAAGAGCACGCGAAAACCGGCTGCCAGCGTCCAGACGATCAGGGTGAAATAGGCTGCAAAGCCCAGCCAGCCGTAGTCGAGAAGCGCCTTCAGCCAGATATTATGCGTGTCTTCGCCATAAATCTGTCCGAAGACGAGCGGTCCGATACCGAGCGGGCTCTCCATGGCGAGCAGGAAGCCGATGCTATAGCGGGCGAACCTGCCGAGGCGCGCGCCGTCATAATCCTGCACCAGTTGAGCGCGCACCGTGAACAGTTCCGCGACCGTCGGTATCTGCAAGGCGACCAGCAGCGCGATTGCAAGCAGCAGGAAGGCGGCGATGCTCATGATCGCGATCCGCAGCCGAAAGCTGCCGCTGGCGCTTTGAAGGAACAGCGTGCCAGTAAGCAGAATTGCCGACACCCCGAACAAGCCCCAAGCGCCGCGTGAAAACGAGAAGAAGATGCCGCCGACGATGACAAGCAGCGGAACGATGTACAGCGGCATTTTCGAGAGGTTGCCGGTCAGCAGCCGGTAAAGCAGGTAGATGCCTGGCAGCACGAGAAACGGCCCGAAGACGTTGGGGTCCTGAAAGGCACCTGCGGCGCGATCATACTTAGTGAACATCTCGGCACCCGGCACCGCATGGAAATAGCCGAGGATTCCAAGCAGCGCCGTCGCGACCGCGGCCGCGACGTAGGTTCGGAAAATGACAGGGTAGAGACTCGGCTGCATTTCGGTAATCGCGGCGAAGAACACCGCGGTGAACGCCAGGAAAAGCGACACCGCCAGATAGAGCGGGGTGCTCATCAGGTCCGACATCTGGCTCATGGAAATCATCCCGCCGATATTGAACAGGACCAGCAAGACGACGAGCGGCGCCAGTGTTCGCGAAATACGCAGGCCGAACAGCGCCGAGATGGCGATCAGCCCCACCATGTAAAGTTCATAAGGGGCGGGCTCGTTGATGACGAAACCCGACAGAAACACGCCGAATGCCACGGCGGCCGAAGAAATCAGCGCCACCAGCCGGGCGTTGATCGCTGCGCGCGGCAGTTCATGGGCGAGCGCGCTCAATAGGCGTTTTCCGTGTTCAGCAGCCGAATCGGCGTCAAGAACAGAATTTTCAGATCGAACCACAGCGACCAGTTCTCGATGTAGAAGAGGTCGTATTCGGTGCGCATCCTGATCTTTTCGTCGGTATCCATCTCGCCGCGCCAGCCATTGATCTGCGCCCAGCCGGTTACGCCGGGTTTCACGCGGTGGCGGGCGAAATAGCCGTCGACAACCTCGTTGTAGAGCAGATTATGCGACTGCGCGGCGATGGCATGCGGGCGCGGCCCGATCAGCGAGAGGCTGCCGAAAAGCGAATTGAAGAACTGCGGCAGCTCATCGATCGAGCTCTTGCGGATGATGCGGCCAACCCTTGTCACGCGCGGGTCGCCCTTGGTGACGGTATTCTTCGCGGTCGGATCCGACATATCCGCAAACATCGAGCGGAACTTGTAGACCTCGATGACCTCATTGTTGAAGCCGTGGCGTTTCTGGCGAAACAGAACCGGTCCCTTGCTGTCGAGCTTTATGGCAATGGCGGTAATCAGCATCAGCGGCGAGAAGACGACGATGCCGAGAAGGCTGAAGACAATGTCGAATGCCCGCTTGGCCACCGAGTCCCAGTCGTTGATCGGCTTGTCGAAAATGTCGAGCATCGGCACGGAGCCGATGTAGGAATAGGAGCGCGGCCGGAACTGGAGCTGGCTCGAATGCGCCGACAGGCGAATGTCGACAGGCAGCACCCAAAGTTGCTTCAGCAACTGCAGGACCCGCTTCTCGGCGGTGATCGGCAGCGACACGATCAGCATGTCGATATGGGCGATTCGGGCGAATTCAATCAGTTCGGCCACGTTGCCGAGTTTCGGATAGCCGGCGACGATCGGGGGCGAGCGGCGGTCGTCGCGATCGTCGAAAATGCCGCAGATGCGGATATCGTTGTAGGGCTGCTGCTCTACGGAGCGGATCAGGGATTCGGCGGCACCGCCACCGCCGACAATGACGGCGCGACGCTCCATGCGGCCGTTGCGCGCCCAGCGCCGGATCATCCGCGCCAGCACAATCCGCAGCCCGACGATCAGAACCAGACCCGTGCCGAACCATGCGGCGAACAGAAATCGCGAGAAATCTTCCGAAATCTTCAGGAAGAAGCCGGCAAGCGCGAGCAGCGCGAAAGTCCCCGACCACAACAGAAGGATCCGGCCGAGATTTTCCAGCGGACGCATCAGCGCGGGGACCTGATAGAGATCGCTGATTTCCAGGAAGACGACCATCAGCAGGGCAGCGCCGCCAATGATCAGCGGATACTGCCAGGCCAGATGGGTGGTCAGCCCGACATGGAGTGCGAAAAGACCAAAGCCGGAGGCGAACAGCAGGATGAATTCGATCAGGCGCAGAACGCCGCTCACCATGACCGGCGACATCGTATCGCGCCGATATTGCGACGCGACCTGCAGCGCGACCTTGTTGAGTTTCACAGCCGGTTGCGGGGCGACTGCGCCGCGATCAAACTTTCGAACCGCATCTGCCGAAAAGCGGCGTGCCGGGTCGATCTCGTTCATTGCTCATGATCCGTGTGCTTACACGCGAGCACTAGCAGTGATCAGCTAAGAAAACCTTGAGATAACCCGTAGCCTTGGATGGTCTTCTTCGTCCCGCTCGCCAAGAGCCGAAAAATAGGCGGCTTCGATGTGCCTTGCCATGACATCGGCGCCGAAGCGCGCTTTCAGGTCCGCTCCTGCGGGCATGTTGGCGCGGTAACCGCCGGGATCGCGCAGCGCCTCGCTCATTTTTGCGCTGAGTGCCTCCACCGAGGGTTGCACGAGAGCCGGAGACGCGGCGCCAAGAATTTCTGGAATCCCACCAACATTGGTGGCGATCATGGCCAGGCCCGCGGCGAGCGCTTCGAGCACAATATAGGGCATCGCTTCGGCGCGCGAGGGAACGACGATAAATCTCGCGAGCGCAAAGGCTTTTCGGGCCGGCATCGGGTCAAGGAATTGGACACGGTCGGCGAGGCCGAGCGTTGCGACTTGCCCACGATAGCGCGGAAGATCGTCGCCGCTGCCAACCATCACGGCGCTCACCTGCCGGGCCAGCGCCGTTTCCACCCGCGCCAGCGCCTCGATAAAGAGATCGGGACCTTTGAGGTCGCGCATCATGCCGATGTAGAGAAAATCGGCGGCATCCGCGTGGGATGTGACGGGTATGAATTCGCTCGCTCCAAGCCCGTTATAGACAAGGCTGCTTTGAGGCCGGGGAGGGCCGATCTTGCGGCGGAACGTTCTTTGTTCGTAATCCGAGACGAACAGCAGGTGATCGGTGAACCGCTGCATCAGGCGTTCCAGCCCGAAGAACAGTTTCCCGGTCATCGCCGTTTCGTCGTAGTGCAGGCTGCCGCCGTGCGGCGAATAGAGGCGGGCTACGCGAGACCTTGATACCCGCAGGAGTGAGCCGAACATGCGCGCGTAAGCGCCGCCCTTGGCGCCATGGCCATGCAGGACGTCCGGCTGCAATTTCTGGATTATACGATAGGTGCGCCAGGCGGCTTCTATATCGCCGGGGCCGATATGACGCTGCATGGGCGTGCGCCACATGCCAAGCGCCAGCATGTCTTCCATTGCGGCAAACAGGCGCTCTTCATAGGCGCCCCCCGTGGTGGAATCGCAGACGATGCCGACCGCGTGGCCAGCCGCGACTTGTGCTTCCGTCAGGTCCCTTACATGCCGGAAAATTCCGCCAACCGGAGAGCGGAAGCAATGGACGATGCGCAGCCGTCTTGCCGTGCGCCCGCCGCAGGAGGGCTCGGCGTCGTCTCGATGCGCACCAAGTGGGGCGCCGCTATCCTGGACGATCATGATCCTAGAACAGGCGCTCGCGGACATAGACGGTGTCGCCGGGCAGCAGCGGGTCGGATGTCAGCACGCGGCCGGTCATCACCTTGCCGTTGATGTCACGGGTAACGTCGGCATCCGCCTGGTTGGCGCGGGGCGAAAAGCCTCCGGCAATGGCGATCGCCTTTTGCACGGTCAGGCCGGGGACGTAGGAATACTGGCCGGCAGCCCCCACTTCTCCCATGACGAAAATCGGCCGGTAGCGGTCGATTTCGACCGAAACGTCGGGATCGCGCAGAAATCCCTCGCGCAGCTTGGCGGCAAGCGTTGCTTCCACCTGCTGGGATGTGTGGCCGCGCGCCGGCACGGCGCCGATCAATGGAAATGCGATATAGCCGGACTGGTCGACGCTGTAGGTGTTGGTGAGCCCAGGCTGCTCGAAAACGGTGACGCGGATGCGGTCACCGGCCCCCAGCCGATAAGGCTGGTCGATCACTTCATGGAAAGCCGCAGGCGTCGGCCGATAGCCGGAACAGCCCGTAAGGAGGGCTCCGGCCAGTAGTCCGATAAAAACGGAGCGCAAGCGTCTCATGATCAGGTGCGTACCTCGACTTCACACCGGATTCGCACCGGCAGCTTCGATCGCCTCACTCTTCGCTTGTTAGGGTTAATGGCGGGTAAAGGCGGGTCGCAACTTGTCCGCGTCTCCTGGAAAGTGCGGTTTTACTTGGGTGTCGAACGTCAGCGTTTGCCGAGAGCGCCGGCCGCGCCGGCAAATCTTAACTGCTGAGTTACCATAGCTGTTTACGATGCTGCCCATCCAAAGGCGGAGCAGCGCGCATGTCCGGCACAGAAACACTGGATCACGGCCGACCAGGATCGAGACGATCCAGGCGCATCGACGTGGCCGAGGAAAAACGGAATGGCGCCGCAAAAGTGCCTCAGGCTTATGAAGGCTCCGCTCAGGCCAATGATGTCGATGTCGACCTGGGTAAGCTTTTTGCCTCGCTCGCCGGTAACTGGCGCCGCATACTGGGCGTTGCGCTTGGTGTTGCCTTGCTGGCGTTCCTTTTTGCGTGGATGTCGACGCCTCACTACCGGGCCGAGACGCGCATTCTGATCGAGACGGGTGAATCGGTGTTCACGCGACCCGATGCCAATGGTGACGCCTATCGTCCGATTCTCGACGAGGAAGGGGTGACGAGCCAGGTGGAAGTCATCTCCTCAACCGACATCATCATGCAGGTTTCGCAAAAGCTCGGTCTGTCGAAGCTGCCCGAATTCGATCCTGCGGCCAATATGTCGACGCTTTCGCGCCTGCTGGTCATCGCCGGCCTGAAAAGCGATCCGCATGAAATTCCACCGGACGAGCGCGTGCTGAAGTCATTCCGCGAAAAGCTCAACGTCTACCGCGTCGAAAACTCCCGCGTCATCGTCGTGGAGTTTTCTTCGCAGGACCCGCAATTGGCGGCTGAGGTACCCAACGCCGTCGCCGATGCCTATCTTGCCGTGAGCCGCGATGCCAAGCTCGCCACCAACTCCGATGCGACCGAGTGGCTGGCGCCTGAGATCGCCGAACTCAGCAAGCAGGTAAAGGAGGCCGAGCGGCGCGTGGCTGATTTTCGCGCGCAATCCGATCTTCTCATGGGCCAGAACAACTCCGTCCTGGCCACCCAACAGCTCTCCGAGCTTTCTTCCGAGCTTTCGCGGGTGCGTGCCGGTCGCGCCGCCTCCGAAGCCAATGCCGAGAGCATGCGCAAGGCACTGGCTGCCGGCGGCTCGATCGATGCGCTGCCGGAGGTCCTGTCTTCGACCCTTATCCAGAGGTTGCGCGAACGCCAGGTCCAGCTCAAATCCGAAATCGCCGACCTGTCGACCACGCTGCTCGGCAATCATCCGCGCATTCGTGCGCTGAACTCGCAGCTTGCCGATCTCGACAAGCAGATCCGCGTCGAAGCGCAGAATGTGCTGAAAAGCATCGTAACCGAGGTGCAGACGGCGCAGTTGCGTGAAAACCAGATCGTTTCCGACCTCAATACGCTGAAAGCGGCGTCTGCACGTGCCGGTGAGCAGGAAGTGGAACTGCGCGCGCTGGAGCGCGAAGCCGCCTCGCAGCGTCAACTTCTCGAATCCTATATGACGCGCTACCGCGAGGCCTCGTCGCGCAGGGACCGCAATTATCTGCCGGCGGATGCGCGCGTCTTTTCACGCGCGGTAGTGCCCTCCGAGCCTTACTTTCCGAAGATCATCCCAATCGTGAGCGCGGCCTTCGCCGCATCGCTTCTGCTCATGTCGGTCGCGACATTGCTCCAGGAGCTGTTTTCCGGTCGCGCCATGCGGCCTGCTCCGGGCGCGCATTTCGAGCCTGTGGAGCAGATTTCGATGCCCACGATTCCCTCGGGGCCTGATGACGATCCCGCTGCAATGCCGGTCGTGCCCGATCAGGAGGAAGAGGATGCGCAGCCATTTCCGCCGCCCGGCCATATCGGCGTTGAACGCGCGGCCGAAAGGCTGATCGCCGGCGGAACAATGCGGGCAATCTTCGTTTCACCGGAGGGCGACGAGGCGGCCGCGACGGCTGTGCTGGTGGCGCGCGAAGTCGCCGACGCCGGCCTGCGGGTGCTCCTGCTCGATCTCACGGTTTCGGGTGCCGCCTCGCGTCCGATGCTCGACAGCGGCAGGTTTCCCGGCATCACCAATCTGCTTGCCGCCGAAGCTCAGTTCACCGATGTCATTCATCCCGATCACTATTCGGATTGTCACGTCATACCTGTGGGCACCGCTGATCCCGCGCGGGCCATGCGCGCAGCCGATCGGCTGCCAATCATCCTGGAATCGCTGACCACCGCCTACGATCTGGTGGTGATCGAGTGCGGGCCGATCGATGCCGCCGGCATCCGCCGCCTCGTTGGAGAAAGCACGGAAATATTCGTCAGCGTGTTGGAGCCGGCCGACGAAGTGGCCGAAGCTTCCGAGGATCTGCGAGCCGGAGGCTATCATGGCTTCATCCTGGTCACGCCGGTGGGACACGATATGCCCACATCGCCTGTGCCTGGCAGAAGCGCAGCGTAAGGAGCGCTTGTCACTCGTCGCGCATTGCCGTCCTTGCGGTGCGCTTTCGAACTGTCTTGACCAGCTTCCAGATCAGCGGGTTTCCCTTGACGAATGCCTTTAGCCAGTCGGCGAGGCGGGTTGTGGCGGTCAGCAGCCGTCCCTTTGCAGTGAGCGGCAGGAGAATGTCGACATGCCGCGTTTCGATATCGCACCATGAGCGCTTGTAGGGTTCGTCACCGACGCTGAAATCGTAGATCCGGTACCCGGTTTCGCAGGCTTCGCGGATGTTGTCGAAGAACAGGAATTCGCCGGGACTGCTGCCTGGAAGGTCGGACGACGAGATCGCGCCGAACTCGCAAATGAGGCGCTTGCCGCAGATGCTCGTCCCGGTGATTGCGCGCAGCCTGCCATCGACCTCAAGCCCATGCAGCACGAAGGACGGACGGGGTTCGTTGAGCGCGTCCACAAACAGCGCCTGGAAGAAGGCGCGGATATGCGGGCCGTCGAATACGTTCGCTACGCCCTGTTTGCGGAAGCGCTCTGACTTCATGGCGAGAAAGGCGTCGAACAGGTCGATCGCTTCCTGTGGCGAGCGGGCGGTGATGCGGCGAAAGCCGCCCGCCGCCTCGAATTTGCGCTGCTGCTTGCGGTATCTCTTGGCCAGGCGCTTGGCGGGCGCGCGTTCAAGCACCGCCTCGAAGCCGTGATCCAGCTTGACGGCGAGCGCCAGGTTCGGGCTTGGCGCGTGCGGCAAGGCCAGAAGGGGGTTTTCGATGCCGTCGAGATCTGTGGCCACGCGCTGAAGGAGAATGGCGTCGATATCCGGCCTAGCAGCGTGGATGGCACGGATCACCGCATTGACGGCAACGGAGGTTTCCGAGGCAAGCCAGGAGCGCAGCGTGGCCGGAAAATTGCCGTTCGCATGCGAGCCGCCCATGAAGCGCGCCACCCGGAATGGGCCGGAGTTGACGATCTCCAGCGCCAGGGCAAAGACGGCCCTGCCGTCAACGAGGATCGCAGCAATCAAGTCATCAGGTTTTGCATGCGCGATCCAGTTGCGCACCCAAAGCGCGCTCTGGGCGGGCGCGAAGACGCCGCCCGCGCAAAGCTCAGCATATAGGGCCAAGGCGGTGCTGTCCGCCGGCAAGACCTCGATGCGCGGCGTGCCGTGCTCATATGGATCAAGCCCGGTCTTGCCGTCGCTGCCTTGAAATGACGCGGCGGCGTCAATCATACCTCAATCCTTCGCCGCTATCGCTGGTGGGCGGGAACGCAGTTCCAGCGCGATCTGTGTGATCCGACGATAAGGGCGAAAGGTGAATCAATGATCGACGGACGCGACAAGCTGCGAAAGCTTGTGCTCAACGCGCTCGGCTATTGCGGCGTTGCAGCGCTCGCCAGACCGGTCGTCGGCGGCATCGGTGCGATCCTGATGCTTCATCGTGTCACCAGCCATCTTGAGAGGCCGGAGGGAGCCAACTGCCACCTCGCCATCACACCCGGATTTCTTGATCAAGTCATCGCCGACATGAAGACGCGCGGCTACGAGTTCGTCACGCTTGACGACGCGCTCGAGCGGCTCAGGCGCGGGCAGGGCGGGCCGCCGTTTGCGACGATCACCGCCGACGACGGCTATCGCGACAACCTGACCGAAGCCCTGCCGGTGCTCGAAAGGCACGGCGCACCGATCACGATCTACATCGCGCCGGGGCTGATCGACGGCGCGGTCGACCTCTGGTGGGACGTGCTCGACGAGATCGTCCATGCGAAGGATACGCTCACCCTCAAGTCCCCCAGCGGGGAAATGACGCTCGATTGCTCGACGCCGGCCAACCGCGCCGAGGCAAATGCACGGCTCCTGACCTATTTCACCACCGAAGTGCGGGAGGAGGAGCAGGGGCGCGTGCTTCACGAACTGGCTCGCTCCTGCGGTGTGGATCCTGACGGGCCGCGCCGGGATACGCTGATGACCTGGGAAGAGGTGCGCAAGGCGGCCGCCCACCCGCTGGTGACCATTGGCGCGCATACGGTGCACCACTACAGTCTCAAGAGGCTGGAGGAAGATTTCGCTCGTCGCGAGATCGTCGACGCGGGGCGAATTCTTGAGGCGCAGCTTGGCCAAAAGCCCGCGCACATGGCTTACCCCTATGGTTATCCAAGTGCTGTCGGTGCGCGCGAAGTGGCGCTGGCGAGCGCCGCCGGCTACGCTTCTGCCGTGACGACGCGTCATGGTGTGCTTCACGCCGGGCATGCCGCGCACCTGCGGGCCTTGCCCCGCATTTCCCTTAATGGCCGCTACCAGCGCCTCGCCTATGTCCGCACCATGTTGTCGGGCATATCGACGCCGCTGGCGAATTCGGGAAAGCTGCTCGTTACCGTATAGTCGCGGCCGGCGCGAGGATCAGCGGTTAGGCTTCCGTTCCACCAGCAGCCATTTGATGATGCCCATCGCCGGGACGATCCATAGAAGGCCGCTGAACAGGAAGAAGGCGAAGTGCACCAGCGGCCCGGATTCGGCGAGCCGCGCCACGGCAACTGTCGTGGCCACCAGCGCATAGATGATCACCAGCGCGATAAGCAGGACCGTTCCGATGAGCTTTTTAAGGCGAATGGGCATGTTTTTTCCTTCGCGGCTCTCCTACGGTTTCTATGCCGGGCGCGCAAGCCGGGTTGCGGCGCGACGGCGTGTCGCGCATCTCAATGCCTTGTAAGTGCTGCTCCTATGGTCCACCAATCCCGGCGCTGGAAACAGTAAGGAAAAAGGTCATGGCCGTGCAATCCAATGCCGATGTGGCGCTTCAAGTGCGCGACAGGGACGTGCGCAATCGCGCGCTTCTGCGCGGCTGGCTCTATGTCGTGCTTGTGGTGCTGTTTGCGCTGGTTCTGGTGGGCGGCGCAACGCGGCTGACCGATTCCGGCCTGTCGATCACCGAATGGAAGCCGATCCACGGCGTCATTCCGCCGCTCTCGACCGAGGAATGGCACGAGGAATTCGAAAAATACCGCCAGATTCCGCAATATGAGCAGATCAACAAGGGCATGAGCCTTGAGGAATTCAAGGTCATCTTCTGGTGGGAGTGGGCGCATCGCATTCTGGCGCGCGGCGTCGGCTTCGTGTTTGCCCTGCCGCTCCTGTTCTTTTGGGTGAGCGGTCGCGTCGAACGCAGCCTCGGCGCGAAGCTCGTCGGCATTCTGGCGCTCGGCGGTCTGCAGGGCGCGGTCGGCTGGTGGATGGTCTCGTCAGGCCTGGTCGAGCGCACCGATGTCAGCCAATATCGGCTGGCAATGCATCTGACGATTGCAGCGCTGATTTTCGCCGCGACAATGGTGGTGGCAAGAGGGCTTGCACCGCACTCGGAAGCGCCGGCGGACAAGAAAACGCAGCATTTTGCCGGTTTTCTGGTGTTTCTATCGCTCTTCCAGATATTTCTCGGCGGATTGGTTGCCGGTCTCAATGCGGGCTTGAGCTATAACACCTGGCCGCTGATGGATGGTGCCATGGTGCCGGGCGGCCTGTTCGTCATCGATCCGCTTTGGCACAATTTCTTCGAAAATCCGAAGACGGTGCAATTCATTCATCGCCTCGGCGCCTACGCCCTGTTTGTCGCCGCGCTCTGGCATATGATCGCGGTCGGCCGCAGCGAGCCAGGAACGACGCATCGGCGCCGGGCGCTGGTGCTGTTCCATTTGGTGCTGGTGCAGGCCGCAATCGGCGTCGCGACGCTTGTCCTGCAGGTGCCGCTGCACTGGGCGCTGCTGCATCAGGGCTTTGCGCTTGTCCTCCTCGGCTTCGCAGCCGCGCATTGGCGCGGAACCAAGGGCTCGTATCCGCTGCCGACAGAGGTCGTCGTCAGGAACTGAGAGAGCGGACCTCGCTGACCGCGGCGGCAACCGCAAGTTCGCGCGTTTCATCCGGCGCGTTGCCGTCCTCGGCATGCCACGCTGCCGACAGGCAGCCATAGGCAATGGCGTGATCGAGTATGGCCGGCACGTCCTGGCCGAGCGTTGCAGCAAAGGTCTCGGCCATGAAGACGATGCGCTCGGGGTCGAGGCAGAGATCGTCGCGATCGAGCGGATTGTAGAACAGGTTCGCCGCATCGAAACCGGGATCGCCGATCAGCCCCTTCGGATCGATCGCCAGCCAGCCGCGCGGTCCATGCATGATGTTGTCATGGTGCAGGTCGCCATGGAGCGGCCGCAGTTCGTGTGGATTGGCAAGAAGCCGCTCGGCAATGTTCGCGGCCTCGACATAGAGGCTTGTCGTACCGGCTTCGCGCTCCGCCTTGGCCTTTCTGAACAGGCTGTCGAAGCGCTCGGCGAGCGGCTGAAGGTCGGCCGGGGCAGGGTTGGTCGAGGGTGAATGTAGTCTTGCCATCACCTCGGCCGCAATCTCGGTCGCCTGCCGGTCGCCGTCAGCGTTCAGCCGCTCGGTGAGTGCCGTTTCGCCGGCATGTTCGAGCAGCATGCGCTTTCCGTCGAGCCCCAGCAGGCGCACCGCGCCGTAGCCATCTCGCCAGGAGAGGAAATGCGCGCCGCGCAATTCGTCCTCGACATCGTCGAAAGGCTTGAGATCCTTGACCACGGCCGTGTTCCCATCGCCCAGCCTCACCTTCCAGATGCGGCTGCTGAACGTCTCGGCGATGAGAACCGGATCGCTGACATTCCAGCGACCCGGAAAGGCAGGCTGATCCATCAGGCTAATGTTTCAGGCCGAGCATCAGGTCCATGTTCTGCACGGCGGCACCGGATGCGCCCTTGCCGAGATTGTCGAGCACGGCAACGAGATTGACCTGGCCTTGTCCCTCGGTGCCGAAAACGTAGAGCTTCAACAGGTCGGTGTCGTTGAGCTCGGTCGGATCGAGGCGGGCAAGCTTGGCGCTATCGGCCAGCGGCACCACCTGCACGATGTCCTGGCCTTCATAGTGAGCGGCAAGCGCGGCGTGAATGTCACCAAGCGACCGCGCGCCCTTCAGATCGGCCAGATGCAGCGGCACCTGCACCAGCATGCCTTGCGCGAAGCGCCCGACGGAAGGTGAGAAGATCGGCCGCCTCTCGAGCAGCCCGTAGAGCTGCATTTCGGGGATATGCTTATGCGTCAGCGTAAGCCCGTAAAGAAAATGCGGTGCGCCGATGTGATCGGGCCTCGCTTCATCCTCCATCTGCGCCACCAATTGCTTGCCGCCGCCCGTATAACCCGAAATGGCGTTGACGGTGACCGGATAGTCCGATGGCAACAGTCCGGCTGCAACCAGCGGGCGCACAAGCGCGATCGCACCGGTCGGGTAGCACCCCGGATTGGCGACCAGCCGCGCCTTGGCGATCCGCGCACGCTGAGAGCCATCCATTTCCGCAAAGCCATAGGCCCAGTCGGGATGAACGCGATGCGCGGTCGAGGTATCGATGATGCGCGTGGAATTGTTGCCCTCGAGAATGCCGACAGCCTCGCGGGAAGCGTCGTCCGGCAGGCAGAGGATGGCGAGGTCGGCGGATTTGAGGAAATCCGCGCGGATGTCCTTGTCACGTCGGTCGGCTTCCGGGATCGACAGGACTTCAAGATCGCTGCGTTCGGCAAGCCGCGCGCGGATCTGCAGGCCGGTGGTGCCGTGTTCGCCATCGATGAAGATTTTGGGTTTCATGGGTCTCGTCCGTCGATATGTGCTTTGTTTCAAATGGTTGCAAGCTGCTCTGAAACCGGGCTTTGAGCCTGCCGCAAAGCGGTCTCGCGCAGCTTTCGCTCAGCCAGCAGTCCAAGATAGTGCATTGCCACCGTCGCGCCGGCGATCGCCGTAATATCGGCATGATCGTAGGCGGGCGCAACCTCAACGACATCGGCGCCGACAATATCGACTTGAGTCAACTGGCGCAGCACCGAAAGAATCTTGGCCGAGGACGGGCCGCCGGCAACCGGCGTGCCGGTTCCTGGCGCATAGGCCGGATCGAGGCAATCGATATCGAACGTCACATAGGTCTTGCGGCCGCCGGTGCGTTCGGCAATCGCGTAGGCGATGTCGGAAGCCCGCATTTCCTCGACCTCGTGCCCGTACAGGATCTTGATGCCGAACGTCTCGGGCGCGTGGGTGCGGATACCGATCTGGATGGAGCGATCCGGATCGATGATGCCTTCACGTGCCGCGCGGGCGACGAACGACCCGTGGTCGATGCGCTTGCCGTCGTCGGGCCAGGTGTCCTGATGGGCGTCGAACTGCACCAGCGCCAGCGGTCCATGGATTGCCGCATGCGCCTTCAGCACGGGCCAGGTCACGAAATGGTCGCCGCCGAGCGAAAGCAGGAAGGCGCCCGACTTCAGGATTTTCCCAGCCTCGCGTTCGATCGTGCCCGGCGTCTTCTGGTGATTACCGGTGTCGAGCAGGCAGTCGCCATAGTCGATGACGCCCAACTGGTCGAAAAGATCAAGCTGGAACGGATATTGCGGATCGCAATCGAAAATCGCCGAGGCACGGCGCACCGCCTGCGGCCCGAAACGCGCGCCGGGCCGGTTGGTCACCGCGGCGTCGAACGGGATGCCCCACACCACCGCATCCGCCCCCTTCAGGTTCTTGGTGTATCGGCGCCGCATGAAGGACAGCGCACCCGCATAGGTCGGGTCGCTGGAGCGGCCGGTGTTCCTGTTGGCTGTGAACGCGTGATCGATGGACTGTGCAGGCATTACGATTTCCTAAAGCTTGTCCGTTAGGGAGACCAGGACCAATCGACATTCAGGGTTGGGCGTGGCGCGAGCCGGATTTCGGTCCTGAACAGGAGAAAAGCGCAAGGCAGTTCGACCACCGTCGAGCAGTTTCGACATTCAGGACCGAAATCCGCCGCGTCCCGCAGGGATATGGCCAAAGTCGCCCATTTCAGCCTCGCGAAGCCTCGACGCAGGGCGGCTGCGACTTCGGCTCCGCTCCTCGAACTGAACGATTTTGGCTCATACCACGCCTCAAATCCTGAATGTCGATTGGTCCTAAGGCCGGCACGGGTCTTGCCCCTGCCGAGATGAAAAGCGGATTCGCCCGGACCGTATATCATTTCGGGACAGAATGTGGACCACTATGGCGCAGACGACATTCCTCGACAGCACTCGCTCTTCTTCGACCATCTTATCCGCCCGATCGACCGCTGTTGCGGCCGGACGTTTCGAGGCGCTCGATTCCTGGCGCGGCATCTGCGCGCTCCTGGTCGCGCTTTTTCATTTTCCGGCGACGGGATTTATCTCGCAAAGCGCTTTTATTAGCTCGTCCTATTTGTTCGTTGACTTCTTTTTCGTGCTCTCGGGCTTCGTCATCACCTCGAGCTATGCAAGCAGATTGGACAGCACGACTGCGATCAGGCGTTTTGCCCTGGTTCGTTTCGGCAGGATTTACCCGCTGCATCTGTTCATGCTTGCGGCTTTCGTCGGGTTCGAACTGCTGCGCCTGCTGCTGCCGCAACTGCGCGGCAATGGCGCGGCTCCGTTCACCGGCTCCGATAGCATCGGCAGCCTTTTCACCAATCTTTTCCTGCTCCATGGCATCGGCTTCGAGAACCAGCTCACCTGGAATGCGCCGAGCTGGAGCATCTCGGCCGAGTTCTTCGCCTATCTGTTCTTTGCCGCCGCGATGTTCGTGGCCGGGCGTCGCGCATGGATGTTTTTCGTCGTCGCGCCGCTCGTTGCGCCGTTGTTGCTGCTTGCCTTTTCCGCGACCGGCATGGATGTGTCGTGGGATTTCGGCTTCGTTCGCTGTCTTTATGGCTTTTCGCTGGGTGCGCTGCTGTCATGGTTCCAGCACGACGCGATTTCAGCGGTACGGCGTGAAATCGACGAGGTCTACAGTCGCGCGGAGCGCCTCGCATGGACGCTCGTTGAACTGGGTGCGATCGCCATGATCGTTCTGTTTGTCAGCTCGGCCGGCAAGGGCAATGTCGGCATCGCGGCACCTTTCGTCTTTGTCATCGCCCTTTACGTTTTTGCCCATGAGGGCGGGTGGGTGAGTGCGCTGCTGCGGTCGAGGGCAATGCTGTTGCTCGGCGCATTGTCCTATTCGATCTATATGGTCCATATTTTCGTGCAGGGACGCCTGTTCAACCTCGCCGGCCTTGTCGACCGAAAGCTGGGCGGCGGTCTCCTTGGCGAGATCGGCTTCCACGGCGGTGTCGCCCATGGCTTCGGGCCGGAAAGCGCCATGGTCGGCCTTGCGGCAACGGCCATCATGCTCGCCCTGACGCTTGTCGCTTCATATTGCACGTGGCGGCTGGTGGAGATGCCGGCGCTCGCCTGGTTCAGGCGCTTGTCGAAAAGAATCTGACTTTACCCGCGGGAAGGCCTTCATGCCGCTGTCATCGAAGGCGGCTATCGCTTCGCCGAGTTGTCGGACCCGGAGCGATTCTCGTGCGCAAAGTCCTTCTTGCTGCTGCCGTCGGCCTGCTGGCCACGGTGAGTTCCTCGGCACTGCATGCCGAAACAACCCGTATCGCCCAGATCAGGGAGCGTCTCGAAAACGCCAATCAATGGCGCGACCATGTCATGGTGGTGGCGCATCGCGGCGGCGGTGTCGAGGCGCAGCGCACGCGCTATCCGGAGAATTCGATTGCGGCGGTCACCGCATCCATCGAACTCGGCGTCGAAATGGTCGAGCTCGACGTGCAATTATCGAAGGACGGCGAGTTCGTGGTGTTCCACGATAGCTGGCTCGACCGCAGCTCGACCTGCAACGGCGTGCTTGCCGAACGCACGCTTTCCCAACTGCAAGAATGCCGGCTGGTGATAGAAGGAACCGGCGAGGCAACCGCCGAGCACATTCCAAGCCTGCGCGAAATGCTCGCCGTCACCAAAGACCGGATTTTCGTCAATATCGACAACAAGCTCGATCACGATGTGCTGCCGCGCATCGTGGCGGTGGCGCGAGAAATGGGCATGGCCGATCAACTCGTGGTCAAGGCCAATCTCTGGAATGCCGAGCGTATCCGCCAGATGAAGACGGTTCTGGAAAGAACCGGCGACGATGTTGTCTTCATGCCGATCATGGCAGACGATGCGGTCAAGGACGCAACCTTCCTGGAGGTCGCGACCAGCGCATTCGCCGCCAACGCGGCAGAACTTATCAACTGGCATCAGGCGGATGCGCCGATGACGGACCGCGGCGGACCTTTGTTCGACATAAGGGCGAGGGCGGTAGCGAGCCGTGGCGACTGGCATCTGTGGGTCAACACCTATGCCATTGCCAACAAGCCCGGCGGCATGCTTTCGGGCGGCCGCGGCGACGAACTGGCAACGCTCGCCAATCAGCCGGGCGAAACTTACGGGTTCTGGGTCGAGCGCGGCGCAACCATCATCCAGACCGACGAGCCGACTGCCGCCATCGACTGGCTGACCAGAAACGGCTTCCGGGTGCCGTACGATCTCAGCAACTGAATCGCCGGCAGCGGCGGCGCTGTTCCGCAGCACTGAAACGCAAAAGGCCGCCCGGAGCGGCCTTCGCAATTCGAAATCGAATAAATTCAGCGCTTCGAGAACTGGAAGCTGCGGCGAGCCTTGGCCTTGCCGTACTTCTTGCGCTCGACGGTGCGGCTGTCGCGGGTCAGGAAGCCGCCCTTCTTGAGCACGGCGCGCAGGCCGGGTTCGTAATAGGTCAGCGCTTTGGAGATGCCGTGGCGAACCGCACCGGCCTGGCCGGAGAGGCCGCCGCCGATGACGGTGGCGACGATGTCGAACTGGCCTTCGCGATTGGAGGCGACGATCGGCTGCTTCAGGATCATCTGCAACACGGGGCGGGCGAAATACGCCGCGAATTCCTTGTCGTTGACGATGATCTTGCCGGAGCCGGGCTTGACCCAGACGCGGGCGATCGCGTCCTTGCGCTTGCCGGTGGCATAAGCGCGGCCCAGGCTGTCCAGCTTCTGGACGTGGACCGGAGCGGCGGGCTGCGTGGTGGTAGCAACCGTGCCGAGTTCTGCGAGCGAGGAGAGCTCTGCCATTTTACGAAGCCTTCTTGTTCTTGGCGTTCAGCGCACCGACGTCGAGCGTCTCGGGCTGCTGGGCGGCATGCGGATGTTCGGACCCGGCATAAACGCGCAGATTTTTCATCTGGCGACGGCCGAGCGGGCCGCGCGGGATCATGCGTTCAATGGCCTTTTCGAGCAGACGCTCGGGAAAGCGACCCTCAAGCAGCTGGCGCGCGGTGCGCTCCTTGATGCCGCCCGGATGGCCGGTGTGCCAGTAATACATCTTGTCGGTGTACTTCTTGCCGGTCAGGACGACCTTGTCGGCATTGATGATGACGACATTGTCGCCGTCGTCGACGTGCGGCGTGAAGGTGGGCTTGTGCTTGCCGCGAAGACGGTTGGCGACGATGGAGGCGAGACGGCCGACGACGAGACCCTCGGCGTCGATCAGCACCCACTTCTTCACCACGTCCGCAGGCTTCTGCGAAAAGGTTTTCATGGATCGATTGCTTTCGTTCTGAACCTTCCGGAGAAGGCGTTTCTTGTTGCTTGGATTTGAAGGACAGCGCTTGCTATCCGCCAAAAAGAAACGGCAGCCGTAAGGCCGCTGCTTCGGCGTGGCTTATAGGGGGTCAGGTGCCGCACGTCAAGAGATTGAAACGATACCGATCGCAGAAAAGCTATTGAAGTTCAATTATTTAGTGATGCGGTATTATTTTACCGCATAGCTTGCGTCGCCACTGCGTTGCTTTTCGGCGGAATGGAATAGGTGCCGGTGGCATGCGCGACCGTCTGGCCATCCGCGCCGGCGATGATGTCGATGTCGAAAACCATGAGGCTCCGGCCAAGCTTAAGGATGCGGCAGTGGCCGTGGATCGGGCCGGCTTCGGCCTTGCGCATGAAGTTGATGGTGAGGTTGGTGGTGACCGACAGCGCGTCGGGGCCGGCATGCGAAAGCACGCAGGCATAGCCGCCGATATCGGCCAGCGTGAACAGCGACGGGCCGGATACGGTGCCGCCGGGACGCAGATGGCGCTCGTCGGCGTTCAGTCTCACCGTGCATCCGCCCGCAAACACCTCGACGGCTTCATAGGCGTTGAAATCGGCATTGAGCTGCGGATAGGCCGTTTTCAGGAATTCGTTGATCTCGCCGGCGGTCATCAGCGGTTGCATATTGGCCTGGATCGGCATTTCATCGGTCTCCGATTGCCGGGAAGCGCCGCGAGCATGAGATCATCGAGGCACGATCACGTTTATCGCTGTTCTTCATTATCAGCCGTGCTAATCCATGAACGACGCTGAAAGCAAGCAGACAGGGGAGAGATGAAGTGGCCGAGGTTGTCGCGCTCAAGCCGATTCAGGAAGGTCCGGTCTTTTCGGAGCTGACGGATGGTGTGTTGCGCATCACGCTTGCCAATCCGCCTGCCAATGCATTGTCGATCGCAGCGATGGCGGCATTTCAGGCTGAGTTGGAACGGGCCCGCGACGACAGGTCGGTGCGGGTGATCGTGCTTGCCGCTTCCGGGAAGGTGTTCAGCGCCGGCCACGATCTGAAGGAAGTCTCCGCTCACCGCGCGGACGCTGACCGGGGCAGGGCGTTTTTTCAGCGCACCATGGCCGATTGTTCCAAACTGATGCAGACCATCGTGCGTCACCCGAAGCCGGTGATCGCCGAGGTGGATGGCCTGGCGACGGCGGCCGGCCTGCAACTGGTGGCAAGCTGCGATCTCGCCATTTGTTCGCAGGAATCGACCTTTTGCACACCTGGGGTCAATATCGGCCTGTTCTGCTCGACCCCGATGGTGGCGCTTTCGCGTAACGTCTCGCGCAAGCAGGCGATGGAAATGCTGCTGACGGGCGAGACCATCGACGCTGCCACTGCGCGCGAGTTCGGCCTCGTCAATCGCGTCGTGCCGCGCGAATATCTCGTCCAGGTGGTGAACAAATATGCCCAAATCATCGCCTCGAAATCCGCTCTGACCCTGAAGATCGGCAAGGAGGCATTTTACGCGCAGGCCGAAATGAGCCTGGCGGACGCCTATGAATACGCTTCGCGCGTCATGGTCGAAAACATGCTGGCGCGTGACGCAGAGGAGGGCATCGATGCCTTCATCGGCAAGCGCACTCCTGAATGGAAAGGAGAGTAGGCATGGAACCGCGTATATCGCTGGTTACGCTCGGCGTTGACGATCTGGAGCGCGCGACGCGCTTCTACGAGGCGATGGGCCTGGAAAGAAATCAGCGCTTCGCCGAGGACGTTTCCTTTTTCCAGATGGGCGGCGCGATCCTGGCGCTTTGGGGCCGTCATGATCTGGCGCGGGACGCCGGCGTCGAGTTTGCCCGCGAGGGATATGCGCCGGTGGCGCTCGCCTACAATACGCGCTCGGAAGAGGAGGTTGCCGAGGTGCTGGATATGGCGGCGCGTGCCGGTGGCCGCATCGTGAAACCCGCGCACAAGGCTTTCTGGGGCGGCATGCAGGGCTATTTCGCCGACACCGAAGGAAATCTTTGGGAGGTCGCCCACAATCCCGATTTTCCGATCGACGCTGAAGGGCGTATCACGCTTCCCGAATGAATCACGACACTTACGAAAACGCCTACATCGCGGATATCCTGAACTCGGTGAAAACCGTTGCCATCGTCGGTGCGTCGGCCAACGATGTGCGCCCGAGCGTCTTCGTCGCCAAATATCTGATCGACAAGGGCTATGAGGTCTATCCGATCAATCCCGGCCATGCCGGCAAGCAGATCCTCGGGCGTCCGGTCTATGCCCGGCTTGCCGACGTTCCGGTGTCCATCGACATGGTCGACATCTTTCGCGCATCGAGCGCGGTGCCGCCGATCGTCGAGCAGGCGCTGGCGCTGGACCCATTGCCCAAGGTGATCTGGATGCAGTTGACAGTGCGCAATGACGAGGCGGCCGCACGCGCCGAAGCAGCCGGCATCAAAGTGGTCATGAACCGCTGCCCCAAGATCGAATATGCGAGATTGTCGGGCGAGATCGGCTGGAACGGCGTCAATTCCAATGTCATCAGCTCGAAGCGGCCGCTTATGCGTGCTGGCTTCCAGCACTTCGGGGTCCGCCGGTCCTGACCCTAAGCCTCGGAGGATCGTTCCAGACTTGTCCGATATCTGACGTAAATCGGGTCACAACCAGCCCGTTCTTGGAATAGTTTTCTTTGCTTTCTCCGATTGCATTGGCCAAGAATGGACACAAATTTCCACGAAATTCTTTGGAGAAGAAAAAAATGTCTCAGCGCATTCCCGGTTTCAACACTCTCGCCGTCCATGCCGGCGCCAAGCCGGACCCGGCGACCGGCGCGCGCGCAACCCCGATCTATCAGACCACGTCCTTTGTGTTCGACGATGTAGAGCATGCAGCCTCGCTATTCGGGCTGAAGTCGTTCGGCAACATCTATACCCGCATCATGAACCCCACCCAGGCCGTGCTGGAGGAAAGGGTCGCGGCGCTGGAGGGCGGCACGGCGGCGCTCGCGACCGCTTCCGGCCATTCCGCCCAGTTGCTGGTGTTCCACACGCTGATGAAGGCGGGCGAGAATTTCGTTGCTTCCAAGAAGCTTTATGGCGGTTCGATCAACCAGTTCGGTCACGCCTTCAAGAATTTCGGCTGGGAAGCACGGTGGGGCGATCCTGACGATATTGCGAGCTTCGAAAGCCAGATCGACGAGAACACCCGCGCCATTTTCATTGAAAGCCTTGCCAATCCCGGCGGCACCTTCATCGATATCGCCGCCATAGCCGAAGTCGCCCATCGCCACGGCCTGCCGCTGGTCGTCGATAACACGATGGCCACCCCATATCTGGTTCGGCCGATCGAGCACGGTGCCGACATTGTCGTGCATTCGCTGACCAAATTCATCGGCGGCCACGGCAACTCGATGGGTGGCGCGCTGGTCGATGCCGGAACCTTCGACTGGTCGAAATCCGGTAACTATCCGATGCTGTCCGAGCCACGGCCCGAATATGGCGGCCTCGTGCTGCACGAAACCTTCGGCAATTTCGCCTTCGCGATTGCCGCGCGGGTGCTTGGCCTTCGCGATTTCGGGCCGGCGATCTCGCCGTTCAACGCCTTCATGATCCTGACCGGGCTGGAGACGCTGCCGCTCAGAATGCAGCGCCATTGCGACAATGCGCTCAAGGTTGCCGAATGGCTGAGCAAGCACGAGAAGATCGATTGGGTTTACTATCCCGGCCTGCCGAACGACAGGAACCACGCCCTGCAGCAGAAATATTCGCCGCTGGGTTCCGGCGCGGTCTTCACCTTCGGCCTGAAAGGTGGCTACGAGGCAGGCGTCAAGCTGGTCGAATCGCTTGAGATGTTCTCGCACCTGGCCAATATGGGCGACACCAAGTCGCTGGTCATCCATCCGGCCTCCACGACGCACCGCCAGCTCAGCGATGAGCAGAAGGTCGCGGCCGGCGCCGGCCCGGATGTGGTGCGGCTTTCGGTCGGCATCGAGGACGTCGCCGACATCATCGCCGACCTGGAGCAGGCGCTTGCCAAGCTCTGATTCGAAATTCCTGCGCCTGGACATGGCGCGGGTTGAAGCAGAGGAGGGGGCGCCTGCCGAAGGGCGTCTCCTTTCCGGCGACCCGAAGTTCCGCACCTGGAATGTCGAGGAGGCCGAGGGCGGCATATTCGCCGGTGTTTGGGAATCGACGCCGGGCAAATGGCGCATCGCTTACGACGAATGGGGATTTTGCCACATCCTGTCAGGCGTTTCCGTCATCACGCAGGATGGGGGCGAGGCGCGTACGGTCAAGGCGGGCGACAGTTTCGTCATCCGTCCCGGCTTCACGGGAACGTGGGAAGTGCTTGAGACCACGCGCAAGGAATATGTAATCCGCCTGCCGTGAGGCGGCGGCCTTGACCTTGCCGCGCAAAGCTACGGCTGCCGTGTTATTGCGAGGTTAGTTCCGGCAACAAGCACGCGCTGACGCGCGTTCCGCTCTGCAATTAAGCGGCGCACTCGTGGCGCCAGCATGTCCTCGCCTGCGTTTTCTCCGCAGTGTTCCAACGCCTCCCGTTTTTTCCGACCTCATATTTGTGTTCGTTTCAGTTCAGTCTCCAGGGACTGGAGCATCGTCTTCGACACTGACATGCCGTTCAAACCTGTCTATCAGGGTATGCATCTGCTTGCGTGCGGACACGAATTCCGGCGATGCCTCCCTTGCGGCCAGGTCGGCTTCGTAGGCGTCCCTTGTTGCGAAACTGCATTCCCAGCGGACATCAGGTCCCGGGCCTTCCAGCTTCACGAGGATGCGCCCTGGCTCCAGTCGAAGCCTGCGCCTGATTTCGGTTGCTTTGCGGCGCTGCTCCAGAGCGGCTTCTGCGTTTCCGTCCGTAGCGAAATAGTTCGTCGCTTCCACAATCATCTCTTTCGTCTCCCGTTTTGCCCTCGCTTCCGATGCCCCTCCGCGGCCGAGAAATTCACAGACGATGCGGCTTGACATCCGGGTATATGATCATAAACTGTGATCACACTGGATGATCGCATCATATGGCGACTCCTCCACAGTGACAAGGAAAAGGTAAGAGCGGTGCCCACGATAAAGTCCATCGAAACGCTGATTGTACAATTGCCGACGCGGCGTGAACATAAATGGGCGGGCCTTACCGAGGTGATAGGCCGCTATGTCATGGTCAAGATGACAGATAGCGATGGCCGTGTTGGTTGGGGCGAGGCGCCAGCGCTCAAGGATTGGGGTGGCGAGTTCGGTCGCTATTTCGGCGAGTCCGCCATGATAACACGCGCTGTCATCGACACATATCTCGCACCTGCCGTGATAGGGCTCGAACTCGGCAATTTCGCGGAGCTGCATGCGCGTATGGATGCCATCATCCGTGGCTACCCTTATTCGAAGGCGGCAGTCGAGTTTGCAGCCTATGATCTTGCCGGCCGATGGCTGAATGTTCCCGTGCATACGCTGCTGGGCGGCAAGGCGCGCGATCGCGTACCGGTCACCCATTCGATCGGCCTGATCTCGATCGAGGAGGCGCGCAGCGAGGTCGCCAAGCTGGTCAAGGAGGGCGTCAGGACGATCAAGGTCAAGATCGGAGTGGACCCGGCTCGCGATGCCGCCATGGTCGATGCGGTCCGCGAAGTGGCGGGCGATGCCGTGGAGATCTGCGTTGACGCCAACGAGGGTTACAAGACCCCTGGCGAGGCCGTGCAGACGGTGCGCAAGATGGAGAAGAACGGGCTCAAATATGTCGAGCAGCCGGTGATGGGCATCGAGCGTATCGCCGAGGTCGGCCGCCGCATCGACGCCCCTGTCATGGCTGACGAGTCAGCATGGAACGCGCATGATGCGATCCAGATCATCCAGAATGGCGGTATCCAGATAGTCTCGATTTACACCACCAAGGCCGGTGGCCTCTACAAGGCGATGGAGGTCGGTGCAGTTTGCCGTGCAGCAGGCCTTATATGTAACGTCAACGGCTCCATCGAGACGGGCATCGGCAATCTTGCCAATGTCCAGCTTGCCGCCGCATCGCCCGCGGTGACGCTGTCCTGCGTCATCCCGGTGTCAACTCCCGCCGAGGCGCAGCACGGCCAGGTCGGTGGCATCTATTACAAGGACGACCTCCTGATCGAGCCGATGCAGTTCGTCGATGGCGCCATCATTGTGCCGACGGGACCCGGGATGGGCATCGATGTCGACCTCGCCAAGATCGAAAAATATCGAGTGCTTGACTGAGCGCTGGCCAAGAATCCAAGGAGAGGGAACCCAATATGCGCACAGAAATTGTCGCAAAGCAGGTCAAAGCCATGGCGGAGCATGGCCTCGACGCCATCATCTGCTCGTCGCCTGAAAACTTTGCCTACACCGCAGGCTTCGTGGTGCCGTCGCAACCGCTGATCCGCCACCGCCATGCGATGACCATCGTCACGGCGGACGGGCGCACGGCAATCTTCGGCGTCGACATGGAGGCCTCGACGATCAGGCGCCGCCTGCCGGATGTCCCATCGCGGATCTGGGCCGAATTCTCGGACGATCCGATGCTGGTGCTGGCTGATCAGCTCTCTGGCCTTGGACTGGGCAAGGCGCGCATTGGCCTTGAGATGGACTATCTGCCGGCAGGCGACTTTGCCCGCCTGATGGCGGCGATGCCAGGCGCACGCTTTCAACATGCCGAACCCATCCTGGCTCGCCTGCGTCAGATCAAGACAGCAGAGGAAATCGCGCTGCTCGGCAAGCTGTCGCGGATCGCCGACCAGGCAATCACCGACACGCTGGCGGTCGTCGATGAAGGTGATTCGGAGATGGACATCGCCGGCCACCTGACCCGTAATGTCTACTCGCTCGGCGCCGAGCACTTCAAGTTGCTCATCGTCGCCACCGGCGAGCGCAGCATGCTGCCCAATGTCGGCCCGTCCGACCGCATTCTCAAGCGCGGTGACGTTTGCCGCGTCGAGATCTTCTCGGTCATCAATGGTTATCAGGCCGGGGTCTGCCGGACGGCGATCGTAGGGGAGGCGCCCCCCATGGCCGAAAAGATCTGGGCCCATCTCGTCGAGTGCAAATATGAGATCATGGAGAAGGTCAAGCCGGGCGCCAGCTGCCGCGAAATCTACGACGCCTTCATAACCAAGCTCGCCAAGCTCGACCTGCCACCGATCTCCTTTGTCGGTCACGGCATTGGTCTTCACCTGCACGAGGATCCCTATCTCGGCCTCACTCCGGTGCTCGGCAAGCCGGGCAGCGACGCGCCGCTGGAGGAGAATATGGTCCTTGGCTTCGAGCCGCTCTGCTACGACACCGGCTTCGGCTACGGCATGCAGAACAAGGACATGCTGCTGGTGACCTCAAACGGGTCCGAGCTGCTGTCCGACTACGCCGACACGGATAAGCTGATCGTCTGCGGCACCGCCAAGCCGGGCGGCAAGGTCAAGGCCGTCGCCTGAAGGCCGGCTTGCGGAGTGGCGGCCCGGATGATTGTGCTGCCGGGCCGCAAAGGCATCGCCCGCCGTCACGGACCGGCGGCGCGATCTGGAGGGTCCGTGGCTAGAGCATTGAGGGGAGCCGCATGCGCACGCTGATCGAAAATCTGAACTTCGCCTTCACGGTCGACAAGAACGACACGGTGCTGCGCAATGGCAGTGTGGTCGTCGAGGACGACCGCATCGCGGATATCGGCCCGGCCGGCGAAGTGGCGGCCCGTCACCAGGGAAACTCGTTCGACAAGGTGATCGACGGCAAGATGCTGGGTATCTGCCCGGGCTTCGTCGACAGCCATGTGCATCTGTCGGAAACGCTGTCGCGCGCCGTGTTTCCCGATAACCTGACTACGCGCGCCTGGGTCTTCCATTGGGCAAAGCCGTTCTACGCATATATCACCGAAGAGGATGAATATTGGGGGGCGCTGCTCGGCATCACCGAAATGCTTCGCTGCGGGACGACCTGCTTCCTTGACATGGGCTCGCAATATGATCCCGGCATTGTCATCAGAGCCATGGAAAAGACCGGCATCCGCGGCATCACCGGCCGACACGCCGCCGACAACCGGCCGGCCGAACTGCCGCGTGGATGGACCGAGGAGATGGCCGATCACCACTTCTTCCCGGACGCGCAGACGGCGCTGAAAGTGCTGGAAGAGTGCGTCATTCGCTACAACAACTCACTCGACGGCCGTGCCCGCTGCTGGGTCAATATCGAGGGCAAGGAGCCCTGCAGCCTCGAGCTGCACGTCGGCGCAGTGGCGCTGGCCGAAAAGCTTGGCGTGGGTACGACCTATCACCTGGCGACCTCGATTGAGGAGGCAAGGGTCTGCGAAAGCAAGTATGGCTGCTGGCCGATCACCCGCGTCGACAATGCTGGGGGCATCCGCAAGAACCTGGTGATCGCCCATGGCTCCGCCGTGTCGGACGAGGAGGTCAAGCTGTTGGCCGAGCGCGGCGCCAGTGTCGCCTTCTGTCCGTGCTCGTCGTTCAAGCTCGGCAAGGGCGCGACGGCAATCGGCAAATATCCCGAGATGGTCAAGGCCGGCGTCAAGGTTGGCCTCGGCACGGACGGCGTGTCGGCTGCCGGCAACATGAATCTGATGCGCCAGATGCTGGTCGTTGCCGGCATGTTCAAGGATGCTCGCATGCAGCCCGACATCTTCACCGCCCGGCAGGCGCTGCGCGCGGCCACCATCGAAGGCGCGCGCGCCTTGATGTGGGACGACGAGATCGGTTCGCTGGAGATCGGCAAGAAGGCCGACTTCATCCTGTTCGACCTCGACCATGTCGAATGGACGCCGTTTTATGATCCACTGCAGGCACTGGTGTTCTCGGCTTCGACGGCCTCGATCACCCAGACCTGGGTCGACGGCAAGGTGCTTTATGCCGACGGCAAGGTGCAGGGCGTCGACGAACCAGCCATCCGCCGCAAGGCCCGCGAACTGGCAGCCGCTGCTGTCGTGCGCGCCGGCCTGCACGAACACGGTGTCGAGACGACCACGACGCTCTACGACGAAGGAAATTGACCACCAGCGCTTCCGCGTCTGCCGATGCGGAAATGTTACCAGTTCACAGGCTGCATGGGAGAGATCGGCCCCAGATGTGATCAAATTGATTGATGGTAATCAAACCGGCGCATGGCATCGGGAATCAGTCCGCAGCACCATGGCGCTTGAGGGCGCGCGGCTAGAATCGCCGCGCTTCGATCCTCGGAGGAGAGTATGAAGGTTGCAGTATTAGGTGCAGGCGCGGGCGGTGCAGCATCAGTCGCGGAGTTGGTCCAGGCTGGTCACGACGTGCATTTCTGGGCGCGTTCGGCGGAAACACTCGAGCCGCATGTCAAGCTCGGCGGTGTCGCATATGAAGGCAAGCTCGGCGAGGGCGTCGCCAAGCCGGCGCTGATCACCATCGATCTCAAGGCGGCCATCGACGGCGTCGACGTCGCGGTCGTTGTGCTGCCGACTTTCTCGCATTCGGCCATTGCTTCGGCGCTTGCTGCCGCCGGTTGGCCGTCGACCAAGCCTGTCGTGCTTAACCCCGGCCATACCGGCGGTGCACTTGAATTTGCCGAGACCTTCTCGCGCATCGGCCGCGAGGCACCCCCAGTCGTTGAATTCTCGACGCTGACCTATGTCGCGCGCAAGTATCGCCCCGACGGCGTTACCGTCTCTGGCCGGGCCAAGCAGCTCAAGGCGGCAGCGCTCAAGGGTGGTTCGGAAGTTCTGGAAATCGCGGGAAAGCTCTATCCGGGCCTTACTTCGGTTGCCGACGTGATTGCCTCCGATCTCTCCAACGTCAATATGGTCCTGCATCCACCGGCGGCTGTTTTGGCGGCGGCCTGGGTCGAGGCGACGGGCGGTAACTTCACCTTCTACGTCGATGCCATGACCCCCGGCGTCGCCCGCGTCATGAAGCAGCTCGACGACGAACGGCTGGCGGTCGCCAAGGCCTTCGGGCATGATCTTCCCAATCTCATCGAGGAGATGAAGCTGCTCGGCACGGTCGAAGCCGATGTGGTCGATACCAGCGATTTCCGCGCGGCGATTGCCGGCGGCGAGGCCAACAAGCGCATCAAGGGCCCTGACTCGCTCGAATACCGCTACTACAAGGAAGACTTCGGGCATGGCCTGCTGCCTTTCCTTGAATTCGCGAAGATCGCAGGCGTCGAAACGCCGGTCGCGCATTCGCTCTATAACCTGGCTCAGATTACCGTCGGCACCGACTATCGCAAGGGTGGCCGCACCGCCGAAGCGATGGGCATCGCCGGCATGTCCAGGGATCAGGTAATTCAGAAGGTAAGGGTGCAATGAGCTGGCAAAATACAGTCATCGCCGTCGTCGCCGGCGATGCCCGCGAACAGGAGATCGCCCGTTGCGCGGTCCGTGCCGGAGCGTCCGTCCGCGCCTACGGTTTCCCCTGGCCGGATGAGGGTATCGAGGGTGTCTACCACGCAAAGGACGCTGCGGACGCGCTGAAGGGCGCCGACATCGCGCTGTTCCCGATCCCCGGCATCACCGCCGAGGGAGCGCTGTTTGCGCCGAAGTGCTCGGAGAAGATCATTCCGACGCGCGAAATGCTCGCCCGCATGAACAAGCCTGGCCATATCATTCTCGGCTGGGGCGACGCCAATCTGAAGGGCCATTGCGAAGCGCTCGGCATCACGCTGCACGAATATGAGTGGGACGTCGACCTGATGCTGCTGCGCGGCCCGGCAATCATCGAGGGCGTGCTCAAGGTGATCATCGAGAACACCCAGATCACCATCCACAAGTCCAACGTCTGCCTGGTCGGGCAGGGCACCATCGGCTCATTGCTGACCAATACGCTTGTCGCGCTTGGCGCCCATGTCCATGTCGCGGCGCGCAACCCGGTCCAGCGCGCGGCCGCCTATGCGGCGGGTGCGGAATCGCTGACGCTCGAACAATTGCCGGAATATCTGCCGAACATGGACATCGTCATCGGCAGCGTGCCCAAGCGGCTGCTCGAACGCGAGCTGCTCAAGTTGTTGCCCAAGCATGCGCTGCTGGTCGATGTCGCGGCTCCTCCCGGTACGATCGACAGGGATGCGGCTGCCGAACTGGGACTGAAGAGCGTCTGGGCGCGCGGCATGGGCGCGCGTGCGCCGATCACCGTCGGACGCAGCCAATGGAGCGGCATCAGCCGGCGTATAGAAAGCATACTGGAGCAGAAGTGATGAAAGCGGATCTGGTCATCAAGAATGCGCGGGTGGTTCGCCACGACGGCGAATTCCATGGAGGCGTGGCGGTCAAGGACGGCAAGATCGTCCTGACCGGATCGGATGAATCGCTGCCCGACGCAACCCGCACGATCGACGCCGAAGGCCGCGTCCTGATGCCGGGGCTGATCGACCCGCACTGCCACCTCGGCGTCAAGTTCCCCTTCGCCGAGGACATGCGCACCGAGACTGCGGCTGCTGCTTCGGGTGGCGTGACCACCGCACTGCTCTACATCCGCAACCTCAAGGAATCCTATCTGCCGTTCTACGAGGAGCGGAAAGCGCTGGGCGAGGAGAACTCGGTCATCGACTTCGGCTTCCACTTCGGCATCCAGCGCGAAGAGCACATTGCCGAAATCCCCGAGATCATCGCCAAGACCGGCGTGAAGTCGTTCAAGTGCTATTTCGGCTACGAGCCCGACAATCCGATCGGCATCGTGCCGGCGACCGACGGCTGGGTCTATGCCGCGATGCGCATCCTTGCCAAGGTTCCGGGCGGCGTCATCAACGTCCACTGCGAAAATACCCAGATCGCCTCGTGGATCAAGAAGGAGATCGCCGCGACCGGCCGCCAGGATCTCGGCGCCTACACCGAATCGCGTCCGGCCTTCTGCGAAGTCGAAACCATCCGGCGCATGATATTCCTGGCCGAAAAGACCGGTTGCTCGCTACATCTGGTCCACACATCGGTCGGCATGGGCCCGGTGCTGGCCGCCGAAGCGCAAGCGCGCGGCGTCCATGTCACGGTCGAGACCTGCCCGCACTACCTGACGCGCACCTGCTATGACGACGATCTCGACATGCGCGCCAAGATCTCGCCTCCGCTGCGCGACCGCAACGAGCTCGAAGGCCTGTGGGCGGGCATGCTCAACGGCTCGGTCTACAGCCTCGGTACTGATCACGTGCCGTTCCTGCCCAAGAAGCTCGAGGACCTGTGGACTGAATTCCCCGGCGTCGTCAGTTTCCCGTGGGAACTGTCGCTGATGCTGCATTTCGGCGTCCACCAGCGCGGCCTGCCGCTCAGCCGCCTGGTCGAACTCAACTCGTTCAATCCGGCGCGCCGCTTCGGTCTGTGGCCGCGCAAGGGCCATATTGATGTCGGCTTCGACGCCGACCTGGTGCTGGTCGATCTCGACGAAGAACGCACCGTCACCCACACCGGCAAGGGCACCTGCATCTATGAAGGCTGGAAGCTCAAGGGCTGGCCGGTGATGACGGTGGCACGAGGCGACGTCGTGTACGAAAATGGGGTGGTCGCTGACACTAACTACGGCCGCGGCCGCTGTGTGACGCTGCCGTCATGACACCTTCGGCCCCTGATCAACTGGACCTGGCCGGCCGGGTTTCGCTGATACCGGCGCGTCTGCCCGTGCGCGAAGCGATAGCAGGCATCATTGCCCGCAAGGCAACGGTGCGCCAGGAGCGGTTGTCGGGGATCCACAATCCGTGGGGCCACTGCATCGGATTGACCGACCCGTGGTGCTTTCTGGACCTATGCGAGAGCGATGTCGTGATCGACGCCGCACGCGAAGTGATCGGACCCGATATCATCCTTTGGGACAGCGAGCTGTTTACCCAGGCCGGCCACTACGGTGAATTCCTCGGCCAGGGCCGCGAAGGCCGCTATTGGCCGGTCACGCCGCTCGCCGGTGCCCTGGTGCTGGTGACGGTCGGCAGGGAAGTGCCGGAGGCGAAGGCGGTCAGCCTTGAGGAGATAGGCCCCGATGTGCTCGCCGGCTTCAATGCTTCCGAACCGCTCTATGTCGTCAGGCTGATGCCGGCGACCAGCCGGTTCGAGCGCGAACCGCACCATCCTGCCAACCGCGCCTGCATGGAAGAGATGGTGCTGGTCAATTATTCGAATCGCCCGCTCTGGCTGCTTTCCGGCACCGACCGGGCCAACAACGATCTGGTTTCGGGTTTCGCGCCCGCCGTGCCCGTCTGGGCCGCTGGCGCGTCGCCCAGCGAAAGAGAGGAGGAATAAAGTGCCGTTCGTCGTCGTAGAGATGTGGGAGGGTCGCACTGTCGAGCAGAAGCGAAACCTCGTGAAAGCCATCACCAAGGCCATGGTCGAGGAGGCCGCCTGCAAGCCCGATCACCTGCATGTGGTGATCCATGAAACGCCAAAGGAAAGCTGGGGCCGCGGTGGCGTGCTCGGCATCGACATGGTGGAGCACAAGTGATGGGACTCGAGGCTCTCGACTATCGCAAATCGGCGCTGCTGGTGATCGATCTCCAGAATGCCTTCATTCATGAGAAGGGAACGCTCGGCATTTCCGGCGTCGACACCAAGCGCCTGGCTTCGATCGTGCCGCCATTGGCGAAGCTCATCAAGCGCTGTCAGGACACCGGCATCCCGGTTATCTGGACGATGCAGGAGCATTTCGCCGTCGATCACAATCGCGCCAAGAAGAAGCTGCTCGGCCACACTGCCCGTCGCAAACAGGTGTCGGCGCTGGCCGGAAGCTGGGATGAGCAGATCATAGACGAACTGAAGCCGCTGGCGGACTTTGATCCCGCCTTCGTTATCCGCAAGCATCGTTTCGGAGCCTTCTACGAGACGCGGCTCGAAATGATGCTGAAGATGCTCGGAACACAGCATCTTTTTGTCACCGGGGCGACCACAAATGCCTGCGTCGAAACCTCGATCCGCGAAGCCTATTTGCGCGACCTCGACGTGATTGCCGTCGACGACTGCGTATCGGGCGTCAACGCCGAATGGGAGGCCACTGCCAAGCAGGTTTGGAAGCAGTATCTATGCGAGATCGCCCATTCGTCCGAAGTACTCGACTGGATCGGCGAGCAGGTCCAGCCACGTGTCACCAACTATGGTCACCAGCTGATCATGGTCAATGACATCGACAAGTCGGTCGATTTCTACACCAGCCTGCTCGGCTTCACGATCCGGCCGGCCAAGCCGCTGGCCGACGGCCGACCGTTCACAGCCTTTCATCAGGGCATCGCCCTGATCCATGGCAAGGTGGCTGATCATCGCCAAGTTGATCACATAGCCTTTGAGGTCAATGACGTGCGGGCGATGGATGCCAAATTGAAGAAGGCAGGCGTGCGCTATTACACTGACCTGCATGATGGACCTTACGGCCTGACGATCTATATCGCCGATCCCGATGGCACCAAGGTCGAGCTCTATCAGGTCGGCGCCACGGCCTGACCGCTGGCGAGCGATCGATGCAAAAGGCCGCTGGTATCAGCGGCCTTTTTTTGGATTCTGGCCTGCTCGACTTGGCTACGGTTCAATCGAGCGCCAGGCCGTGGAGCCCATCGAGCTCTGCATAGGAGGGCAGGGTGGTGGCGATTGGTGTGCCGTTGCGCACGACGATGCGGTTGCTCTCTGCGCGCGACAGCACTTCCGACCAAGACCGCCCCTCGAACAGGACGAAGTCGGCTGGCTGCCCTTCGGCCATGCTGCCCTTGCCTTCGAGGCCCATGATCTCTTCCGGTGTTTTGGTGACGGCCCTGATCCAGTCGCCGGCCGGGTGGTCCAGATGCAGGACGCGTGTGCCCAGGCGCAGCGTGTCGAGCATGTCGAGATCGCCATAAGAATGGAATGGATCGCGCGTGTTGTCGGAGGCGAGCGCCACGGGGATGCCGCGCAGCTTCATCTCGTGCAACAAAGTTACGCCGCGCCATCTCGGGGTCGTGCCGTTGCGGCGGCGGTCCTGCAGGTAGAGATTGCAGGTCGGCAGAGACACGACGGCGACACCTGCTGCTGCGACCTTGTCAAGCGTGGCATCGACAACCGCCTCATCCTGCATTGCCAGGGAGCAGCAATGTCCGACCAGCACCCTACCGGAGAAGGACAGGCCGAGTGCCGTCCCGGCAATGCGAGACAGCGCGTCGGCGGAGAGGTCTGCCGTTTCATCGGCATGGAAGTCCAGGTCCAGGCCATGCCGGGACGCTGCCCGGAACATTTGCCGAAGCAGATGGTCGATGTCGGTAACGGGATAGGTCACTGCTCCCAGTGTGCCGCCGGCTGCGGCGACGCGCTTTGCGATTTGGTCGAGGAAGGCGTCGTCGCGCGCCATTTCGATGGGAAACAGGCAGGAGGCCTGCAGGTCGATGCGGCCGCGCCAATGCTGCCGAAGTTCCATCAAGGCCGGCCACGAAATGGCGTCCTGCGGTGGCTGTGAATCGAGATGGGTACGCATCGCCGCCGTGCCATAGTGGAATGCTGAGCGCAGTGCGAAATCCATGCGCTTGGCGACATCGCCAGCCGACCAATGGACAGCGCGGTCGGCGCGGGTTGCGGCAAGCGCTCCTTCGAAGGTTCCATCGGCCGCTGGCGTGCGTGGCAGGATATGGCCCTTGTCGAGATGGGTGTGACAATCGACGAAGGTGGGGAGGGCGACGCGGCCGGCGGCATCTATGGAATTGAACGTATCGCCCTCGCTCGTTTCAGCGGACTGGCTGCGCGCAGGAGCTGTTGCCGATATCCGTCCGTTCTCGACAGTCACGTCGGCAAAAAAAAGCCGGCACGCGTGCCATCCATGGCGCTTGCTCTTGTCACGGCGCTATTGAGGCGCACATTGCGCAATATGTATCGGCCTGTCCTGGCACCGTTGGCGATCTTCTCGCGCAACCCAGCCTGGTCGACAACGGGTGCAGTCATGGGCGGAACTCCATCTGGAGCATGGTGACGCGCTTCATGCCGGCGTTCTCCTTCTTGGCCTTAGCGGCAGTTTAAGGTTGCCGGTTTCGTCCACATCGTATATTGATCACAGTATGAGATCACAAATTGGCCTGTCAACTTCAAGCTTGGCGTCGGCGCGACTTGAGGGATTAGCGGCATCGACTGTTCCCACCGGATCGCAATGCATTAGGAAAGTGACTGAGGCAAAGACAGGATGATGATGATAAAGGCGGAAATCGAGCCCAGCAGCAATGGTGCGAAGCCGCCGCGCGGTCATGTTCACGAGCATGTCCTTCGCTATATGCGTCGCGGACTGATGGTCGGCGCGTTCCTGCCCGGACAGGTGATGAGCTTGCGCAAGCTGGCCGCAGGCTTCGGCACCAGCCCGATGCCAGTGCGTGAGGTGCTCAGCCGTCTTGTCGCAGCAAATGCCCTCGAAGAAACGAAGGGTGGTTCGGTGCGCGTGCCGAGATTAAGCCCGGACAAGCTGAGCGACCTTTTTGCCGTGCGTGAGGTGCTAGAGGGCATGGCGACCGAACTGGCTGCCAAGAAAGCTCAACCGGGATTGATCGAAGAGTTGACAGCGATCAACAAGGAGCTTCTGACGGCGATCGAAGAGCGCCACATCCTAAACTGCCTGTCTTTCAATCAGCAGTTCCACTTCACGCTTTACGAGGCAGCGGCCTCCGAGGTGCTGATGCCGCTGATTGAATCGCTATGGCTGCAATTCGGCCCGACAATGTACATGTCGCTGCTGATCCCATCGATGCCGTGGAATGCCTCGGATCACGGGGAAATTCTCGCCGCGCTCAAGGAAAATAACGCGGCTGCGGCGAAGAAGGGCATTGTCCATGACATTCGCACAACTTGCAAAGCGCTGCTTAGCGTTGCCGGCCCACAGGGTTTGGAGCTGCCCTTCACACATGGTCCGGAACTGCAATTCGACTATTGATTTCACAGGAGGAACTCGCCGTGGCGGGGAAGATCGAGAACAAGTTGGCGAGCCTTGGCATTATGCTGCCGGCAACAACGGCGCCGCTGGCCAACTATTTGCCTGCGCGACGGCACGGCGACCAGATCTACATTTCCGGCCAAGTGCCTGCTGAGGGCGGCAAGGATGTGTTCACAGGCAAGCTCGGCTCGGATCTGTCGATTGAGGAAGGCCAAGCTGCCGCGCGCCTTTGCGCCATCAATATCCTCGCTCAGCTCAAGCAGGCGCTGGATGGCGATCTCGACCGGGTCGTGGGCGTCATCCGGCTTGGTGGCTTCGTCAATGCCGAGCCTGACTTCAAGGATCACCCCAAGGTTATCAATGGCGCCTCCGACTTGATGGTCGAGGTGTTCGGCGAAGCCGGACGGCATGCCCGCGCCGCCGTCGGCTGCTATTCTCTGCCGCGCAACGTGCCGGTCGAGATCGACGCCATCTTTGAAATCGGCTGATTGTGCTGCCGGCAGCGTCAGAAGCGGACGACCGGATCCCGGTCCATGTGCTGACCGGCTTCCTCGGCAGCGGCAAGACAACTTTCCTCAGGCATCTGCTCGGTGAGCCTGATTTTGCCGACACGGCCGTCGTCATAAACGAGTTTGGGGAAGTCGGCCTCGACCATCTGCTGGTCCGGGAAGTGTCCGAGGACGCAGTGCTTCTGTCCTCAGGCTGCCTTTGTTGCGCCGTGCGCGACGACCTTGTCTCGACGCTGGCAGACATGCTCGCGATGGTCCGCTGCGGCCGGGTGCCGCCTTTTCGCCGCGTCGTTGTGGAGACGACAGGGCTCGCCGATCCCGCACCGATCATGCAGGCTGTGATGAGCGACCTGCAATTGCGACGCGGCTATCGGGCGGGAAGCATCGTCGCAACGGTCGACGGCATCGGGGGCGCCGGATCGATCGCAAAATTTGCCGAAGCCGTTCAACAGGTGGCGCTAGCCGACTGCGTCATCATAACCAAATCCGATCTTGTGGAGCCTTGGCGCCTGGATGCGCTCGAACTTGACATTACCAAGGTCAACCCGTCGGTCAGGCGACTGGTGTCGAGCAAGGCGTGCAGGCCGAGTTCTGTCGATGTCTTCTACCAGCCTGACGATTGGCAGCCACGCCACATCGAAATGTCCGATGTTCCGATTGTCGGAAAGCACAGCGCCGCTGTCGGAACCTTCACCGTAAAGGTCGAGAAGGCCGTGGACTGGGCGGCCTTTGTCGACTGGTTGGAATTACTGCTTGCTGGTCGTGGCCAGTCTATTCTCCGGGTCAAGGGGCTACTGTCTGTACTGAACGACCCTCGCCCTGTCGTTATCCACGGCGTTCAGCATGTCGTCTATCCGCCGGAATATCTGCCGCGCTGGCCAGAGGGCTCCGAGGGCGGCTGGCTGGTGTTCATCGCCCGCGATCTGAGTCGTTCAGCCATCGAGAATTCGCTGGCCACAACCTTTGCGGCGTCGTGCTGACACCTACACCATTCAAGTGCGGCAACTTCGTCTCCTTGCAACAGACCTGTCACTGAAACGGCTGTTGCGGCGACACGACGCGTGGTGAATCCGCAAGCGATCGTGATGCTTCGCCGAAGCGCTGCGGGGATAATCGCGCGTGAGGTCAGCGAGTCAAAAATACCGCTGGCTCCCGCCAAAATCATGCTTGACAATCGTCGACTGTGATCACACGATGAGATCAAGAATTGGATTGAGGAGTTCAATTCTTGGGAAAGGCAAGCCTTCCAGCCAAAGGGGCGCTGGAGGGCGTACGCTAGGAGGAGGAGTGAAATGTTGCATGCCACAGGTGCCATCCGCGGTGCCGCAATTGCCGCGACTGCCGCCTTCGCCACGCTCATGGCAAGCCAGAGCGCTATGGCCGAGGATGTCAATGTCCGTTTTAGCTGGAAGCTAAAGGGCGAGTACGGTTTCTTTTATCTGGGAGAGCAGAAAGGTCTCTACAAGGATGCAGGGGTGACCCTGAAGCTCGGCGAAGGTGCAGGATCGCAGGCCGCTCTCGGGTCACTCATTCAGGGTCAGGAGGATGCCGTCATCCTGCCTGGCATCTTCGCCATCTCGGCCATCCAGAAGGGCATGCCGATAAAGATCGTGGCGCTCTACCAGCCGGAGTCGCCGCTTGCCCTGATCTCCCATCCCGATAAGGCGGTGAATACGCCGAAGGATCTTGAAGGCAAGACCATCGCCCACGCAGTCGGCGAGACCGGCACCTCGTATCTTGATGCCTTCTGCGAGATCAACGAGGTGGACTGCAGCAAGATCTCGAAGGTTCAGATGGACTCGCAGTCGCGCGTGCCACAATTCCTGCAGAAGCAGGTTGATGCAGTCAGTGTTTACAAGACCAACGATCTGCCCGTTCTCGAGGACAAGATCGGTCAAAAGTTCCCGACGCTCGACATGACTGAGTATGGTCTTGCCATCCCCGGCATGGCGGTGGTCGCCAGCGATGACGGCATCGCCAAGAAGGGCCCGGCCCTGAGGAGCTTTCTCGCCGCCAATGCCGAGGCGATCGAAATGGCGCGATCCGATCCGGCCGCCGCTACTGCGGCACTGAAGTCTGTCTGGCAGGCCGGCCCGTCCGACCAGGTCATCCGCCAGCAGATTGAGGCCACGTCGGCGTCTATCCCCGTGCCGAGCGGAAAGCCCATCGGCTGGATAGACGAGAAGGCGATCGCCGACGCGCTCAAGCTGATCGGCAGCGTCGAGGAGATCGACGATCCCAAGCCGGCATCGTCCTTCTACACCAATGAACTTCTGACGCAGTGAGGTTACGGTGGCGAGCACGGATGTAATAGGCGCCGGTCGCGCGCATGCAAAGCAAGGCAAAAACATGAGCAGAAAAAAGTCGCGAGGACCTTGGCTCGAGCGCTACTCGGCGCTCATCCTCGCAACCGCATTGCTTGGTGCTTGGCAGGCACTGGTTCCGCTCTTGGGCCTTTCGGAGTTCGTGCTGCCGACGCCGCTGGCTATTGCCAAGCGCATCGTCAGCGAGTTTCCGCTGCTCGCCACCCATGCCTACGTGACCCTGTTCGAGGTCGTCTCCGGTTTTACAATGGGCGTGCTGATCGGCATTCCCTTAGCCCTATCCATCTTCTATTCTCGGGCCTTCGAACGTGCCATCTACCCGATCCTGGTGGCGCTGCAGACAGTACCCAAGGTGGCACTCGCACCGCTGTTGGTGCTCTATCTCGGCTACGGCTGGGCTCCCAAGATCACGCTAGCATTCCTGATCTCGTTCTTCCCGATCGTGATCTCGACTGTGGTGGGGCTGCAGTCGCTCGACAAGAATCTGGTCAACCTCGTCCGTTCCATGGGCGCCAGTGAATGGCAGACCTTCTTCAAGATTCGCCTGCCGGCAGCGCTGCCTAATATTTTCGGCGGCTTCAAGGTGGCGGTGTCTCTTGCGGTCATCGGTGCAGTCATCGGCGAGTATGTCGCGGCCGAGCGCGGCCTTGGCTATCTTCAGCTTCAGGCCAATTCGCTCTTCGACACGACGCTTAACTTTGCGACTGTCGTGACGATCTCCGGTCTCGGGGTGGTGCTCTACTTCGTGATCGATTTTGTCGAGAGCCGTGTCGCCTATAAGCGCGACGTCGCCAAATAGGCCGGCCCCAAAAGCAATAAAGGTTCAGCGAGGCAATCCCATGAATGCCATTTCCCAAATGGGCGCGGCGGTCGACATTTCGCACCTATCGAAGATCTACAAGACGCGTGAGGACGACGATGTCCTCGCCCTCGACAAGATCGACCTCAGGTTGGAGCCTGGCAGCTTCGTGGCCGTGGTCGGCCCCAGCGGCTGTGGCAAGAGCACGCTTCTGTCGCTGCTGGCCGGCCTGACCGGCACCTCGACCGGCACCATTGCCATCGACGGCGAGGAGGTTACCAAGCCGCATCCCAAGATTGGAGTCGTCTTCCAGTCCGACCTTCTACTCTACTGGCGTACGGTGCTCGACAATATCCTATTGCCTATCGAGATCAAAAAGCTCGATGTCACGAAATATCGTGCACGGGCGGAGGAGCTTCTGGCCCAGGTAGGGCTCGAGGGCTTCGGTAACAAGTACCCCTCCGAACTCTCCGGCGGTATGCGCCAGCGCGTCGCCATTTGCCGCGCGCTGATCCAGGAGCCGGGCCTGCTGCTGATGGATGAACCCTTCGGCGCGCTCGATGCGTTGACGCGCGAACAGATGATCATGGATCTGCAGGCGATGTGGCTCAGGCTGGGCAACACCGTGCTGTTCATCACCCATGGCATCGACGAGGCAGTGTTCCTTGCCGACCGGGTGCTGGTGATGTCGCCGCGGCCCGGCCGCGTCGACCTAGATCTCAGGATAGACATGCCGCGCCCGCGCCAGTGGGGCAGGACGCATGAGGACAAAGCCTATCACGGTTATGTCCGGCAAATCCGCGAAATTTTCGAGGCCAAGGGCATTCTCGTCGCGCACTAGCGGGCGGCACCGCTCGGTACGGCCGATCGTCTGAAATGTCAGGCAATATTGTGCCGCCGGAGAGATTCCGGCGGATGATTCTCTGCGCCGAGAAGAACGAATGCCCGCAATCATTTTCATTCCGCGTGAGATCGAAACGAACGAGCCGCGTGTCGCGGCGTCCGCCGACACCGTA
>NZ_JBLLVA010000104.1:0-504 GCF_047739745.1 Borborobacter xinjiangensis | reverse complement strand
GTGTGAGTTCTCGTCGAAGTGCGACTTTGCAGCCGGAGCAGGCTAGCCGGTTCATCGACGGAGGGCCAGGAGCTTCTGCCGGAACACTTCCGAGGGCGTTCTGAAGCCCAGACACTTGCGAGGCGTGGCGTTGAGATGGGCGCAGAGCTGTTGGAGCTGCTGATCGTCGATCGACAACGGGTCGACGTCTCTCGAGAGCCATCTGCGGGCACGGCGGTTGGTGTTTTCGACGGTGCCTTTTTGCCACGGCGATTGCGGATCACAGAACCACGTCTGGACGCCGAGCCCGGCTTGCAGATAGGGCCCGTCGGTAAATTCGGTGCCGCGGTCGAAGGTGATTGAGCGCCGCGCCGCATGGGGCAGGGAGCCGAGCGCATGGATTAGCCCATCCATGATTGGTTTCGACTGGCGATCGTTGTTGCGCAGGAACACGGTGAAGCGGCTGACGCGCTCGACCAGCGACGTCATGTTGGCCTGACCGAACTTTTTGCGGAACTGGATCAG
>NZ_JBLLVA010000103.1:0-515 GCF_047739745.1 Borborobacter xinjiangensis | reverse complement strand
AGGGCGCCCGCCATGCCGCCGAAGCCGTAGCCGAGCAGCATGCCGAACAGGCCGCCGATCAGGATACCGCGCATCAGCCCGCCGCCCAGCCCATTAAACAGGCCGGGCCGCTGCTGCTGGCCGACCGTTTGCTGCTGCCGCGTAGCCGCGTTCGGAGCCGGCGTCATGCTGCGCTCGACGGGACTGGTCTGGTTCGGGGCGGTTGGCGTGGGCGGTGTGGCCTGCTGCGTGCGGAAGCCACGGCTGCCGAAGCTGCCGCCGCGACGCGCCTCGGCAAAGTCCACCGAGACAAGCATCATGGCGACGAAGGCCGCCGATAGAAGAGCAAGAAATCGAAAGCGTCCGAAGCGCATCATGGCAACCGTTCCTCTAGCAGCCCGCTTAACATCACAAAGCGGGCCGATATATCCAAACGGTCCGACATCGCGACGCTTCACGAAGTTCGCCAGAGGGGCCCGGTCCGCTGCGCCGGATATGGCAATATCCCGCCCCCGTTGCAAGGAGGCGGGATTTTT
>NZ_JBLLVA010000102.1:0-543 GCF_047739745.1 Borborobacter xinjiangensis | reverse complement strand
CATGGCACGAATGAAATTTCTCTGCGATGCCGACCGCTGCATCGAATGCAATGCCTGCGTGACCGCCTGCAAGAACGAGCATGAGGTGCCCTGGGGCATCAACCGCCGGCGCGTCGTCACCATCAATGACGGCAAGCCCGGCGAGCGCTCCGTCTCCATGGCCTGCATGCACTGCACCGACGCGCCCTGCGCGGCGGTCTGCCCGGTCGACTGCTTCTACACCACCGCCGACGGCGTGGTGCTGCACTCCAAGGACCTGTGCATCGGCTGCGGCTACTGCTTCTACGCCTGCCCGTTCGGCGCGCCGCAATATCCGCGCGTCGGCAATTTCGGCTCGCGCGGCAAGATGGACAAATGCACCTTCTGCGCCGGCGGCCCGGAAGCCGACGGCAGCAAGGAGGAATATGCGAAATACGGCGCCAACCGGCTGGCCGAAGGCAAATTGCCGCTCTGCGCCGAAATGTGCTCGACCAAATCGCTGCTGGCCGGCGACGGCGAGATCATCGCCCAGATCTACAAGGAGCGTGTCCTCAAGCGCGGCTA
>NZ_JBLLVA010000101.1:0-545 GCF_047739745.1 Borborobacter xinjiangensis | reverse complement strand
AGCGGGGTTGAAGTGGAAAAAGTGCAGGACAAAGAGACTTCGCTAGTGAATGGAAGCGCTGGCCCGAAGGGCTCCAAGGTGCCGGACGACCCGTCCAGCCCGACTGTTCTCAAGCAGAACCCGCATGCCCTTCGCGACACCCGCGAGAACGTTCTTGAAGTGGCGATTGGCCGGGAGGTGCGCGCCTTCCGCAAGAAGCTCGGTATCACCGTTGCCGATCTCGCCACTGCAACCAATATTTCGCTTGGCATGCTGTCGAAAATCGAGAATGGCAACACTTCTCCGTCGCTGACGACGTTGCAATCCTTGTCGCGTGCCCTCGGCGTACCGGTCACGGCTTTTTTGCGTCGCTTCGAGGAGGAGCGCAATGCCGTGTTCGTCAAGGCAGGGGAGGGAGTGGATGTCGAGCGTCGCGGCACGCGCGCCGGCCATCAATACACTCTGCTCGGGCATGTCGGCGCAAACACCAGCGGTGTCGTGGTCGAACCTTACCTCATCACGCTCAGCGAGGATTCGGACGTGTTTCCGACTTTCCAGCATGACGG
>NZ_JBLLVA010000100.1:0-603 GCF_047739745.1 Borborobacter xinjiangensis | reverse complement strand
CTCGACGATTTGCCGAAGCAATGGTCATCGAGCGAAGCTGGTTGATGCGGACATTCAACCCTTGCACGATTTCCCAGGCAATGTGCTTGCCTGCCGCGTTGAAAAGCTCTTCATAAAAATTGCCCGTCGCCCGCATCACCTCGAGCGGAACACCCGAAGCCCAGGCGTTTAGAAGATTTTCAAGCGCGCGGCCAAGGCTGGCGATCTGTTCATCCGTGGCCGACTCGGCACAAGAACGCGCAGCAATTCCCTCGAGCAGCGCGCGCAGTTCATAAATCTCGTCGGTACGGCTGAGATCGGGACGCGCCACGGCCGGCCCATGGCCCGGTATCATCTGCACCAGGCCCTCGGCCTCCAACTGCCGCAACACCTCGCGTACCACCGAACGGCTGACGCCGAGCTGGTCGCAGAGCGGCCTCTCAACCAGCCTTTCGCCCGGCTGAAAATGGAAACTCATGATCGCCTCGCGCATGCGCTCCAGCGCAAGCGTGCGCAGCGTCTTGGTCGAGCGTTCAATCCGGAGCTTGTCGTCCATGGATGCAGAACTCCTTTTGCCTTGGCACGAAAACAGATTCGACAGTCCATTGACAAGGAACTTGGCTC